>DASUWJ010000058.1:0-3725 GCA_036378475.1 Gaiellaceae bacterium
CCCGGCACGTCGCCCGCGGCCGTCAGCGTCTCCTCGCCCTCCATCCGAGCGAGGCCGAAGTCGAGCAGCTTGATCCAGATCTCCTCACCCTCGGCCAGGAGGACGTTCGAGGGCTTCACGTCCCGGTGGACGATCCCGTGCCTGTGGGCGTGCGCCAGGGCCTCGCAGATCTGGGCGGCGGCCTCGAGCGCGGCCGCGTCGTCGAGCTCGCCGTCTCGCAGCGCCTGGCGCAGTGTCTTGCCCGGGATGTACTCGTAGGCGATGTAGACGTGGCGCGAGTCGCGGGCAAGCGCGTAGGCGCGCTGGCAGCCGGCGTGACGCAGCCGTGCCGCCGCGGAGGCTTCTCGTTCGGCGCGGGAGGCCGACTTGCCCTCCCGGGGCACGATCTTGAGCGCGACCTCGACGCCGGTCGGCTCGTCCCGGGCCAGCCAGACCGAGCCCGAGCCGCCGCTACCGAGGGGTTCGAGGGGGCGGTATCGGCCGAGGACGAGTTCGTTCGGCGCGACTGCGACGGCCGCTTCTGTCACGGCCGCACCGTTCGGCGCCGGGACGCAAAGGCCTTTCTGGCCGTGGCAGCGGTTACAGTGCCGCGGCAGGTTTTCCCTGCAAGGGAGCCGTGAGCGACCGCGACACCGACATCGAGTTCGACTTCTTCGAGGAGCCGGAGACCCGGGAGGCGGCGCGACCGGTACGGCCGCCCCTGCGTGGGGGCCCCCGGCGACCGGTGCGGACACCTCAGGGGTTCACGCCGCTCCTTCGCCTCGTCGGCCTGATCGCGTTCGTGATCACGATCATCGTCCTGCTGATCTACGCAGTCCAGGGCTGCGAGTCCTCGGGCAAGCACGCGGAGTACGCGAACTACATGTCGAAGGTGGCTCAGATCGGGTCGCACTCGCAATCGGTCGGCGGCCAGCTGGCGACAGTCCTTTTGACCCCCGGCACCAGGACGGCCGATCTCGAGCGCAAGCTCGCCGCGCTCGCACGGGACGCGGCACAGGATGTCGACGCCGCCCGAGCGATCAATCCTCCGGGGCGGCTGCGCGATGAGCACACGCACCTGGTCGACGCGCTCGACTACCGCTATATGGGCATCGCTGGGATCGCCAGCTCACTGCCGCAAGCGCTCAAGGCGAGAAGCGCCACAAGCACGGTGCTCGAGCTGCCCGCCGAGCGGCTGATCGCCAGTGACGTCATCTGGGACGACAGCTTCAAGGACCCGGCCAAGCAGCTGCTGCAGAGGGACGGAGTCGGCGACGTGCGCGTGCCCGAATCGCACTTCGTCCAGAATCCCGACTTCTACACCGCGAGCTCGCTCTCCTCGATCCTCGGCCGCCTCAAAGGTGGCAACGTGACCGTCAAGGCCGGCGGCCTGCACGGAACTACCCTCGTTTCCGTCAAGGCGATGCCCCAGGGGACCCAGCTCTCGAGCACGACCCAGACGCCGGTCGTCGCGACCAGCAACCTCGCATTCGTGGCCACCATTCTGGACGCCGGCAACTCGGCGGAGCTCAACATCCCGGTGACGCTGACGATCAGGCAGACCCCCCTGATCAAAAAGACGGTCGTGCTGCCGTTCATCAACCCGGGCGAGCGGCGAACGGTCACGTTCGGCAATCTCGGCGCGCCGCAGTTCACGACGCCGGTGAAGATCGTGGTCAGCGTGAAGGGGGTGCCGGGTGAGACCAACCTCTCGGACAACAGCGCCACCTATCCGGTGATCTTCACGCTGAAGTAGATTTGCGCGGCGGATGAGCAGCTCGACTGCTGGTTGGATCGCGATCGCGGCCGCCGCGGGGGCTGGGCTCGCGATCGTGCTCTGCCTCCTGTCGTGGCTGATCCTGCGGCGAGTCCGGCGCTCCCAGCAGGTGATGCTCGGCGGCGGCAAGGGCGATCTCGTCGACTTCGCGGTCTCCCTGCAGGCTCGGATCGACGACCTGCATCGCGCCGTCGACGAGATCGCCGCAGGTCTCGCGCGGGTCGACAGGCGTGTGGACGAGTCGGTCTCGAAGACCTCGATCGTGCGCTACGACGCCTACGAGGGGACAGGCGGTCATCAATCCGCGTCCGTCGCGCTGCTCGACGGTGGTCGCAGCGGGATCGTGGTCAGCGCGATCCAGGGCCGCGACTACGCGCGTATCTACATGAAGGAGCTCGATCACGGCCGCGCCGCGGTGGCGCTCTCGCCCGAAGAGGAAGAGGCCGTCGAACGCGCCATGTCGCGCTAGACGGCGCTGGTACCTTTTCGGCGTCTTGCAGCAGGTATTGGTGCTGAACGCGAGCTACGAGCCGCTGAACGTGACGACCGTCCGGCGGGCTCATGTGCTCGTGTTCAAGGGGAAGGCCGAGGTGATCGAGGAGCTCGATCGCGTGCTCAGCTCGGCGAGCACCACCTTTCCCTGGCCGCACGTGATCAGGCTCGTCCACTACGTACGCGTGCCGCGGACCGTGCAGCGGAAGATCTCGCGCCGCGCCCTCTTCGCCCGCGACGGCTGGCGCTGCGTCTACTGCGGGACCTCCGGCGGGCGGCTGACGCTCGACCACGTCGTTCCGAAGAGCCGGGGCGGCGAGTCGATCTGGGAGAACGTCGTCACCTCCTGCGCGCCCTGCAACCTGCGCAAGGGAAACCGGCTGCCGCACGAGGTCGCGATGGAGCTTCGGGCCAAGCCGAGCCCGCCAGCTCCAGTGCTCTTCATCCGTCTGGCCGCGCCCAAGATCCCCGTCGGCTGGCAGCCGTACCTCGCCGGTCTCTCGACCGGCTGAGCCGCCGCAGGCGCGCGCAGTGTTCCTCTAGACGATTGATTCCTTAGTGGTCGTAGGCGGTCAGGTTGCGGCCTGGTTGTCCCGTGAGCCAGTTGTGGAGGATGACGGCGCTCAAGGCGAGCAGCCGGCGAGCGATCCGACTGACGAGGCCGCTCAAGCTGCGGGCGCCGTGGCGCTCGAGTGAGAGTTGGTCCTTGAGCGTGTCGAAGGTCGACTCGATCCATTGCCGGATCCCACCGAGCGAGCCGAATCGAGGCTGTTCGTCGCGGCGGTCGGGGCGAAGGATCGTGCCGCCGAGCGAGTTGACCAACCGCTCGAACTCGGCACCGGCAAAGCCTTTGTCTGTGATCACGGTCTGTCCGGGTTGGAGGCTGCGCTCGAGCAGCTCGGCGGCGACGAGACGTTCGGGCGCATTGGCCGCAGCGAGCTCGAACCCGAGCGGAAGCCCGTCCGGCGCGCAGAGCAGATAGAGGCGGAAGCCCCAGAACCAGCGACTGTGCGAGCGGCAGAAGCCGTAGCCTGCGTAGCCGGCCAGCGCGGAGCGGCGGACTGTCTCGCGCGAGGCCGCGCAGGGCACCGGTGTCGAGTCGAGCAAGCGCAGTCGGTCACAAGCAGAGGGCGAGAGCCGCGCGAGCAGCGTGATCGCCTGCAAGAGCTCCGGCGCCAGCGCCCGCAAGCGCTTGTTGAAGCCCGACTGGCCGGGGATGTAGGGAAACAGATGCCCGAGCCGGCGCCTTGCCAGCCGTAGGAAGCGACGCTCGTTCGGGCAGTCGAGCAGCACCTGCGCAATCGCGAGACAGATCAACTCGCTGTCGGAGATCCGCACCGGCCTGCCGAAGCGTCGTCTGCTCGGCAGGAGATCATCGATCAGCACGTAAAGGCACGTCAGCAAGGTGTCGAGGTCGGCGGACATCGCGATCCTCCTGGGTCGACGGTCTGTGAGCACCGCCGACTTCGGCGCCTTT
>DASUWJ010000059.1:0-11021 GCA_036378475.1 Gaiellaceae bacterium
CGCTACAAGTACGGCCCCAGCAAGTGCAACGGCGACCGGCTCCCCAAAGACCGACTCGAGGAGGCCGTCCTCACCCAGCTCGCCGGTATCTATCGCAACCACCAGCTGATCAAGCAAGCAGTGGCCGAGGCCGCCGAACGCGGCGAGAGGGAACGGCCAAAACTCGAGCACGCACTCGCTAGTTGCCGCGCCGACATCGCACAAACCGAACGCAAACTCGACCGCTACTACGAAGCGTTCGAAACAGGCGACCTCTCAGCCACCGACTGCCACCAACGCGTCCACCGCCACAGCGCCCGCCTCGAGACCCTGCGCGAGCAAGAAGCCGACCTCACCCGCCAGCTCGCCAAACACGCCGACGAGCCGCCCGACACGGCCGCCCTCGCGGCGCTCGCCGACCAGCTCGACGACGTCATCGCGAACGAAAGCCCCGAACAAGCAAAAGACCTCCTCCGCATGCTCATCAAGGAGATCCGTGTGCACAACCGCCGCCGAATCCTCCCCACCTACCGCATCCCGGCGACGGTTCGCGCAATACCTCCTAAGGTGGAGCTAGCCGGACTCGAACCGGCGACCTCCTGGGTGCGATCCAGGCGCTCTCCCAACTGAGCTATAGCCCCGGGCGGCCGACAGTTTAGCCGCGGCTACGGCGAGGCCGGTGCCGCGGAGGCTGCCGTGCGCTTCTCGTCGAGCCGACCGGACCGGATCGTTTCGGCCATGTCCTTGGACTCCTCGCGATAGACCGAGCCATCCTCGAACTCGATCCAGGGGAATTTCTTTTGGCCGGTGCGCTCGATCGTCCTCGTCCGGCTCTCGTTCTTGAACGCGGATCCCTCCTGCACCACCTCGAAGTCGATACCGGAGTCGCTAAGCGCTTTCTGGACGCGCCAGCATGGATGCGCCCCGAACTTGGCCCACATGCCGCTGCAGCGGTGCAGCTTGATCGCCATCAGCTCCCTCCTTTGGACGGATGAGCGTAACGCCGTCGCGCACGGTCAGCATTACCGAGGTGACCCGCGGATCGGATTTGACGTGCTCGTTGAACGCCTTGATCGCCTCCGTGCCTTCCGAGTCGTCGTCTTCCAGTACGCGCCCGCTCCAAAGCGTGTTGTCCGCGGCGATGAAGCCGCGCTCGCCGAGGCGCGGCAGCACGGCCTCGTAGTAGTTGACGTAGTTCGGCTTGTCGGCGTCGATGAAGACGAAGTCGAACTCCCCCTCCAGGCGCTCGATCGTCTCGAGCGCCGGGCCGAGATGAATCGTGATCCGGTCTGCGTAGAGGCTCTCCTCGACATAGCGGCGGGCGACGGCGGCGCGCTCCTGATCGAGCTCGCAGGTGTCGATCCGGCCTCCCTCGGGTAGCCCGGCCGCCATCGACAGGGCCGAGTAGCCGCTGTAGGTGCCGAGCTCGAGCACGCGCCTGGCGCCGCTCGCGTAGACGAGCAGCTCGAGGAAGCGTCCTTCGACCGTGCCGGTCAGCATCTGCGGCGACTCGAGCGTCTCGCGAGTCTCCGTCGCGAGCCGGGCCATCAGCTCTTCCGGCTGGGTCGTGTGCTCCTCGGCGTAGCGCTCGATCGGCTCCGGGACGATGTCCATCAGCTGCGTTCCACGCGTGAGCCGCCGACGATAGCGTCCTCGCCGTCCGCGAAGCGAACCCAGGCCTTGCCCTTGCCGTCGTAGTCGGGAGACCAGACGACGAGTGTCGCCTCACGCCCGCCGATCCTGACCTGTTCGGTCCCCTCGGGGTCCGCCCCCCGCCAGACGCGGATGAACGGATTTTCCTCCCACTCGCGCCCGATCGTCGTCTCGTCCGTGTGACCGGGTAGCACGCGGAGCTCGTGCGGCAGCTGCATCAGCACCTCCAGCACAGAGTTGCGGATCTGGGCGAAATTCCCGCCGCCGACCGCGTCCTTGAAGAGGACGTCGCCGGTGAATGCCGCCTCGCCGTTGCAGATGAAGGTCAGATGGTCGTCCTTGTGGCCGGGGGTCGGCAAGGCCTCGAAGCGAAGCCCTCCGGTCTCGAGCGGCCCCTTGACGACCTCGAGGCCATAGCGGGAGCGAAGCTCTTCGTCACCCGCGATGTGGTCGGGATCGGCGTGGGTCGTCAGCAGGTGGGTGACGGTCAACCGGTTTCGCTCGACCGCGTCGTGCAGCGGCTGCAACGGCGCCCCCGAATCGACGAAGACGGCCGTCCCGCCTGGCTCGTCGGCGACGAGGTAGGCGTTCGAGAGCCAGCCCGCATGCAGTGACCGCTCGATCAGCACCGAGGGTAGGCTAGTTGCGGAACCGAGAAGGAGGGCAAATGGCCGGCCTGATGCAACGCGCCTCGACGGTGGCGAAGGCGAAGATTTCGAAGCTCCTTGACCGCGCGGAGAACCCCGAGGAGACGCTCGACTACTCCTACGAGAAGCAGCTCGAGCTGCTCCAAAACGTCAAACGCGGCGTCGCCGACGTCGTCACCGCCAAGAAGCGGCTCCAGCTCCAGGAGGCCGAGATCCAGCAGAACGTGGTCAAGCTGGACACCCAGGCGCGGCAGGCGCTCTCGCAGAACCGGGAGGATCTCGCCCGGCAGGCGCTCGAGCGAAAATCGGCCCTCCAGCAGCAGCTGCAGGGACTCGACCAGCAGGCGCAGCAGCTCGAGGCGCAGCAGCAGAAGCTCGTCGCCAGCGAGCAGCAGCTACAGGCGAAGGTCGAGGCGTTCCGCTCGCAGAAGGAAGTGATCAAGGCCCAGTACTCCGCGGCCGAGGCATCCGTCAGAATCGGCGAGGCCGCGACCGGGATCGGCGAGCAGATGGCCGACACGGGCCTCGCGATCCAGCGCGCGAAAGACAAGACCGAGCAGATGCAGGCCCGCGCCTCGGCGATCGACGAGCTGACGGAGTCGGGCGCGCTCGAGGACTACACCTCAGACCAAACGCCGCTCGACCGCGAGCTCTCGCAGATGGCCTCGCAATCGCAGGTCGACCAGGAGCTCGCCCAGATGAAGCAGCAGCTCGGCTCGGGCGCAGGCAGCGAGCAGAAAGAGCTCAAGCAGTGATCGTCAGGATCATGGGCGAGGGCCAGTACCGCGTCGCCGACGAGGAGGGTCGGCGTCTGAACGAGCTCGACCGGCAGGCCGAGCAGGCGCTCGAGCGAGGCGACGAGGAGGGGCTCCAGAAGCTGCTGCGCCAGCTGGCCGAGACCGTGCGCTCGGCGGGCGAGCGGCTCGACGACGCCGACCTCTCCCCCTCGGACGGGCTCGTCCCTCCTGACGACCTCAGCCTCGAGGAGGCGCGAGAGTTCTTCGAGGGCGAGGGCCTGATTCCGGACTTGCCCGGCCGGACCTAGTTCACGCCCGGGCGGCCGCGGGCTCGACGGGCTAGAGGGGGGCGTCGAAGAGCGCGAACCAGCGGGAGAGGTCCTGCTCGATCGGCAGCTCCCCCTCGAGCTTCGCCTTCAGCTCCAGCTCCTCGGCGTTGTCTCGCTCCTTCTCCCCCGTGGGGACGAATGGCCAGAAGGCACCCCGCTTGAAGCCGTAGATCCAGTAGACCGGGTTCTTCGCCCCGTCGAAACGGAAGGCGGCCGCGAGCAGCTGCTCCCCGAAGCCGCGCTCTTCCAGGCCCTGCGCGACGGCGTGCACCGTCGTCACCTGGTCGTCGAGGTCGGCGTCGCGAACGACGATCCACTCGAAGCCGTAATCGTCCGACTTCCGCTCGAACCGGGAACCGGAACCGCTCGCGATCGCGTCGAGCAGCTCCTGGAGCTCGTTCTCGGCCCGGACGAACTGACCCGCCGAGAGCGACTTGAAGACGACACCGCCCGCACCGGCCGACTTCAGGCCAAGCTCCGTCTCGAGGGTGACGCGCGCGGTCGTCAGCGCGAACAGCCGCTCGCCTGCCGGGCTCTTCAGCTTCTTGCGCCCAAAGAGGACGTCGCTCAGGCCCACGTTAGGAGAGCGGCCGACCCATCTCTCGAGCGATCTTCTCGAGTGCGGCGAGCCGCTTCTCAAGCGGCGGGTGATCCATGAAGATCTCGGCCGTCCGCTGCTTGACGCTCGTCGGGATGATGAAGAAGGCGTTCATCCCGGCGACCTCACGCAGGTCGCGGTCGGGGATCATCGCGATCTGGCTGGAGATCTTCTGCAGGGCGCTCATCAGGTATTCCGGTGCCCCCGTGATCAACGCAGAGCCCCGGTCGGCGGCGTACTCGCGGTAGCGCGAGATCGTCCGGATCAGGATGAAGCTGATCACGTAGACCGCGACCGAGACGAGGAAGACGATCAACCAGACCGGCGTCGAGTTGTTGTTGTTGTTCCTGTTGCCGCCGCCGAAGCCACCGCCCCACATGCCGGCGTAGAGGCCGAAGCGAGTCAGCAGGGCGGCCAGCATCGCGAAGAAGCTCGCGAGTGTCATCACAAGAACGTCGCGGTTCGCGACGTGCGAGAGCTCGTGCGCGAGCACGCCCTCGATCTCTTCCTTGTCGAGCCGGCGCCAAAGCCCGGTCGTGACCGCGACCGCGGCGTGCTTGGGACTCCGCCCGGTCGCAAACGCATTCGGCACGTCCGTGTCGACGATCGCGACCTTGGGTTTCGGTAGGTCGGCCATGGCACAGAGCCGCTCGACCACGTCGTGGAGCTCGGGCGCCTCGTCGCGGCCGACGACCTTCGCGCCAGCAGCGAGCAGGGCGAGCTTGTCGGAGGTGTAGTACTGGAAGAAGGCCAGCGCGATCACGATCACGAGCATCGCGACGAGGCCGACGTTGAGGATCTTGAAGAGGACGATCGCAAAGACGACGTAGAGCAGCCCGAGCAGAAAGCTCGTAAAGAGCATCCGCAGGGACAGTCCAGCGTCGCGTCCGTATGCCTTGCGTTTCACGAGAATCGAGCCTCCCTCGAGGCGAAAGGGGTACGCGCTCATCGTAGCCACTGGCGGCCGGCTGACCCTTCCCAGGCCGTCCGGCTACGCGGCCGCGCTGCCCGAGCGATGGGAAGCATCGGACTCGCCAGCTCGCGCTTCCAGACACCCGTCGGCGCGCCCTTTCAACCCGATTCGCCTCGCCAGCGGCCAGTAGACTCAGCGCCCATGCGACGCGCCGCCGCCTGTGCCGCTCTCGGTGCGACGTCACTCTTCCTCGCGGCCTGCGGCTACGAGGGAACGGTCTCGCCGCTCCCGAAGCGGGTCAGCGGACCGCTGCCGAAGGCCGCAGCCGCCAAGGTCCTGCCGAAGGGGAATCCGGCCGCCGGCAAGCGGCTCTTCCTCTCGCTCGGCTGTTCGGGATGCCATACCTATGCGCCCGCCGGCGCGACGGGACAGATCGGCCCGGACCTCGGCAAGCTCCCGCAGTACGCCAAACAGGCGAACCAGGGGCCGCTCGACCAGTTCGTCGTGACCTCGATCACGAACCCGGGCGCCTACGTCCAGCCGGGCTACCAAAACGTGATGCCGACCACCTACGCCAACCTGCCGACGAAGCAGCTGGCGGACCTCGTCGCCTTCCTGACGAAGAAGAAGTAGCGGCGCGGCAGCTTGATCGACCTCAAGGCCGCGCGCAACGACCCCGACGGATACCGCGCCGCGCTCGCCCGCAAGGGGGCCGCGCAGGCCTTCGACGAGCTGCTCGCTGCGGACGAGCGCTGGCGGGAGCTCGTGCCGAGGGCCGACGAGCTGCGATCGCGCCAGAAACTGCAGGGGCGACCGGCGCCGGAGCAGGTCGAGGAGCTGAAGCGGCTCAAGGAGGAGCTCCGCCAAACGGAGGAGCTGCTCGCGAGCGCCGAGGCAAAGCGCGACGCCGCGCTCGAACGCGTCCCGAACCCGCCGCACGAGACGGTGCCGGCCGGCGAGAGCGAGGAGGACGCGGTCGAGCTCAGGCGCTGGGGTGAGCCGCCGTCGCTCGAGCATCCCCGCGACCACCTCGAGCTCGGCCGCTTCGAGATGGAGCGCGCAGCGAAGATCTCGGGGTCCCGGTTCGGCTACATCATCGGCGCCGCCGCGCTCGTCGAGCAGGCGATCTTCCGACTCGCGCTCGCGCATCTCGGCGAACGTGGCTTCACGGCGGTGCGCCCACCCGTTCTCGTTCGCGAGCAGGCGATGTACGGCACGGGCTTCTTCCCCACGGAGAGGTCGAACATCTACGAGATCCCGGCAGACGGGCTCTATCTGACGGGCACCTCGGAGGTCGGGCTCGCCGCGCTGCACATGGAGGAGATCGTCGCGGCCGAATCGCTGCCCCTGCGCTACGCCGGCTACTCGACCTGCTTTCGGCGCGAGGCGGGAGCCGCCGGGAAGGACACCCACGGCATGTTCCGCGTGCACCAGTTCGACAAGGTCGAGATGTTCGTCTTCTGCCACCCGGAGGACTCCTGGCAGGAGCACGAGCGCCTGCTCGCGCTCGAGGAGGAACTCGTCCAGAGGGTCGGGCTTCCCTATCGCGTGGTCAACGTCGCGGCCGGCGATCTCGGTGCCTCCGCGGCCAAGAAGTACGACCTCGAGGCCTGGTTTCCGAGCCAGGCGCGCTACCGCGAGATCACCTCGTGCTCGAACACGACCGACTTCCAGGCCCGCCGCCTGCAGGTCCGCTTCCGGGCAGAGGGCGGCCCCAGGCCGGTGCACACGTTGAACGGGACCGCGGCCACCGACCGCTGGCTGCTCGCCGTGCTCGAGAACTTCCAGCGCCAGGACGGCTCGGTCGAGCTCCCGCCCGCGCTCCGCGAGTTCGGCGCCCCGGCGACAATCGAGCCCGGTGCCTAGCCTCAGCCCAGCACGGGCTCAGCGAATCGAGCGCCTGGCCTCGAGATCGGCCTCGGCCGCGTCCAGGGCCTGTTCGCGCGCATTCAGGCTCTGCTCGTAGCGCTCGAGCTCCGCCTCGCGGAGGGCGAAGCTGCGCTGGCGCCGCTCGACGTCGCGCTCGAGATCGCCCGCCCGACGTTCTCGTCCCTCGAGATCACGTTCGGCGATCGTCAGCCACTCACCCCGCTCAGTGAGCTCCGTCGCGAGTTGCCTCAACTGGGCTTCGCGCGCATCGATATCCGCCAGCCGTTCGGCAGCGCGCTCGACCCGCTGCTCGGCCTCGCGCAGGTCGCGCCACTCGTTGGCGACCCGCGTCTCGGCCGCGGCCAGGAGTCCGGCCCGGCGCTCGAGGCTCTCGGCCAGACGCTCGATGCGGGGCTCGCGCTCTGCCACCTCGGCGGAGCGGCGCCTCGCGTCTGACTCGAGCGGCTCGAGTTCGGCCAGACGCGCTTCGGCCTCCTGGCGCGCGGCGGCCAGCCGCGCTCGCTCGGCTTCGAGCTCCGCACGCAGGCGCCGCAGCTCGCTCTCCCGCGGCGCGAGTTCGGCGACCGCCGCCTCGCGTACTTCGAGCTCCGCGGACAGCTGTTCCTGCTGGCGCTCACGCTCCTCAACCTTCCGCTCCCGTGCGGCGAGCTGCGCCTCCGCCGCCGTCAGCCACTCCCCACGCTCGTCGAGCTCGATCGTCCGAGCAGCGAGCTCGGACTCCAGCCGGTCGAGATCGACGAGCTGGCGCAGGCCGGCCTCGACCCGCGCCTCGGTCCCGCCCAGCGCGCGCTCTCTTCGCGCGACCTCCGCCTTCGCATCCTCGATCGCGTGTTCGCGCTCGGCGAGCGCGGACTCGCGCGCGGCCACATCCTCCGAACGCTCGGCCAGTTCCTCCCAGAGCGCCGAGACACGGGCGCTGCGCTCCTCGAGCTCGGCCGCGCGCTGGCGTGTCGCCTCCTCGCTCCGGCGTTCCCGCTCGACGAGCGCCTGCCAGGCGGCCTCGAGGTCTCCTTGCTCGGGAGCCATCCCGGTCATTTTGTCCGTAGGGCCCGGCTACCCTTCCCCGGATAGGGCGGGGTGCCGGAGCGGTCGAACGGGGCGGTCTTGAAAACCGCTGAGCGCCGCAAGGCGCTCCGTGGGTTCAAATCCCACCCCCGCCGCTTGATCAAGCCAAATCCTCCTCGCGAGTGCGTTTCGAGACTCATCCCGACCCCGTTCAACGGCATGCCAAGAACGAACCTTAGGTCCATCTGAGGCCGCCGAATCAGCCTCGCGTGAGGCTTTCGAGGCGCTCGGACTCGCGCCTAGGCCCGTGCCGACTCGAGCCTCAGCCGGGGATCGATCAGCTCATAGACGAGATCGACGACCAGATTCATCACGATCACGACAACGCCGGTGAAGATCACTACTCCCTGCAGGACCGGCCAGTCCTCGCGCTGAATGCTGATCCAGGCCGTGTTGCCTAGCCCGGGCAGGCCGAAGACCACCTCCACGTAGATCGCGCCGCCCAGTGCAACGCCGACGTCCATCCCGAGCATCGTCACGAGCATCAGCAATACATTTCTGAGTACGTGCCGGATCAGCACGCGGCGCTCGCCTGCGCCCTTCGCGCGAGCGGTCCGGACGTAGTCCTGCGCCAGCTCCTCGAGCACGGCCGCCCGCACCATGCGCGTATAGAGCGCAGCGAAGAGGATTGCCAGGGTGAGGCAGGGCAGCACGAGATGCGAGGCCCAGGCACCGAGGCCGCTGCACGGCGCCCCGGGGGGCGGCGAGAAGACCCGGCAATAGCCCTGGATAGGCGCCAGGCCGGCCTTGAAGGCGATGAAGTACGAGAGGGCGAGCCCGATCACGAGCGGGTGAACGCACATCCCGAGCATCGTCAGGGCGAGCACGGAGCGGTCAAACAGCGAGCGCGGGCGCAGGGCGGAGAGGATCCCGAGCGGGACCGAGACGGCGAGCCAGAGGAGCGCGCCGCCGCCGACGACCGCGGCCGTGACCGGGAACAAGTTGAGGATCAGTTGCGTGATGTCCCGGCGCCCGAAAAAGGCCGCGCCGAGCGAGGCGTGCAGGACGAGCTGCTTCAGAAAGTCCCAGTACTGGACGGCGAGCGGCGGCGCGCCCGGGGTCGGCAGCTGGGCCAAGACGTGGAAGATGACGAAGGAGACCAGTGTCACGGCCCAGAGGGCGAGGAGAGAGACGGCCAGCCGCCTGAGCAGGTAGGTCGCCACCGGCGCAGATAGTATGCTCTGGACTATCGAGCGATCGGCGAGCGAGGCCTCGGAAGTCCTCATCTCCGCGAACGAGGCGGCCGTCCTCGGGTTGCTGCTGGACGGCGAGTCTTCGGGTTACGACCTGAACAAGCGGATCCATCGGAGCGTCGGCTTCTTCTGGACGCCGGCCAAGAGTCACGTCTACACGACCCTGGCCCGCTTCGTCACAGGCGGGCTTGCGGTCGTACGCGAGGTGCCCCAGGAAACGCGTCCAGACAAGCAGCTCTACACGATCACAGAGGCGGGCCGGCGCGCCTTCCGGCGCTGGCTGCGGGAATCCCCGCTCGAGCCGGCGCGCTTCAAGAACGCGTTCCTGCTCAAGATCTTCTTCGGGCAAGAGCTCGGCCACGAGGAGCTCGTGCGTCACATCGAGGAGGGCCGGGCCGACGTCCAAGAGGAACTCTCGCAGCTCGAGGCGATTGCCGAGACGGCTGACCGAGAGCGCAACTTCTACGGCTGGCTGACTCTGACGTACGGCCTTGAGCGAGACCGAGCCACCGTTCGCTGGGCGGACGCCGCTTTGCGCGAACTCGGCAAGCGGTGAACGACAGGGCGGCCGCGCATCCCGAGACGGGGTCGACGAGCCGGAGCGAGAGGAGATCTCCGAGCCGGGGGGCCGCGGCCGCGCGGGCGGGGCCGCCGCGGACAGTGCGGGTGCCGGACTCGGCCTAGCTCTCGCCCCGGCGCCTGGCGCGGAGCGCCTCGGGCGAGGTGGAGGCGCGCTCGAACGGCTCCGGAGGCCGCTTCGTAGTCGAGCGGCCGCCGCCCGAGGCTATTCGGGCAGGCGACGCCGGCGCCAGAGCGCCCAGACTCCGATCAGCGAGGCCGCGGCGAACGCGTCGCCGATCACGAGATCGACCACGTAGTGGTTGCCCGTGTATACGACCGCGAAGCACTGGGCGAGGGGGTAGATCGCGCCGAGTATCAGCGCCCACCAACGCCAGCGCGTCTTCCAGGCGAGGGTGGCGACGAAGAGGAAGCAGAGGAACGCATAGCCGGCGTGCAGCGAGGGGATCGCCGCGTACGGGTTGGGAGTGACGAGCTGCGAGACCGACAAGACGTGGTAGCTGTGCGCGTCCGCGGGGCTCGGGGCCGGATTGTGGGGGATCCGGATCAGGCCTGGCAGCAGGCCCCTCTCCGCGGCGGCCCAGGGCGGCGCGGAGGGGTAGAGGTAGAAGGTGAGCGCACCCGCGAAGGAGAGCGTCAGCATCGTGGCCGCGAAGCGGTAGAAAAGCGCCCGGCGCTTGACCCAAAGGACGAAGGCGAGGAGCGGTGGCACAAGGAAGTGCAGCCCCATCACCCACAGGACGATGCTGTCGTACCACTGCTTGCTGCCGGTCCAGAGCCAGTCCTGCAGCTGCTCCGAGGGCACCGAGCCGCCGAAGAGGAACTTGTCCGTGTTCAATTGGGGCAGGTAGTAGGGATGAGGGCGCAGCAAATGGGCGATTCCGCGAGACTGGGCGTAGATCACGAGCAGCGCGCCGAAGGGGACGAAATCGAGCAGATACCTCCGTACCCGCCGCAGGACGAGCGCGGGCACCAGGAGCACGAGCAGGTCGCGGTCGGGCCCAAGCCCCATCCCGGAGAGCCAGACCATCAGCGAGAGCGCGGCCAGCAGGGCGGCGCCGGCGAGCACCAGTGTCCGCCGGTCGAGCTGACGGCGCGGTGGGCCCCATTTCTCGGCGGCCTCGTCGCGCTCGCTCTCGCGGTCCTCGTACGAACGCCTTTTTGGAACGCTCCACTCACCGCCGACGAGGGGGGCTACGCCGAGGTGGCCCGCCTGTGGAGCCGCGGCGCGACCCTCTACCGCGGCGCCTGGGTCGACCGCCCGCAGGGTCTCGTACTTGTCTTTCGCGCTCTCCATCTCTTCGGCGGCTCCCCGCTGGCGATGCGCGTCGACGCGGCGATCATCGCAGCCCTCGTTGTCGGCGCGACGATCGTCCTCGCCCTCCGGCTCGCCGGCGGCAGGATAACGGCGGTCGTGGCGGGCCTGCTGGCGGCAACC
>DASUWJ010000060.1:0-2564 GCA_036378475.1 Gaiellaceae bacterium
CGTTCCCGCTCTGGCACGGTTTCCTGGCCCTGGTCGCCAGGCTCGGCGCGGTCGACCCAGTCGACGTCGGGCTTCACGGTCCGACCGTGCTCGCCCCGCTTTCCTTCGCCGCCTTCTACGAGGCGGGAGCGGTGCTCTTTCGCTCCGCCTGGGCGGGCGCGGCCGTCGTGATCGGCCAGGTCGCCCTGGCAGCACTCGCCGCGGGCCACGGCGGTGCCTTCACCTCGCTCGCGTTGCCCGCGACCGTGTCGCTCGAGGTGCTCGTCCCCGCGCTGCTCGCGCTCTTCTTCGCCTACGTGCGCGAGCCGACGTGGCCGCTTTTCACCGCGGTCGCTGCGGCGGCCGGGACGATCGCCTTGATCCACCCGACCTACGCCCTCTTCGTCGGGATCCCGCTCGTCGGCTTCCTCGTTGCCAGAGCTCTCCTCGCTCGGCGCGAGCTGGGGGCGTCGCTAGCCGGACTCACGGCGCTCGCCGTGCCCGTCGCGATTGCGCTCGCGTGGCTGCGGCCGGTCGTGGAGGCGACGACGACGCACAATCCGCCGCAGTCCGAGGTACGGCAGGCCTTCCAGCAGTATCCGGGGCAGCTCGCCGGGAACAGCGTCCACTACCACGTGACCGAGCAGCTCTTCTCGCGGAGCGGGGCGATCGCGGTCGCGGCGCTTCTCTGCCTCCCGCTCGCATTCTTCGCCGCGCGGCGGCGGTGGGCCGCCTTCGTCCTTGGCGGCGCGTTGGCGATCTTCGCGGTCACGCTCCTCCCGTTCGTCTTCCCGCGCTTCGCGGCCGAGGTCTCGATCTCGCAGGCGCGCCGCCTCGTCGGCTTCGTGCCATTTCCCTACGCCCTGGCGGGAGGTGCGGCGGTTCTCGCCGGCCTGGCCGGGATCGCACTCGTGCCGCTGGCGCTCGCGGCCGGGATCGGACTCGAGCTCGCCTACCCCGGAGACTTCGGCTATCGCTTCCACGGCGAGGCGCCGGCGTGGCCGACGTGGGTGGCCGTCGCCGGGGGTCTCGCCGCGCTCGTGCTCGGGGCGCTTCTGTGGCGCTCCCAGCGGCCCCGCCGGCGCGAGGCCGCCGCCGCGGCCGCCGTGACCGCCCTCGCGCTCCCGGTCGCCGTCCACAGCTTTTCGCACTGGTCTGCAAGCGGCACCGGCGCGAGCGCGCTGACGAGCGGGCTGATCCGCGCGCTGCGCGCCGATGCCCGGCCGAGGGACGTGCTCTTCGCGGATCCGGAGAGCGGCTATCTCCTGGCCGCGTATGCGCCCGTCTACCTGGCGGACTCGCCCTTCGCGCACGTTGCGAATACGAAGGCGAACCGGCCGCGCCAGCGGCTGCTCGACGCATACCGCTTCTACAGCCGGGGCGGTGATCTCTCGATCCCCAGGCGCTACGGCGCCCGCTTCATCCTCGTCGACCGGAGGCGACACCGGCTCGTACTGGGGCTGCCGCGGGCCTACGCCGACGCCCGGTACGTTCTCTACCGCCTTCACTAGCGCTCCGGCCGGGGCCAGGCGAGGCCCGCGGCGAGGGGCTGACTACGATGAAGCGCGTCGTGCCGGACCTGGGGGAAGCACCGCTCTCGCGCCGCCGCTTGCTCACGGCCGGGGCTCTCGGCGCCGCTTCGCTTTCGCTCCCCCCGGACTGGTCGGCGGCGGCGGACTGGCTGACGAGCAGGCGCCCGCGCCTGCCGGCGCCGGCTCGCTCCGGCCTCGACCACATCGTCGTCGTGACGATGGAGAACCGCTCCTTCGACCATTTGCTCGGCTGGCTGCCGAATGCGAACGGCCGCCAGGAAGGCCTCACCTACCGGGACCGCCGGGGCGTCCCGCATTCCACCTATCCGCTGGCGCCGAATTTCGACGGCTGCGGTCATCGGGATCCCGACCACTCCCACGCGGGTGGCCTGATCGAGTACAACCACGGCGCCTGCGACGGCTTCCTCCGCTCCGCGAGCGATCTCTTTGCGATCGGGTACTACCGACGCGACGATCTCCCCTTCCTCGGGCGTTCGGCTCCGGCCTGGACCGTCTGCGCTTCCTACTTCACAGCCGTGCTCGGGCCGACCGACCCCAACCGGATCTTCCTGAACGCGGGGGCGACCGATCGCCTGGGCGATAGCGACGCGCCCTCCAGCCTGCCGACGATCTGGGACCGGCTGGCGAGCCGACGCAGCTCCGGGCGCTACTACACGGCCAGGTCGCTCGGGGAGACGATTCTCAACCGCTGGGGGAGGAGGTACGAGCGGATCATCCACCCGCTCGAGGACTTCTACCGCGACTGCCGCAGTGGCCAGCTGCCGCGGGTTGCCTACGTCGATCCCCGAGGCTCGGGCGTGGACGACCATCCTCCGGCCGACGTGCGAGTCGGTGAATGGTTTCTCGCCCGGATCTACCAGGCCGTCACGACGAGCCCCGCCTGGGGCCGGACGCTCCTGATCGTCAACTTCGACGAGTGGGGTGGCTTCTTCGATCACGTCGCGCCGCCCCCGGTGCGCGACAACCAGGGCCGACAGAGCCTGCGCGGCTTCAGGGTCCCGTGCCTGCTGGTCTCGCCCTTCGCCCGACCCG
>DASUWJ010000061.1:0-7911 GCA_036378475.1 Gaiellaceae bacterium
TCATGCCGTCCCGACCGGCGAATGTCAGTTTGATCCACCGTCGTTGCTCCGGGCGCTCCGCTGCTCAAGGCCGAGAGGACAACCCCTCTCTCGAGCCGCCCTTGACTCTTTGCTCCATGTCAGAGCTTCCTGCCGACGCCGAGCTCGCGGGCTTTCGCGAGCGCGGCCGCGCCGATCGCGACGTCCCAGGCGGCGATCCCGTTCGACTTGAAGACGATCACGTCCTCGTCGGACTGGCGGCCTTCGAGCTCACCGGCGATCACCTCCTGCAGCTCGTGCACCTCCAACCAGTCGAGGACGCCCGCCTGAACCGGCTCGACCAGGTCGCCTGACTCGAGCCGGGCCTGTTCCCGCGAGTCGCAGCAGACGAACGCGGCCCGTTCGAGGACGCCGTTGTCGAGCTCGCGTGCACGCGGCTCGTTCGCACCGACCGCGCAGACGAGCGCCCCGGCCCGGAGCCAGTCGCCACGGAGCACGGGGTCCTTGGCGGTCGTGACCGTCACCACCACGTCGCAGCCGGCCGGGTCACGATGCGACTCGCCGGGCTCGGCTCCTGTCTCGCGACAGAACTCGGCCAGCCGTTCCTCGTCGCGGCAGTAGACGAGGACCCGCTCGATGCCGGGAAGGGCCTCGCGGATACACGCGACCTGACCGCGCGCCTGCCAGCCGCAACCGATCACTCCCAGGCTCGTCGCGTCCTCGCGTGCCAGATACCTCGCCGCGACGCCGCTCGCCGCTCCGGTTCGGAGCTGTCCGAGCTTATCCGCCTCGATCACCCCTGCCAGCGAGGCCGAGCGTGTGTCGAAGAGAACGACGACGAACGGAGTCCCCTGGCTGAGCCAGGCGTAGGACTTGAGTCCAGCCAGACCGAGCTCGCGGTCGACGGCGGCCATGACTGCGAACGCGCCGCCGTCGAGCCGGAGTCGCTCGCGAGGACGGTTCTCGACCTCGCCGGCGGCGAGCCGGCGAAAACAGTCCTCGATCGCGGGAATGGCGTCCGCGGGCGTGAGGAGCGAGCCGATCTCGGATTCCGTCAGGTAGAGCGCCAAGACCAGTGCAGTCTAGGAATCGCTCTGGCCGCCGAGCCGTCATGGTTCAGCCATGCGCCCGGCATGATTCGAACATGCGACCTCTGCCTCCGCAGGGCAGCGCTCTATCCCCTGAGCTACGGGCGCGCGGAGGGCAAGTGTAGCCGGGCCACTCGGCCCTCGACACTCAGCTCGGCCTCGGCCGGTACGGCGCTTCGAACGTACGCGAGCGCCAGGCCCGGCACGGCGCTCGTGATCCGGCCGACGACGGTGCCCTCGTGCAGGACCGGAGCCCCCGGCTCGGCGGACTCGATCTCGAGCACGCGCAGCCGGCGGTTCACGTGCCCTCGGTAGTGCAGCCGCGCGACCGGCTCCTGGCCGGGATAGCAACCTTTCGTGAAACTGATGTGGGTCTCGTCGAGGCCCGCTTCGGCGGGTAGGACACGATCGTCGAGCTCGCGACCGAAGCGTGGGGTCGCCGCCTCGATCCGCATCCGTTCGAGCTCGGGCTCCTCCAGGGTCGGCTCGAGTTCGACGTCGAGGAGCTCACGGGCGGAGCGCCCGTACTCGTCGTTCGGGATGCCCTCCTCGCCGCCGAAGACGAGTGTCGAGGTGTGCTGCTCCGGATCGATCTGGCATTTGGCGGCGAAGCGCAGCCGGCGGAGCTCCCTGAGGACGGCCTCCCCGAGCTCGGGCTCGGTGAGAAGCAGGAAGTCGTCTTGGCCCCGCCGCCAGATCCTGAGCGTCGCGATCACACGTGCCTTCGGTGTCAGCAGCAGGGCGTCGCAGGCCTCGCCCACCTGCAGGGCCTCGACGTCGTTCGAGACCATTCGCTGCAGGTAGTCGGCCGCGTCGGGCCCAACGACGGCGACGTAGGCACGTGGGCGACGCGCCACGGCCGGGCGGGAAGTTTGGGAAACCACCGTCGTTAGTGTAGGAATCGTGTTCAGGTCGAAAGCGGAAGCGAAGGTCGCCGCCGCTGGCTTCGACCCGGCACGCCTGCCGCCCGGCCAGTATCTGACCGAGAAGTGGCCGGTCCTCCACGCCGGCGAGATCCCGCAGACGGAGCTCGCGAGCTGGGATTTTCGGGTCTTCGGCGCGGTCGAGAATCCGGTCACGCTGACCTGGGACGAACTGCGGGCGCTGCCCGCGACGACGAGCACGATCGACATCCACTGCGTCACCCGCTGGAGCCGCTTCGATACGAGCTTCCGCGGCGTCCACTGGCGGACGCTCGCGGAGCTGGTGCGGCCGAAGCCGAGCGCGCGCTTCGTCGTCGCCCATGCCGAGCAGGGGTTCACCTCGAACGTTCCGCTGCAGGCGATCGAGGACGAGCAGGCGCTGCTGGCCTACGAGGCCGACGGCGGCCCGCTCGAGCCCGAGCACGGGTGGCCGCTTCGGCTCGTCGTTCCGAGCCGCTACTTCTGGAAAAGCGCCAAGTGGTTGCGGGGACTCGAGTTGCTTGCCCACGACCAGCCCGGCTTCTGGGAGCGCTACGGCTACCACAACGAGGCTGACTACTGGCGGGAGCAGCGCTACGAGTTCTAAGTCGTAAAGACCCGCGACAGACGCTAGGATCGCCCTCGATATCTGTAGTCCAATCGGGGGAGGAGACTCATGAGGAAGCTGTTCGTGCTTCCGGTCCTGGTGGCGATCGTCTTGGGCATCGCCTCGCTGGCCGGAGCGCAGACGGGCACGGATTCGCTCGTCACAGTTGGCAGCCCCGCGACACCGTTCTCTCAGAACAAGCAGAACGAGCCGGCGCTCGCGGTCGACCAGGGCCAGGTGGCGAGAGGACAGCAGCCGAACATCCTCGCCGCAGGCTCGAACGACGAGATCGACATGGAAGCCTGCAACGCCGGCAACGACACGACGTGTCCCTTCACGCCTGGCGTCGGGGTATCCGGGATCTACTTCTCGTTCGATTCCGGCAAGACCTGGACGCAGCCGACCTACAGCGGCTGGACGGGTCGGTACTGCCTTGGAGTGCCGGGTAACAGCGACCCGCCCTGTCAGCCCCAGTTCGGGCCGATCGGGACGCTGCCGTGGTACTACGAGCACGGCCTCGTCTCCGACGGCGACCCTGCGCTCGCCTTCGGACCTCGTCCCGACGCGAGCGGCCACTTCTCGTGGGCAAACGGCTCGCGGCTCTACTACGCGAACCTGACCTCGAACTTCAGCGCCGTCCGCTCGGAGACCGCCTTCAAGGGCTTCGAGGCGATCGCCGTCTCCCGGACCGACAACGTTCAGGCCGCGGCGGCGAGCGACAAGAGCGCCTGGATGCCGCCCGTTCTCGTCTCGAGGCAGTCCTCGACCACCTTCTCGGACAAGGAGCAGATCTGGGCGGACAACGCCTCGTCGAGCCCGTTCTTCGGCACGGCGTACATCTGCTGGGCGTCGTTCCGCGGCCAGGAGAAAAGCGCGAACGCCGCGCCCGCACCGCTCAACGTCGCGGTCTCGCACGACGGCGGCAACACCTGGACCGAGCACCAGATCAGCGCCGCCGCGAACAACGCGCAGCGAAACCCCACCGATGGCTGCACGATCAGGACGGATAGCCATGGGACGGCGTACGTCTTCGGGGTCGGAACCGCTTCTTCGTTGGGGCACAGCTCGTTCGAGCTGATGTCGCGCTCGTTCAACGGCGGCGCCACCTGGTCGACTCCGCGACCCGTCGTCGGCCCGGTCACCCAGCCGGGCGTCTTCGATCCGGTCCTCGGTCGCCCGACGATCGACGGCATCGCCGGCGCCAGGAGCGACCTCGCCCCCGCGCCGAGCGTCGATATCGCAAACGGCGCCCCGACGGGCGCCGACGCGACGAACCGGCTCGTGATGACCTACGTCAGTGGCGAGATCACCAAGCCGCACGTCTACTTCACCGAGTCGACGGACGGCGGGAACAGCTGGGCGGCCCCGCGCGCGATCGAGGGTCCGACCGACCGCGGCTACTACACCGCGCCGTCGATCGCACCGGACGGGGCGAGCGTCTACGTCGTCTACAACGCGTTCACGACGCCCTACCAGCCGACCACCTCGACGCCGAGGTCGCTCGTCGGTGTCGTCCTCCAGGCCTCGGCGGGAGCTACGGGCCCAACCGGACCCTTCAGCGAGATCCACCGAGGCCAGCCGGGCGACCCGCGCGGTTCTTCACAGAACAACCTCGTGGCCGAGTTCCTCGGCGACTACGTCTACGCGGTAGCGACCAGAAGCTACGGCGCAGCGGTCTGGAACGACATGCGAAACGGCTCCGACTGTCCCGCGATCGACGCCTGGCGCCAGTCGCTCGAAAACGGCACTCCGATCCCAAGGCCGGCGCCGCAGCAGGACTGCCCGCCGAACTTCGGCAACTCGGACATCTACTCGTTCACGACGGCTCCGTAAGGAGCCCTGAAAAGACGAAGGGGCGCCAAAGGACGCGGCGCCCCTTCGTCGCGGGCGTGAACGCGCGCAGGCGCAGCGGGCAGGGAAGCAGGACGGGCGTCCTACTCGGATTCACTCGAACGGGGGACGGGGAAGGATTCGGCCGCCGCCGATAGAAATCGCGACCCACCTCCCCATCCCCCTCGTGTGAAGCGCCCCTTGTGGGCGCTTCGCCGTTTCTGGGGGCCGCTACGCGGGCGGAGCATCGCTGCGAGAGCGGCGAGGTGAGGCCACGCGCCCACGTTCGAGCTCAGAGACGTTCGGGGCCGTGATCCCGGGCGACTGCAGGGCCCCGTGCCCCCATCGGGTGAACGGAAAAGCGGAAGGGCCGGCGTGCGCCGGCCCTTCCGGTTCATCCCTCCTGCAGGGCTCCGCGAGGAGCCGCGTAGGTGCTACATCATCCCGCCCATATCCGGCATGCCGGCGCCGGCCGCGGCCGGAGTCTTCTCCGGCGGCTCGGCCACGACTGCCTCGGTGGTGAGGATGTTCTTGGCAATCGAGGCCGCGTTCTGCAGCGCCGAGCGGGTGACCATCGTCGGGTCGATGATCCCGGCCGCGAACAGATCCTCGACCGCGCCGGTCTCGACGTTCAGGCCGTGGCCCTTCGAGGCCTCCCGGACCTGCGAGACGACCACGGAGCCCTCCAGGCCCGCGTTCTGCGCGAGCTGGCGGATCGGCTCCTCGAGCGCGCGGACGATGATCGAGGCACCGGTCCG
Organism: Gaiellaceae bacterium; assembly: GCA_036378475.1. Taxonomy (GTDB): domain Bacteria; phylum Actinomycetota; class Thermoleophilia; order Gaiellales; family Gaiellaceae; genus 13-2-20CM-68-14. Next base: position 5,165 of record DASUWJ010000061.1, read on the forward strand.
CTCGTCGGGATCCTTGATCGAGTCGAGCTTGATCGTGTCGATCGCGTTGACGAGCGCGACACCGCCGCCCGGGACGATCCCTTCCTCGAGCGCGGCCCGGGTCGCCTGCAGGGCGTCCTCGACGCGGTGCTTCTTCTCCTTCATCTCCGTCTCGGTCGCGGCGCCGACCTTGACGACGGCCACGCCGCCCGCGAGCTTCGCCAGGCGCTCCTGGAGTTTCTCGCGGTCGAAGTCGGAGTCCGTGTTCTCGATCTCGGACTTGAGCTGCTTGATCCGAGCCTTGATCGCCTCGGAGTCGCCGCCGCCGTCGATGATCGTGGTCGTGTCCTTGTCGATCACGACGCGGCGGGCGCGGCCGAGCTGCGAGATCTTCGTGTTCTCGAGCTTGAGGCCCATCTCCTCGGTGATCACCTCGGCGCCGGTCAGGATCGCGATGTCCTCCAGCATCCGCTTGCGGCGGTCGCCGAAGCCCGGCGCCTTGACGGCGACCGCGGTGAAGGTGCCGCGGAGCTTGTTGACCACGATCGTCGCGAGCGACTCGCCCTCGACGTCTTCGGCCACGATCAGCAGCGGCTTGCCGGCCTGGATCACCTGCTCGAGGATCGGCAGCAGGTCCTTGACGGCCCCGATCTTCTGGTTCGCGACCAGGATGTACGGGTCCTCGAGGACTGCCTCCATCCGCTCGGCATCCGTGATCATGTAGGGCGACAGGTAGCCCTTGTCGAACTGCATGCCCTCCGTGAACTCGAGTTCGAGCCCGAAGGTCTGACCCTCCTCGACGTTGACGACGCCGTCCTTGCCGACCTTCTCGATCGCGTCGGCGATCACGTCGCCGATCTCGCGCTCCCGCGCCGAGATCGTGGCCACGCGGGCGATGTCCTCCTTGCCGTTGACCTCCTTCGACTGACCCTTCAGGTCCTCGACCACGGAGTCGACCGCTGTCTCGATGCCGCGCTTGAGCGCCATTGGGTTCGCGCCCGCGGCCACGTTCTTGAGGCCTTCACGGACGATCGCCTGGGCGAGCACGGTCGCCGTCGTCGTGCCGTCGCCCGCGACGTCGTTCGTCGCGGTCGCGACCTCGCGGACGAGCTGCGCGCCCTGGTTCTCGAACACGTCCTCGACCTCGATCTCCCGCGCGATCGTGACGCCGTCATTCGTGATCGTCGGTGCGCCGAACTTCTTGTCGAGCACGACGTACCGGCCCTTGGGGCCAAGGGTGACCTTGACCGCGTCAGCGAGGATGTTGACGCCGCGCTCGAGCGAGCGCCGCGCCTCCTCGCTGAACTTCAGCTCTTTGTAAGCCATTTATTCCAACCTCCGTCTGGGATTACGACTTCGCGCCCGCGAGTTCGCGGTCGCCGACGACCTTCGCCAGGACGTCGGATTCGCGCAGGATCAGAACCTCGTCGGTGCCGAGCTTGACCTCGGTGCCGCCGTACTTCGAAAAGATGATCTCGTCACCCTCGGCCACGTCCAGCGGGACGAGCTCGCCGCTGTCAGAGCGGCTGCCGGGGCCGACCGCGAGGACCTTGCCGCGCTGCGGCTTCTCCTTCGCGGTGTCGGGCAAGACGATCCCGCTCGATGTCGTCTCCTCCTCCTCGAGGACCTCGACAATCAGGCGATCGCCCAGCGGCTGCAAATCCATCCAAATGCCTCCTTGCTCCCTAGTTTGTGACAGGGTCTGGCACTCTTCGACTGCGAGTGCCGAGCGATTTTATCTGTTTTCGAGGGGCTCGGCAAGCCGCAGCGAGAAGCGTGGCTTTCTGTGTTACAAACCTCGCGATGAAGCGGGAGTTCTCCGCCGGCGGGGTGCTCGTCCGGCGCCTCCGGGGCCGCTGGATGGTCGCCGCGATCCGGCCGGGCGGCAAGCCGGCCGGGATCTGGGCGCTGCCGAAGGGCCTAATCGGGCCGGCCGAGCAGGCGCGCGAGGCGGCGCTCCGTGAGGTGCTGGAGGAGACGGGCGCGAACGGCCGCCTGCTCGAGAAGCTCGGCGACGTCCGCTACGTCTATACCTGGGGCGGGGAGCGGATCTTCAAGGTCGTCAGCTTCTTCCTCCTGCGCTACTCGGGCGGGCGGCTCGGCGAGCTCGCCCCCGAGACGGCGGCGGAGGTAGACGAGGTCCGCTGGCTACCGCTCGAGGAGGCGCCGCAGCTCCTTGCCTACCGGGGCGAGCGCGAGATGGCCGCGAAGGCACTGGCCTCGCTGCAAAGAGGCACCGTATGATTGCGCGGGCTCAGGCAGCCGCCGCCCCGTGATCGAGGCCATGTACGCCCTCAACTTCTACTCGCCGATGGTCGCCGACCAGCTTCGCAGTGGTCGCAAGACGGCCACGATCCGCCTCGGCGACAAGGCGGGCAAGTACCGCAAAGGGATGATTGTGCAGGTACTCGCGGGCGCGCGCTACAGCCCGCGCGAGAAGGTCTTCGAGGCAGTGATCGACAAGGTCGAGGTGAAGAAGCTGGCCGATCTCTCCCCGCGCGAGATCGAGCATGACAACCCCGAGATCCGGCGCACGGAAGAGATGCTGACCTTCCTGGGCCAGCTCTACAACCGCGAGGTGACGGCCGAGGACACCGTCACCGTGATCCGCTTCTCGCAGATCAAGTCCTAGAGGCTTGATGTGGGTTCAGCGTCCGTCATAGGCGGCGAGTGCTCTCGGTGGTCGACCGTTGAGCAGGTTGAGGTAGATCCCGACGGTCAGGGCGAGGAGGCGCTGCGCGATCCGTTGTGCCAGCCCGGCGGGTGTT
>DASUWJ010000062.1:0-17801 GCA_036378475.1 Gaiellaceae bacterium
GCGCGGGGAAAGGCGCTAAGCGCCTGCGCGCCCCGGGGCGGCTTCCCGCCCCGCCCCGGGGCGCGAATTTCGCTCTGGACGAGGGCTAGAACGACCGCCGCTCGCGCTCGGGGCCCGAACGACCGCCGCTCGCGCTCGGGGCCCGAAGTCGCGCCCCGGCGGCGACTGGGGAGGGGGAGAGGCTCGGGGCGGGGTGGCCATGCACCTTGCCCTGAGGCTCGGGAAAGCGACGTGCATGCGTCGCGACGAGCTCCGGTTCACCGACGGAGCAGCGGGCCCGGCGAAACGCCGGGCCCGCCTTTTTCTGCGTGCTCGGGCCCGGTCGGAGCGGGTTTACGCGGTCCAGGCGAAGGGCGCCGAGTGGCCGTTCTTGCCTTCGTTTTGGAACTCCATCCCGAAGGCCCTGATCCGGGAGCTCGTTGCCCGGGCGACGGTCAGCGTCGAGCTCGAAGGGTGGTGGACCCCGGTTAGGCGGGAGGGCTCCGACTCGCCCTCGGGGACGAAGTCCTCGACCACGAGCTCGATCCCCTCGCCTGCTTTGAGGCGGTGCTCATGGCCGTCATCGACGTACTCGATCGGCGCCTGCTCAATGCCGAGCAGCTCCCCGATCAGCGGCGCGAGCAGCGCCGGCGGCCCACCCTGCTCGCCCCCGAAGACCGAGCCGAGGGCCTGCATCTGCTCCTGGGAGGCACCATCGTCGATGATCACGCCGACTCGCCAGTTGCCGTCGCTCATCTGACCCGGGGCGTCGGCGACGAGAACGACCGTTCGCTCGGAGACGTCCAGGCCGTCGACCTCACCGCGCTCGACGTGATAGGCGAGCACGACCTGGCAGCGCTCGTAGTCGGCCGGCAAGACGAGGCTGCTCGCTCCGCAGGGGCACAGGACCTCGCAGTTGCAGTTCTCGAAGTACGTTCCTTCCAGGCGCCAGGCCATCGGTAGCCTCCCGTGTCCGCTCGCTTGCCGGCCGATCTTCTCGCGCCAGCGCCCGGCGGTCAAATAGGGCCCCCTGCGCAGCCGCGGCCACACGCTCGGGCGAAAGATGCCGGTTGGCGCGAAGAACGCGGCGGGTGTTCGCTACCCTGCGCGGGCGGAAGAACCGGCCTCGGCTTGGTGCACGACCAATCCGACCGGTGCTCCGGAGGCCCCTGCAGCGCGGGGCCTTTCTCGTGCGGGCCCGGTTTCGAGCGAGGGGAGAGTCGGAACGGTGCTGAAAATCAGGACGAGCGGCGGGATGATCGAGCTGGATGACAGGGAGGCCGCCGAGCTGCGGGAGCGGCTTCGCCGCCTGCCGGCCGCGCAGCCCGCCGAGGAGACGATCGCCGTGGCGGCGAACGCCAGCACGAGCGTGGCCTTCACGCAGGTGCAGGTTGCCGCTGTCCTCGAGGTCCTTGACCAGTGGGCAGAAGAGGCCGGGGAGCACGGGCTCGGAGCGGGTCTCCTCGAACTCTCGCGCGCCCTGCGAGGAGAGCTCCTGGCCGAGTAGGTCGGTCGCGCGCAATCCGGCGAGCCCGAATTCCCGTACCACGCTTTCGAGCGATCGGAGGCGGTGGAGATGCGGGCAGCCGAACGAGCGGAGATCGTGACCGTTCCCCTACAAGGCGACGGCGAGCGCCGCCGCTGGTACACAGACCGTGGCGACGAGTGCCTCGTCTGGAGCCGCCAGGGCCGTCTGCTCGAGCCGCTGCCGGTGTTCGGCCCGCCCGGATACCGGCTCCTGGCGGTCGAGGTGAGCTTCCGCGAGGCGGACGAGTACGCGCGCGCGAACGGCTACCACCATCTCCGGAGCGTGGGCAGGGCAACGGACGCTGCGCGAACCGCGGACGCCGTTCTTGTACCCCGGCCCTGGCGCCTGCCGGCGGCGGCCGCAATCCGGTTCCTGAGGGCGCGGGCCGTTAGCCGCTCGAGCCTGTTCGTGCCGTCCTAGCCGCGCGGCAGAACGAAGAACGCGATCGAGGCGTACTGGCAGCCCGCGGCCGCGAGAGTCAGGACGTGGAACAGCTCGTGGTAGCCGAAGGTGTGAGGGAGGGGGTCGGGGCGACGGCGGGCATAGATGACGGCGCCCGCCGTGTACAGCAGCCCGCCCGCGAGGACGAGCAGCAGTCCGGCGAGGTTCAGCCTGGCCAGCTGCGGGAGCGCCACCACGGCGACCCAGCCGATCGCGATGCCGATCGCCGCCGAGAGCCACTTCGGCATCCGCACCCAGAAGAGCTTCAGGGCGATCGCGGCCAGCGTCGCGCTCCAGACGATCGACAAGACGGCGACGGCCCAGCCGGGCGACAGGACGAGCAGGCCGAACGGCGTGTAGGTGCCTGCGATCAGCAGGTAGACGCCGGCGTGGTCGAGCCGTGCGAGCCAGGAGCGGACGCGGGGGCGCCACGTCGGCCGGTGGTAGAGGGCGCTCGCACCGAAACAGCCCGCGACAGAGGCCGCGAAGATCGTGGCGGCGATGCGGGCCCGGCCGGGCTCTGCGGTGACGACGATCGCGATGCCGAGCCCGAGCGCGAGGTAGAAACCGAGCTCGTGGAAGACGCCGCGCAGTTTCGGCTTGACCGAGGCGACCGCGCTCATCCGCTGCAGATTCTAGGACGCCGTCAGCGTGTGTCGCGACGGCTCGGGGGCCTCGACGGGCGCCCCTGCTACAGTTTGTCCTTCAACGGAGCGAGTACTGGTCGGCGCCAACGCCTCCCACCTACCGTTCACGAGTCGGTAGAGGAGGTGTTTTTTTATGGCGATCGGAACAGTCAAGTGGTTCAACGATTCCAAGGGGTACGGCTTCATCGCCCCCGAGGACCAGGGCAAGGATCTCTTTGTCCACCACACGGCGATCGCGGGTGACGGCTTCAAGTCACTCAGCGAAGGCGCGAAGGTCGAGTTCGAGGCCGCCGAGGGTCCCAAGGGACCTGAGGCCAAGAACGTCGTCCAGCTGACCGTGTAAAGGGGAAAGCGGCGCGCCGCTCCAACCGGCGCGCCGGCTTGCCCGTGCACGACCTGAAAGGCGGGAGGCATGCGGGGAACGATGCTTTGGTTCAACGCGATCAAGGATCTCGGCTTCATCCGGACGGAGGAGGGCGAGCGGCTGTCCGTGCTCGGCTCGGGCTTCGTCCGCGGGGCCAAGCCGAAGGGCCGCTGCGCCGAGGCGGTTGTCTCCTTCGAGATCACCGAGAGCGAGAGCGGCCGGATCGCGGAGAATGTCGTCTTCGTCGTGGAGGATGCCCCCCGACGGGCACGGCTTCGGCACCGGGGCGGCCCGGGCAGGCGCTCGTAGTCTCGATGCCCCGCGGGCCGCGAAGGTCTAAAGCCCCGCCGCGGGCTGAGCTGAGATCACCGAGAGGAGAGTGCGATGGGCTCGAGTTCCAAGAGGCAGCAGACGATGGCAAAGCGGGCGCGTGAGCTCGAGGTGAGGGAGCGCCGGACGCGCAAGCGGGAGAAGAAGCAGCAGGCGGCGGCTGCGAAGCTCGTCGAGCTGGCCGGTGAGGCGCCTTCTGCTCCGTCGCTCGAGGGCGAGAGCGGGGAACCTGCGGCAACCGTCGCTCCCGCGCCGCCGACCAATTCCGAGTCGGCGCTCTAAGCGCGGTCCTGCTAGCGACCTCGACGCTGAGTGCGATCGGGGGCGAGGAGCGAACGCGCCGTGCGGAGCCGGCCTGGCGGGGGCGAGCGCGCGCCCGCGGCGCCGATTTCCGGGTAGCCCCGCGGTGCCGGCGCGGCGCAACGCCTCTCCGGCTGTAGCCTGCCGGCCATGGCGACCGAGCGGCCCGAACCGCTGACCCGGGCTCAGAAGGAGCAGCTCGAAGCCGAGCTGGCGGAGCTCGAGGGACCGAAGCGTGCCGCGATCGTGGAGGCGATTGCGACCGCGCGCGGCTTCGGCGACCTGTCGGAGAACTTCGAGTATCACGCCGCCAAGAACGAGCAGGGTCTCCTCGAGCGCCGGATCACGCTGCTTCGCGACCGGCTCGACCGCGCCGTCCTGGTCGACCAGGACGCGGCGGCCGAGGACACCGTCGGCGTCGGCTCGAAAGTCGTCGTCGAGGACGAGCAGGGCGAGCAACTCCGGATCGAAATCTCGAGCGTGGGCGGAGTCTCGCCAGACTCGCCCCTCGGGCGCGCTCTCCTTGGCCGCAGGGCGGGCGAGGAGGTCGACGTCGAGGCCCCCCGCGGCGCCTGGCGCGCCAGGATTCTCTCGATTGCGCGCTAGCGCTCGGGCTCTCGCGGCGGCTTGTGCAAGCCGAGCCGCCAGGCGGCCGTGTCGCGCTTGCCAGGGAAGATGTCGCGCCAGTCCTTGGCGACGAGCCAGCCGCCGAGGAAGGCCGATCCCTCGGTCAGGAGCGAGCGCCCGGCGAGCTCACTGACGAGCATCAGCGCGACGGCTGCGATCACCGCGAGTCCGAGTTGGTACTCGTGGATCCGCCGCCCGAGGACATAGCAGCGAGGACCAAGCCGATGGCGTTCGAGTTTGATCATGAAACAAGAGGCGACACCCCGGTGCTTCATTCGCAGCCTAGGGGAGGTGATCCTGCTCTTGCTTGCAGCTTAACGCGTCCTTAATCGGGAGACCTCCCCCGCCCAAGGCCCTACGCTTTGGCCGGGATCGACATGCCCCGAGCCTGCCCCGGCCCAAGGGGCTCTTGTCGGCTGCCGCGTTCTCCTTGGCCGTGAGAAGCCGGGCCTGAACGCTCGCGCGCCAGGTGTCTAAAGGCGTCCGGTCGACCTCGGTTTCGCCTGCTCGCGGGCGACCGCCTGCCGGTTGACAAACCGCGCCCCGAGATTCAGAAACGCGGCAGCTCCGCGGCAGTGCCGATCGCGATCCGAGGCTCGTTTCGCGGGTTCAGCCAGCGAAGGACGGTGAGAAGCTGCGGCAGCGTCAGGCTGATGCACCCGAGCGTTGGCTGCCCGCTCGCGCTAACGTGCAGGAAGATCCCCGAGCCGCGTCCAGGGACGATCGGCCGGGTGTTGTAGGCGATCACGGCGAGGTGCCGATAGGAGATCGGCGAGCGGGACATGTCTTCGCTCGTGACCCGGAAGGGCGGTTTCGAGCCGCAGCGGACGTGGTGAAAGCGGTTGTAGAAGGGCGAGTGCGAGTCCTCGACCCACCAGTCGCCGCAGACGATCCGGTGGTAGCCGTATCGCAGGCCCGGGTCTGGCCCGAGCCCGTACATCGTCGCCTCGAAGCCGAAGATCCCCGCCGGGGTCGTCTTGTCACCCTCACGTTTTCGCGCCGAGACGCCGTTGGCGCCGAGGTGAGCGGTCCAGGGGCCGGCGACCTGAAGCCAGCAGCCGCCTGCGAGCCGCCACAGGCGCAGCGAACCGGCGCTCGCGCGGCTCTGCGGGGCGACGACGGTGACGAGCTGCCTGGCGGGACCGGTCGAGGCAAGCTTGCCCGGAAGCGAGGGGGCGCAACGGGGGGCGCTCTGGCGCTCGCCGACAGCCGGAGCCGCGGCGCAGAGCGCCAGGCAGGCCGCGGGCGCGATCCACTTCAGCATCACGCCGTTCAGACTACGCTCGGTGCCGATGAGGCTGTTGGTACTCGTGATCCTGGCCGCCGCCTCGCCACAGGCGCCGCCCTTTTCGCATTCAGTGGCTCGGATCGGTGCCGGGCAACTTCGCTACTCGTGGCGCCCCGGCTGTCCGGTCCCGCGGCACGGCTGAGGCGGCTGAGCGTCAGCTACTGGGGCTTCGACGGCCGCCCCCACACGGGCGCAGTGATCGCCAACGTGGCCGCCGTGCCGGCCCTCGTGCAGGTGTTCGCCCGCCTGTATACCGCCCGCTTTCCGCTCCGCCGGCTGCGGCCGATCGACGCCTACCGAGGCAGTGACGAGCGTTCGCTGGACGCGGACAACACGGCCGCCTTCAACTGCCGCTATGCGGTTGCTCCCGGCCCGCGCCGCTGGTCGGTCCACGCCTACGGCGAGGCGATCGATGTCAACCCGGTCGAGAACCCCTATCTCGAGGGCGGGCGGGTGCATCCACGGTCTGGCCGCGCCTACCTCGACCGCTCCCGTGTGCGCCCGGGGATGGCCGTCCGGGGCGATGTGCTCGTGCGCGCGTTCGCCGCCGTGGGCTGGCTCTGGGGCGGGCGATGGTCGGCTTCGCCCGACTACCAACATTTCTCGGCGAGCGGAGGCTGAGGGACTTGCAGCGCGCGATTCTTAGGTTACGCTCAGCCAATTCTTAGTCTGAGGTGCGAAGAAGTACGGGGAGTGATCTAGGCGAGTGGGAGGGAGAGGACGAGCACGATGCGAACGGGCGCGCTGATCGCGAGCGGCGCCGCTCTCGCCCTCGCCGGCCTCGCCGCGCCGAGCGCAGGAGGGTCCGCCTCGGACCTCCCCGCTCCGGCGGTGCGAATGGCCGCGCTCCACCACGGCGGCGTGCTCCGGCTCGCCCGGGGCGCCCTCACGCAGAGCAGCACCAACTGGGCGGGCTACGCGGTCACCCATCCCCAGCGCTTTGTGAGCGTGACCGGCAAGTGGGTGCAGCCCGCCGCCACCTGCGATTCCGCCACCGCTCAGACCTACTCCGCCTTTTGGGTCGGTCTCGGAGGTTTCTCTGCCAGCTCCTACGGCGTCGAGCAGATTGGCACGCTCGCGAACTGCTTCTTCTCGACCCCGAGCTACTCGGCCTGGTTCGAGCTCTTCCCCGCGCCTCCGGTCAACCTCCGGCTGCCGGTACAGCCGGGCGACCTGCTGACGGCGACCGTGGCCGTGAAGCGGCATCTCGTCTCCCTGCGCTTGAAGGACGAGACGACCGGCAGGCTCTTCCTGCGGACGGTGAGGCTGAAGCGGCCGGACCTCGGCTCGGCCGAGTGGATCGCGGAGGCACCGACCGCCTGCGACTACACCGGCAACTGCACGACGCTGCCGTTGACGAACTTCGGCACCGTCAACTTCACGCACGGCTACGCCTCCGTGCAAGGTCACAGGGGCCGAATCTCGGATCCCGTCTGGAGCGCGACGACGATCGAGCTCCACGGCGATCTCAACGATCCGTCCCACCCCTCCCAGGCCGGCGCGAACGCGATTCCGGGCCTGCTCGGAGCCGACGGAGGCTCCTTCAGCGTCAGCTGGCAGCAGCTGGCGCCGCCGCCGCCCGGCGGCTGACGAAGCGGCGACCCTCGAGCCTTCGCCGAGTTCTTGAGCACCCCGGCGCCGCGTGCTCGAGTTCCTCGAGCGCCACGGCGCCTAGGTCCGGCTTGCCTCAGGCGGGATTACCGTCCGGCGTGTCGCGGTAGCGATAGACGATTCGCCCCCGCGTCAGGTCGTACGGCGACAGCTCCAGCTTGATGCGGTCGCCGATCAGGATCTTGATCCGGTAGCGGCGCATCTTGCCCGCGGTGTAGCCGAGCGCCTCGTGGCCGTTGTCGAGTGCGATCCGGTACATGCCGCTTTTGTAGGACTCGACGACCTCGCCGTCGACCTCGATCTTTTGCTCCTTCTCGGCGATACGCTTCCCCCTTCGTCCTGGCTCGGCTCTAGCTCCTAGCCGACGACGCTGACGTTCCGAGCCTGCGGACCCTTCGGGCCCTGCTCGATCTCGTACTCGACCTGCGCGCCCTCGGTCAGGCTCTTGAAGCCCTCACCGGCGATCGCGCTGAAGTGCACGAACACGTCGTCGCCTCCGTCCGACTGCTGAATGAAGCCGAAGCCCTTCGCGTCGTTGAACCACTTGACCGTTCCGGTTGCCATCTATTCCACCTCCCTGCTCCTTCATGAACGTGCAGCGGAGGCTCGTCGCACACCGGTACTCGCTCGTGATTTGTGCCGCTTTACCCTAGCAATCACTCGGCCGCGAGTTCATGCCTCGGGCGAGCGAGGAGCGAGGGAATCCGCGGGCGGGCGGAAACGCGGGCTCAGGCCTCTGCTAGAGGCTTGATGTGAAACTCCGCGCCGCGTCCTAACTGACGCTGACTAGCGCGGACGAATGGGCGAAGGACTCTCGACTACGCGCGTTTCGCCGCTTCCACGACGCGCGTCGCTACCGAGGCCACGTCCACAGGTCGCTCGGTGTCGACCTCCACTATGGGACCGAGCATTTGCAGCGGCAACTTCTCGGCACGGGCAAAGAACGCTGCCCGCCTCGCCTCCACGTCGCGCTCCTCGTCGGCATGGCCTGGGTGCCGGCCTCGACGTCGGAATCGTTCGAAAGCCACGTTGGGGTCGCAGTGACAGAAGACCTCAACGAACGGTCCTGGCAGCGGCGCGAGCAGATCGACGACGGTCTCGGCGTACCAGAAATTGTCGAGAACAGCCCGGTCCAGGTCCCGCGCGATGTGCACCATCGCAACGTCCGCCGCCCGACTCAGCGTCTTGGAGAGCGCCCAATCACCGAACCCGACGGCATCAAAGAGCGCTTCCTTGATCGCATCCTTCGAAATCAGAGGAACGCCGAGCGCTTGTGCAACGGTTGGGCAACACAGGTCTTTCCCGAGGCGGCCAGTCCGCTCACAACGACGAACAGCGGGCTCGTCTGCACGCTCGCACTCTGCACTACGTCTGCTCCTGTGGCAGAGAGCCTGCGGCCAGGGTTTCACATCAAGCCTCTAGGCGCCGACCATGACGCGCGCCTGCTCGGCGGCAGCCTTGACGCCCTCGCCGATCGTCGGGAACGTGTGGTGGGCCGCCGCGAGGTCGTCGACCGTCGCCCCGAGCCTAAGCCCGAGTGCCAGGCCCTGGACGACCTCGCTCGCGTTCGGCGCGACGACGTGCAGGCCGAGCACCCGGCGCGAGCCGCGGTCGAAGACGATCTTGAACAGTCCGAACTCCGCATCGGTGTAGGAGGCGCGCCGGACGGATTTGAGCGGCTGCACGACCGCCTCGGGGTCGTAGCCGCGCTCCGTTGCCTCCCGCTCGGTCAGCCCCACGGTCGCCAGCTCCGGGTCGGTGAAGACCGCGGTCGGCAGCACGGAGTAGTCGGCAGCGGGTGCCTCGCCGGGACGAAACATGTCGGTGACGGCGATCCGGGCCTCGTACTGGGCGACCGGCGTGAACTGGTAGCGGCCGGTCACGTCGCCGGCGGCCCAGATCCCGGGCGCGCTCGTTCGCAGGTGGTCGTCGACGACGATCCCGAGTCTGGACGTCTCGACGCCCGCTCGCTCGAGCGCGAGCTCTTCGATATTCGGCAGCCGCCCCGAGGCGAGCAGCACCCGCTCCACCCGGACCTCCTGCGGCTCCCCGCCCGCTCGCGGTGCGACCGTCGCGATCAGATCGCCGTCGTCGCGGACGAGGCGGGTGACGAGGCTCTCTAAAAGCAGCGGGATCCCCTCGGCGGAGAGGGCCGACGCGAGTTCCGCCGCCGCTTGCGGGTCGCAGTTGGGACAGACCTGGTCCATCGTGTCGACGATCGTCACCTGCGAGCCGAAGCGCGCGAAGGCCTGGCCGAACTCGAGGCCGACCGCGCCCGCCCCGACGACGAGCAGGGAGCGCGGCAGCTCCTCGAGCTCGAGCGCGCTCACGTGGTCGAGCCAGTCGACCTGCTCGAGCCCCTCGATCGGCGGAATGGCGGTGCGCGAGCCGGTCGCGATCAGGATCTTGTCGGCGCGAAGGACGGCCTCCTCGCCGACCGCGATCGTGTCTGGGCCCGTGAAGGTGGCGGTGCTCCGGTAGGTGTCGAAGCCCGCCGCCCGGAGGTCCTCGACCCACTTTGACTGCGACTTCTTCAGCGTCTCCTTGCGCGCCTTGACCTTGGCGAGGTTCGCCCGCGCGGGCCCGACCTCGATCCCGAGCTTGCCGGCGAGGTTGTTGACCGCGTCCGCGAGGTCGGCGGCGACGAGGTAGGCCTTCGTCGGCGTGCAGGCGACGTTCGGGCAGCTGCCGCCCCAGCGCTCGCGCTCGATCAGCGCGACCCTCGCCCCGTATTCCTCTTTCGCCTGCTTGGCGGCGTCGCGCGCGGCGGAGCCGGCGCCGATCGCGATCAGGTCGTACCGCTCGCTTCGCATCCCGCTCCTCCTCGCTCCGGTTGGAATGGACAGTCGCACGGCGGCGCCACGCCTGACAAGCGGATCACGCGCGCGCCGAGCCCTGGCCGGCGGGACCGCGAGTTCGAAGACGCAGCATCGGGAATCCGCCCTCGGCTCAGGCCTCGTGGGCCGGATCGGCCTCCATCATCGACAGCGAGCGCTCGGGCAGGTCGAGTGCGATCGCGGCCTGGATCAGGCCGAGATGCGAAAAGGCCTGCGGAAAGTTCCCGGTCAGCTCGCCCGAGGGGGGATCGATCTCCTCCGCGAGCAGACCGACGTCGTTGCAGAAACCGAGCAGGCGCTCGAAGAGCTCGCGCGCCCGCTCGCCCTCACCGGCGCGCGCCAGGCATTCGACCAGCCAGAAGGAGCAGATCGCGAAGGTTGCCTCGTCCCCGGAGAGGCCGTCGACGCCGTCTGTCAGGTAGCGGTAGACGAAGCCGTCCGCGGACAGCTCCGCGGCGATCCGCGCGGCCGTCGCCCGCGCCCGGGGGTCGTCGTGTCCGACGAAGCCGACGATCGGAAGCATCAGATTCGAGGCATCGAGCGCGTGTGAGCCGAAGGACTGGACGAACGACTGCGATTCGGGATCGACTCCCTCGCGCTCGACGAGCTCCCGGATCTGCTCGCGCGCGCCGCGCCAGCGCTCGAGCTCGCCCGCGCGGCCGTCGAGCTCGGCGAGCCGCAGGAGCCGGTCGAGCGCGACCCAGGCCATCACCTTGGAGTAGACGAAGTGCCGCGGCTCGCCGCGAATCTCCCAGATCCCCTGGTCTGGTCGCCGCCACCGCTCCAAGACGGCGCCGCCGACCCGGGCCAGGAACTCCCAGAAGACCTCGGCGATCTCGCCGCCGTGCCGGCGGTAGAGCCACGCGGTGTCGAGCAGCTCCCCGAAGGTGTCGAGCTGGAACTGCTGCGCGGCAGCGTTGCCGATCCGGACCGGGCGCGAGCCGCGGTAGCCCTCGAGCCAGTCGAGCTCGACCTCGGGAAGCAGGCGCTCGCCGCCGACCCCGTACATGATCTGCAGCTCGTCCGCTCGCCCCGCCGTCGTCCGCTTCAGCCACGCCATGTAGGCGTGCGCCTCCTCCGTATAGCCGAGCGCGAACAGGGCGTTCAGCGTCAGCGCCGAGTCGCGCAGCCACGAGAAGCGGTAGTCCAGTTGCGCTCGCCGCCGATCTCCTCCGGCAGCGAGGTCGTCGCCGCGGCCACGATCGAGCCGGTGGGGCCGTTCGTCAGCGCCTTCAGGACGAGGGCGCTCCGCACGACCTGCTCGCGGTAGGGCCCGTCGTACGTGCAGCGGCCGGCCCACGCGGCCCAGGTCGCGCGCGTCTCCTCGAGCTTCGCCCGGACCTCCTCGCCGCTCAGGCGGCTCGGTTGGAGCTCGTGCGGGAACTGGTAGGTCAGGCAGACGAACGCCTCCTCGCCGGCGCGGAGGGTCCGGTTCCCCTCGGTCGCCGAGTGCTCGGCGTCTGCGAAGGGCAGCTCGCTCTGAAGCACGAGCGCGTCCGCGCCTCCGTAGCAGACGACGAGGTCGTCCGCGAGCATTTCGAGGCGCGGCGTCGTCAGCCCGTAGTCGAAGCGGGGCACGATTTTCACCTTGACCGCGACCTCGCCGCTCGTGCAGCGGGCAAGCCGAACGAGCTGGTGGTCGGGATGCGCGAAGGGCCCGCTCTCGCCTGGGGCGGACACGCGGAAGGCGAAGAAATCGGTTAGGACGAGGGTGCCGCCGGGCGTCTCGAACGTCGTTTCGAGCACGTTCGTCTCCGGCAGGTAGCGCCGCCTCGAGACGTAGTCGTCCTCGAGCGGCGCGATCCGGAAGAAGCCGGCCTTTGCCCAGTCGAGGATCCGTGCGAAGACGGGCCGCGCCTCGAGCCGGTGGAAGGTGCACCAGTCGATCGAGCCGTCCTTGGAGACGAGCGCACCCGAGTGGCAGTCGGAGAGGAGCGCGTAGTCGGCGATCGGCGGATAGCGATCGACGCTCACCGCGGGCTCCTGTATGGCCCGTGTCCGAGGCCGGCGGGCGCGGGGCGGCGGGGAGCGGCGCTTGCCGGCATCGGCCAATCGTCTCACCGAAAGTCGCTCCGTTACAGTCGAGCGGTGGAGCAGCCGCTCTCGGTTTCCGACGCGCGGCAGGTCGAAGCGCTGCGCGCCGGGGACGAGCGCGTCTTCTCGGAGCTGCTGCGCGCCTACAACCCCGCGCTCCTGCGCGTGGCGCAGATCTACGTGGCCAGCCCCGCCGTGGCCGAGGAGGTCGTGCAGGAGACGTGGCTCGCGGTCCTGCAGGGAATCGACCGCTTCGAGGGGCGCTCCTCGCTTCGGACCTGGATCTTCCGCATCCTGACCAACATCGCAAAGACGCGGGGAGTGCGCGAGGGCAGGACGCTGCCGTTCTCGGCGCTGGAGCGCCCGGGCACCGTGCCGGAGCCGGCGGTCGACGCCGATCGCTTCTTGCCTCAAGACGACGCGCGCTGGCCCGGGCACTGGTCGGCGCGACCGGAGCCCTGGCCGGAGGAGCGGCTGCTTGCCGCCGAGACGCGCGCGGTCGTGGCGCGCGCGATCGAGCAGCTGCCGCCCGCGCAGCGCGCGGTGATCAGCGTGCGCGACCTCGAGGGGTGGAGCTCCGAGGAGGCCTGTAACGCGCTCGGGCTGAGCGAGACCAATCAACGGGTGCTCCTCCACAGGGCTCGCTCGAAGGTGCGGCAGGCACTGGAGGACTACCTCTCGGAGGCGGCATGACGACAGCAGGCCAAGCGAAGCTCAGCTGCCAGGAGCTCGTCGAGCTCGTGACGGACTACCTGGAGGACGTGCTCGGCGCGGAGGAACGAGCTCGCTTCGAGCAGCACATCGGCACCTGCGCCGGCTGCACGGAGTACCTGGAGCAGCTGCGGACGACGATCCGCCTGAGCGGCCTGATCAGGCCGGCCGACCTGAGCCCCGAGGCGGAGCGGGCGCTCCTGGAAGCGTTCCGCGACTGGGCGACGGCCTAGCGGCAGCCCTTCGCCGCGCTACGATTCGCGCGTCCGTGTGGCTCTACTTCATCCCGCTCTACATCGCCGGCGCGATCCTCGTCCTCTTCGGGCTGCTCGCGCTCCTCTCGCGCTTTCGGGGCGGCGCCTACGCGCGCCCCGTGCTGCGCGGGCTGGCGAAGGTCCCCGGCGTTCGCGGCTTGATGATGAAGGCCTCCCGCGCGGCGCTCGCAAAGCAGAATCCCGACGCCGCGAGCGCGCTCCAGAAGCTGGAGCGGGCGGGAGTCGGCAAGGATCCGCAGCGGGCCCAGGCGGCGCTCTCCCGGCTGACGGCTGCCGAGCGCCGGGCCTACCTCGAGGCTGCCGGACAGGAGGGCGCGCTGCCGGAGCCGGCTAACCGCCAACAGCGGCGCGCCATGCAGAAGCTGCAGAAACAGCAGCGCCGGAGCCCGTAGGCCCGTAGGGGCGGACGGCGCCGACGTACTTCGCCGCGTACGCTTGCAGCGGCGAGATCTTGACCACGTCCCCGGTGTGGGGCGCCTGGATGAAGTAGCCGCCGCCGACGTACATACCCTCGTGGCCGGGCACGCCGAAGGGGCCGGGGTCGAAGAAGACGAGGTCGCCGGGCTGCAGGAGCCCCGGAGGGACGGGTACGCCTTCCTGGATCTGCGCACCCGTGTAGTGGGTTAGGTGGATCCCGAGCTGCGCATACACGTACATCGTCAGCCCCGAGCAGTCGAAGCCGGCGCTCGGGCTGGCGCCGCCCCAGCGGTAGGGGATGCCGAGGTACTGGGCCGCGATCGCGACGGCCCGTCCTCCGATCCCGTTCGCGGCGGGCAGGCCGAGGCCGCCGAGCAGCGGCTCGCTGACGACCGGCAGGCCGGCAATCGAGGGAGCGGCGCCGAAGCCGAGCGCCGCCCAGGGCCCGGAGGCGGTCACGACCCGGCTCGCGAGCCGCGCGTCCGGGGAAGCGCCCCGCTCACGGAGCCCGACGAGCACGTCTGCTCCCTGCGGGAGACCGGGATAGCCGGGGGCAACGCTCAGGCGGAGGCCGACGAAGCCGGTCCGCCTGCCGATCACCGCCTTCTGGCTAACGACGAGGTAGCTCGAGCCGTCGAGCTGGAAGAGCGCATTGGCCCTCGGGTCGCGGACGAGGCCGTCGACGACGAGGTTCTCGATCAGGGCATCGCGGCCGTGGCGCAGGATCACCCGGTCGGCGTGGACGCGCCCGCCGAGCATTGAGACGTCGGCGAGCTCGACGCGGTTCGCGGTCGCGACCACCTGACCGATCGAGAGGAGCGACCCGTCCTGCGGGTACAGGAACGCCCCGCCGCGTGCCGAGGCGAGCAGGAGACCGTCGGCGGTTCGCACCTGGGCCGTGCCGAGGATGTCGGCCGCCGCGGCCGGAGCGCTCGCGAGCGCGATTGCCGCCAGCACCGCGAGGGCGCGCATCGCCGAACGATAGCGAGCGGCCGCTAGGGACGCCCGTAGAGGGAGACGTGCTGTCTGCTGTCGGCCTGGAACTCCTCGCGTGCCCACCCACCCCAGCGCTCGCGCAGCCGCAGCCCGGCCAGACGTGCCATCAGGTCGAGCTCGGCCGGCCAGGCGTAGCGCAGGCGGATCGGCCGCAGGGTGGTGCCGCGCTCGCCGAAGGTCGCGACCTGGACGTCGACGATCTGGTTGACGGGATCGTGGCGGCCGAAGTCGAGCTGGACGCTGTCGAGCTCGATCTTCGTCACGGAGACGCTCTGGCCCCGCGCGTAGCGGCTCAGGTCGGGCACGAAGGCCTCGACGATGAAGAGGCCGTCCGGGGTCAGCTGCCGGGCGACGTTCGCGAACATGCGCACCTGCTCCTCCTGGCTGAGCAGGGCGAAGAGCGTGTTGAAGGCGAGGAAGATCAGTGGGAACTCGCCTCCGTAGTCGGCCTCAGCGAAGTTCCCGACCGTGACCGGGATCTCGGCGCCGCCCGGCTTTCCGCGCAGCTCGGCGAGCATCGGCTCGGAGATGTCGACGCCGTGGATCTCGACCCCGCGCTCCTTGAGAGGCAGCGCGATCCGCCCGGTGCCGATCGCGAGCTCGAGCACCGGCCGGCCCGCGGCCAGCTCGGCCAGGGTCTCGACCGCGCCGGCGGGATCGAGCTCGCCGTGGACCTGGTCGTAGTCCGCGGCCCAGAACGCGCCGTAGCTTCGCTCGTCGTAGCCCTTCAAGCCGCGAGCCTACCGGGCGCCGGCGGTGTCGATCGCGGCGCGAAGCGAAGCCACGTACTCCCGCAGCGAGCCCGGGCCGCGAAGCGCGACCTCGACGGCCCGCGAGCCGACCACGATCCCGTCCGCGAGCGCCGCGGCCTCGCGTGCCTGCTTGGGGCTCGAGATCCCGAAGCCGGCGTAGAGCGGCGCCTTCGTCAGGCGCCGAGCTCGCCGCACCAGGCCGGCGAGGGCGGGCGAGAGCTCGTCGCGGGCGCCGGTCGTGCCGGCCACGGTGACGAGATAGAGCCAGCCGTCCGTCGTCCTCGCGGCGAGTCCGATCCGCTCGTCGGTAGAGGTGGGTGCGACCAGCTGGATCCGGCGTAACCCGGGCCGCTCGTCGGCGGGCAGGTCGGCCACGATCAGGCTCGTGGCGCCAGCCGCACGCGCCTCGTGCTCGAAGGCCTCGTACCCGTGGGCCTCGAGTAGGGAGGCGTAGGTCATCGGGATCAACGGCACCTCGACGCGGGAGCGGCAGGCCGCGAGGCAGGCGAGGCAGGCCTCGGTGCGCATCCCCGCCGCCAGGGCGCGCTCGGCGGCGAGCCGGATCACCGGGCCGTCGGCGAGCGGGTCGGAGAACGGAAAGCCGAGCTCGACGATGTCGGCGCCGCCCGCGACCGCGGCCTCCGCGAGCTCCGGCGTCTCGGCGCCGCACATCAGGTAGAGGACGAGCGTCTTCGCTCCCGGGCGCGGGCTCACCGGGAGAGGACGTGCGCGAGGTCCTTGTCCCCGCGGCCCGAGAGGCAGACGAGTACCAGTTCCTCCTCGAGCTCGAGCGCCTTCGCGAGTGCATGCGAGGGCTCGAGCGCCGGGACGATCCCTTCCGTCTCCGCCAGCCGCCGGAACGCCGCCACCGCCTCCTCATCGCCGGCCTGCACGTACTGCGCCCGCCCGCTGTCTCGCAGGAAGGCGTGCTCGGGACCGACCCCCGGGTAGTCGAGCCCCGCCGAGATCGAGTGCGCATCGAGCACCTGGCCGTCCTCGTCGGCAAGCAGCGACGAGCGCGATCCGTGCAGGACGCCGGCCCGGCCGCTGCCGAGGCTGGCCGCGCCCGCGGCCTCGACCCCGACCAGGCGCACCTCGGGGTCGTCGAGGAAGCCGGCGAAGAGTCCGATCGCGTTCGAGCCGCCGCCGACACAGGCGACCGCCGCCTCCGGCAGCCGCTCCTCGGCGGCCAGGAATTGGGCGCGCGCCTCGCGCCCGATCACGGCCTGCAGCTCGCGCACGAGCTCCGGGTAGGGGGCGGGGCCGACGCAGGAGCCGATCAGGTAGTAGCTCGTCTCCACGTTCGCGATCCAGTCGCGGATCGCCTCGCTCGTTGCCTCCTTGAGCGTCTCCGTCCCAAACTCGACCCCGCGCACCTCCGCCCCGAGCAGCCGCATCCGCTCGACGTTCGGGGCCTGGCGGCGCATGTCCTCAGCGCCCATGTAGACGACGCACTCGAAACCGAAGCGGGCGCAGACGGTGGCGGTCGCGACGCCGTGCTGGCCGGCGCCGGTCTCGGCGATCAGCCGCCGCTTGCCGAGCCGCCGCGCGAGCACCGCCTGGCCGAGCGCGTTGTTCAGCTTGTGGGCACCGGTGTGCAGCAGGTCCTCGCGCTTCAGGAACAGCCGCTTCCCCGGCGCGAAGCGCCCGGCGCGGGTCAGCGGCGTGGGACGGCCCGCGTAGGAGCGGCCGAGCTCCTCGAGCTGGGCCGCGAAGCCGGGGTCGTCCCGTGCAGCGCGCCAGCCCGATTCGAGCTCGTCGAGTGCCGGGATCAGCGTTTCGGGGACGTAGCGGCCGCCGTAGGCGCCGAAACTCCGCGAGGGCGCGCTCACCGGGCGGCCTCGACGAAGGCGCGCACG
This sequence comes from Gaiellaceae bacterium, assembly GCA_036378475.1. GTDB lineage: Bacteria > Actinomycetota > Thermoleophilia > Gaiellales > Gaiellaceae > 13-2-20CM-68-14. The sequence continues at coordinate 16,997 of DASUWJ010000062.1, forward strand.
CGCTCGTGGTCTTTGATCCCCGGCTCGAGCTCCAGGCTCGAGCTCGCGTCGACCGCCCAGGGCGAGACGGCCTCGATCGCGGCGCGCACGTTCTCGGGCGAGAGCCCACCCGCGAGCATGATCCTGCCTGCGGCCACGCGGGCTCGCTCGAGATGCCCGGGGTCATCCTGCTGCCAGGCCCGGTCGACCACCCGTGCAACCTGCTCGTCGCCGCGGAGCAGGACGCCGTCGCGGGTGCGCATGCCCGTGGCAGGGTCCCGGGCGTAGAGCTGGTCGAGATCACTCGCCGACTCTCCGCGCTCCCCGACGTAGACGGCGACCGAGAGCATCGTCTCGGGCACCACCAAGACCCGTGGAGCGCGGCGGGGCGTCTCCCGCGCCAGCACGAAGCCCGCCAGGTCGGCGCCCGCCTCGGCGGCGGCGGCGACGTCCTCCTTGCGCGTCAGGCCGCACACCTTGACGAGCGGTCTCCCGAGCAGCTCGCGCAGCTTGGCCGCGGGTTCCCGCGCGCGCATCAGCGCCGTCCCGACGAGCATGGCGTCGGCGCCGGCCAGCTCGGCGGCCGCGCCGTGGGCGCGTGAGAGCACGCCGCTCTCGGCGACGAGGACGCGATCCCGCGGCGCTGCCGCGACGAGCTCGAGCGCCGCCCGCCGGTCGATTTCGAAGCTGCCGAGGTCGCGGGCGTTGACGCCGATCGGGTCGGCGCCGAGCGCGACCGCCCGGGCCAGCTCAGCGGCGTCGTGGGCCTCGACGAGGAGCTCGAGCCCGAGGCCACGCGCGTGCTCGCTGAGCGCGGCCGCCCGCC
>DASUWJ010000063.1:0-8995 GCA_036378475.1 Gaiellaceae bacterium
TCGCTCAACGGATAAAAGGTACTCCGGGGATAACAGGCTTATCCTTCCCAAGAGTCCACATCGACGGAAGGGTTTGGCACCTCGATGTCGGCTCGTCGCATCCTGGGGCTGAAGCAGGTCCCAAGGGTTGGGCTGTTCGCCCATTAAAGCGGTACGCGAGCTGGGTTCAGAACGTCGTGAGACAGTTCGGTCCCTATCCACCATGGGCGCTGGAAGCTTGAGAGGAGTCGCTCCTAGTACGAGAGGACCGGAGCGAACAGACCTCTGGTGTATCAGTCGTCGTGCCAACGGCGCTGCTGATTAGCCACGTCTGGATCGGATAACCGCTGAAAGCATCTAAGCGGGAAGCCGACCTCGAGATGAGGCTTCCCATCCCCTCGAGGGAGTAAGGGCCGTGGGAGACCACCACGTTGATAGGCGGGACGTGCACGCACAGCAATGTGTTCAGCGGACCCGTACTAATTGCCCGAGGTCTTGATTTGAACGTGCTGTCGTCGCTATGGAGTTTTGAGGGTGCGCATTAGGTGCCCTGACAATTTTCGGCGGTGATAGCGGCGGGGGTACACCTCTTCCCATTCCGAACAGAGCAGTTAAGCCCGCCAGCGCCGATGGTACTCGGAGGGCAACCTCCCGGGAGAGTAGGTCGCCGCCGAATTAACTTCGAAAAAAGCGCTCCGCGCTCGCGGCGGCGCTTTTTTTTGTGGACCGGGCTTTTTTCGGCTCAGGCCGCGCGCTGCTCGCGCGAGGGGTCGAGCGCGCGCAGGCGCCGGACCCGGTCGGCGACCTGTGGGTGGGTGACGAAGAGCGCCGCCAGCCCCTCCTCGGCGAAGGGGTTGATCGTGTAGAGCGGTTCGGTGGCTGGGGCGGCCTGGAACTCGACGAGCTCGCCCGTTCGCTCGAGACGGACGAGAGCGTCCGCGAGCCCGTGGGGCGAGTCGCAGATCTCCGCGGCCGCGGCATCCGCCAGGAACTCGCGCTTCGGCGAGAGGAAGAGGTGGACGAGCGTCGCCGCCAGCGGGCCGAGGCCGAAGAGGAGGGCGCGCTGGAAGTAGCCGCCGAGACGGCTCGTCTCCACGATCGCCCCGGCGAGGACCGACACCGCCGTTTGGACGAGGACGTCGCGGTCGCGGATGTGGACGAGCTCGTGCGCCAGCACGCCTTCGAGCTCGGCCGGCGTCGAGGCGCCAAGCAGGCCCCTGCTGAGCGCGATCGCCGAACCCCTGGGTCCGCGCCCGGCAGAGAGAGCGCGCGGATAGCCGTCTCGGAGCAGGTAGAGGCGCGGTTTCGGAACGCCGGCCCGTGCCGCGAGCCGCTCGAGTGTCGAGTAGAGCGCCGGCGCCTCGCCCCGCTGTAGTTCCCGCGCGCCCACCATTCCGAGCGCGATCCGGTCGGCGTAGAAGTAGCCGGCGCCAGCCAGGAGTAGGGCGCAGAAGAGGAAGATCTCGAGCAGCTGGTAGTCGCCGGCGAGCAAGGGCACGATTCCGAGCACCGCGCAGATCCCGACCAGGAGAAGCCAGGCCTTGAGCACGTTTCGCACTCGCAGCAGGGTGCGGCTCATCGGCTAGGACTCTTCGGCGCCGTCGTCCTCGGCGAGCCCGCGCGGCGGCCAGTCCGGCTCGGGCGCGTCGCACCGGCTGGAGCAGTGGAGCGAGGCGATGTTCTGGAGCGGGATCAGGATGTGCCCGTTCAACTCGATGTGCGCGACGTCCTCGACGAAGCAGTAGGCCGTCAAGACCCCGTCTTGGTAGTCGCCGCCGAAGAGCGCGATCTCGACCTGCTCGCCCTTGTACTTGTTGGTGTAGTCCTCCACCCGCGGCCAGTGTACTGGCGGCTACGCGGCGGGCGAAGGCGGCGGACCGGCGGCCCGAAAGCGCTCTTCCCGGTCGGGCGCGAGCAGCTCGTCGATTCGCCCCGCGGGGCAGACCTCGGTCAGCCGGCCGTCCTCGACGCACACCGCCGAGAGGCGCGCGTTTGGCTCCACGGGCCGGATTCGGCGGTACGCCTCGACCTCGATCCCGAGCGCGGCTCCGTGCAGGACGCGGATCGGTCCTCCGTGGCAGACGACCAGGACCCGGCCGCCCTCGTGCCGCCGGGCGATCTCCTCGACGGCGGCCAGCACCGCCTGCCGAGCTCCGCGTAGCTCTCGCCATCCTCCCAGCCGGTGCCGCCCGCGCGCCAGCGGCGGAAGCCCTCGGGGAAGCGTGCTTCGGCCTGCTCGCGGGTTAGCCCCGACCACGAGCCGACGTCCACCTCGCGCAGGGCGGCCAGCTGCACCACCTCGAGGCCCTGGGCCTCGGCCACTGCCGCAGCCGTCAGCCGGGCCCGTTGCAGGTCGCTCGAGTAGACGGCCTCGAGCGGAATCTCAGCGAGCCGCGCCGCGAGCTCCGCGGCCTGGGCCCGGCCGCGCTCGGTCAGCGGCCGGTCGGCGAAGCCCTGCCAGCGTCTGGCGCGGTTCCAATCGCTCTCACCGTGCCGGGCCAGGAGGAGGGTCGTCACCCCGACATCCTGCCGCTCGTGGCGCGGGGAAACGTAGGCTTGCGCGCGCGGATGGACCTCGGCCTCACCGATCGCGTCTGCCTGATTACGGGTTCCACTGCGGGAATCGGGCTCGCGACCGCGCAGCTGCTGGCGGCCGAGGGCGCCCGGGTCGTCGTCTGCGGCCGCGATTCGGCCCGGCTCGAAGCGGCGCGCGCCAGCGTCGGCGCCTCGCTCGGTGTTGTCTGCGATTTGGCGGAGCCGGTGGCGGCCGAGGAGCTGATCGGCCAGGTGCTGGCCGAGCTCGGTCGGATCGACTGCCTCGTCAACAACGTCGGCATCGCCTACCAGGGGGACTTCGACGAGCTGAGCGACGACCAGTGGGACGAGATGTGGCAGTTGAACGTGATGAGCTACGTCCGGGCGATCCGCTCGGTGCTGCCGGCGCTGCGAGAGCGGGGCGGGGGCGTGATCGTCAACGTCTCCTCGACGGCGGCGAAGCGGCCCTCGGCGGGCATGCCGAACTACTCGGTCACCAAGGCGGCGATCTTGTCGCTGTCTCGGCTCGTCGCCGATCTCTACGCCAAGGACGGCATCCGCTGCAACGCCGTCACACCGGGCCCGACAGCGACCGGGGCGTGGCTTGCCGAGGGCGGGCTCGCCGACCAGCAGGCCCGCCGAAGCGGCAAGTCCCGGCCCGATGTGCTCGCTGCGGTCGGCGCGGGCCGGCCGCTCGGCCGGCTGGCCGAGCCGGAGGAGATCGCCGCCGTGATCGCCTTCCTCTGCTCGGAGCGCTCGAGCTACGTGACGGGGGCTGCCTGGAGTGCCGACGGCGGCACGGTGCCGATCATCATCTGAGCTCCACACACGCGTTTCGGCGCCAACTCGGCACACCGTCATCCGGCCGCGCGCGAGACCGAGCGCGGGGACGAAATCCGCTCTGGCAGTGGCCGGAGGAGCGGCTAGAGTCGGAGCCGATGCCCGAGCTTGCCGGGAGAATCGCGGACAGCTTCGAGGCTCGCCTCCGCGAGCACGAGGATGCCTGGCTCTCGCCGCAGGCGGTTCGCTCCTATGAGAGCCGCGGCCGGCTGACGCCGGAGCCCGAGTGCCGCTTGCGGACGCCGTTTCAGCGCGACCGCGACCGGATCGTGCACGCGAAGGCGTTCCGCCGGCTGAAGCACAAGACCCAGGTCTTCATCGACCCCAACGGCGACCACTACCGGACGCGCCTGACCCACACGCTCGAGACGACCGGGATCTCCCGGGGCGTTGCCCGGGCGCTTCGCCTGAACGAGGACCTGGTCGAGGCGATCGGGCTCGGACACGATCTCGGTCACCCCGCGTTCGGGCATGCCGGCGAAGAGGCGCTCGACGCGGTCCTCAGCGAGCGCTTCGGGCTCCGCTTCCGCCACAACGAGCATTCGCTCCGCGTCGTCGACCACCTGGAACGGGACGGCCGCGGGCTCAACCTGACCGCTGAGGTGCGCGACGGCATCCTCACGCACACGGGCGCCGCCGAGCCGGACACGCTCGAGGGCAAGATCGTCCGCCTCGTCGACCGGGTCGCCTACATCAACCACGACATCGACGACGCGGTGCGGGCGGGCGTGCTCTCGAACGAGGAGCTACCCCGCGCCGAGCTCGAGCTCCTCGGGCCGACCGGGCCCCGGCGGATCGACACCCTAGTGCACGATCTCGTCGAGACCTCCGCGCTCGCCGGGGAGATCAGGCAGAGCGACGAGATCGGCGAGGCGATGCTCGGCCTGCGTGCCTTCATGTTCGAGCGCGTCTACCTGGCCGCGGACGCCAAGCCGAACCAGCAGCGCGCGCACGAGGTCGTGACGGCGATCTTCGAGCACCTGCTCGCGGAGGGTCGCTCGCCCCAGGAGGCGACCGACTACGTCGCCGGCATGACCGACCGTTTCGCACTCGCGTACGCGGCGAAGCTCGAGGGCTGAGTGGCGCGGATCAAGGATTCCTCGGTCGAGTCGGTCAAGGCTGCGGTCGACATCGCCGAGGTGATCTCGGGTCGGACGCAGCTCCGCCGCTCCGGGGCTCGCCTGACCGGACTGTGTCCCTTCCACGACGAGCGAACACCGTCCTTTTCGGTCAGCCCCGAGAAGGGGACCTACTACTGCTTCGGCTGCCAGCGCGGCGGCGATGCGATCTCGTTCGTCGAGGAGACGGAAGGCCTCGACTTCGTCGGCGCGATCGAATGGCTCGCGCAGCGATTCAACGTCCCGCTCGAATACGAGGAGGCCTCGCCCGCACAGAACGCGAAGCGGCGGCGCCAGGAGCGGCTGTTCGCGGTGCTCGAGGCGGCCGCTTCCTTCTACGAGCGGTTCCTGTGGGAGTCTCGGGCAGGCGCCGGCGCACGCGCATATCTCGAAAGCCGCGCTCTCGGCGAGGAGGTCTGCCGGGAGTACCGGCTCGGCCTTGCCGCGAGCGGCGCCACGCTCGCGCGCAAGGCCGCCGAACGCGGCTTCACGCCGCAGGAGCTCACGGCCGCAGGGCTCGTGAACAGGCGTGGCAACGACTACTTCCAGGCGCGGCTTCTGTTTCCGATCGCAGATGCGCGCGGGCGTGTGGTCGGCTTCCAGGCGCGCAGGCTGCGCGAGGACGACCGGCTGCAGGCGAAGTACGTCAACTCGCCGGAGGGTGAGCTCTTCCGCAAAGGGGACCTCCTGTACGGGCTCGATCGGGCCCGGACGGCGATCGCGCGCGAGGAGCGCGGGCTGATCGTCGAGGGCAACACCGACGTCCTCGCCCTACGCCAGGCCGGGCTCGGCCCGGTCGTCGCGTCGATGGGGACCGCCTTGACCGAGCGTCAGCTGAAGGAGCTCGGCCGGCTGACGCGCAGGCTCTATCTCTGCTTCGACGCCGATCAGGCTGGCGAGGCCGCGACGCTGCGCGGGATGGATCTCGCCGCGACGATGGGATTCGACGTTCGGGTCGTGGCGCTCCCGCCGGGCTCGGATCCGGCCGATGCGGCTGCCGGCTTCGAAGGGCGGCTCGGGAAGGCGGAGGGATATGTGTTGTACCGCGTCCGGCTGGAGCTCGACCGGGCCCCCGACCGCCAGGAGGCCTTCGTGCGCGTGCGCGAGGTGCTCGCGCGCTTCGAGGACTCGCCCGAACGGCAGGAGGCGCTGCGGCTCGTGGCCGACCGTCTCGAGCTGCCACGCGAGACACAGGCCGGCCTCGTCCCGCGCGCCGGTCGCAGCGCAGCCGTGGCCCCGCTCTCCCCGAAGCTCCTGCAGGCGGGTGACCGCAAGGAGCTGGACGCGCTCGCCGGTGTCGTCGCACACCCGGAGCTTCGCGATCTGCTCGCCGAGCTCTCGCCGGACCATTTCGACAACGAGCTGCACCGTCGGGCGCGCGAGCACCTCCTCGAGCAGGGTCAGGCTGACCGGGAGCTCGTCCAGCTGCTGGCAGCGCTCGATGCTCGGGCAGAAGCCGAGGGGATCGACGAGGCGACCACGAAGGAACTCCTGCTGAATCTTCGCGAGCGTCAGCTCAGGCGCGAGCTCCAGCATGCCGATCTTGAGCGGACGAAAGAGCTGCAAGAGGCGCTCGAGCGGCTGCGGAGCGCCGCCACGAATCTCGTCTGAGCCTCGGTACAATCGGCCGCGCCGAGCGCCGTTCCCCGGTAGCTCAATTGGCAGAGCATCCGGCTGTTAACCGGAGGGTTGTTGGTTCGAGTCCAACCCGGGGAGCTTCAGAAAATACCTGCAGAGAGTGGGTTTCGAGCGTCAGCTTAAGCTTGAGCCGGTTCGAATTTTTGCCGAACTTTTGCCACCGTCGAGCGCGAGGCGGCGTTGAGACCCTGAGATCGGAGCGCCACCAGCGTCCATTTCTTGGTAGAGGGTCGCCGGCCACGATTGCGAGTAGCGGGCTCCACGGATCTCCTCTTCGATCTGGTGTTCCTGCGGAGGCCGCAGGCGGCTCGATCTTGGATATGGGGGACGGGCAGCGCGATGTGGGGTGGGCCATCACCTCGTCGCGGTCGAAGCCTCTCACCGAGGACGGTGACACGACTCGCAGGGCATCGTCCGGACGTTGTCCCATGCTGAATGACTCGGTGGCGCTACATTTGAATCACACGGAGTGTGAAGACTCTGGAGGTGTTCGATGCGTCTATCGAGGCTCGCCGGACTATGTGTCATTGGAGTAACTGCGGCAGCGTTAGGAACGGCTCCGGCGACCAGCGGGGAGCGGGTTATCGATAGCCACCTTTGGCGTGTCAAAACGTCTCCATCTCGAACATACGACGCCGTCGATGTGATCCGCGCGACTCGCAACTGACGGGTCCCTTGTCAAAGTGCAAAGGTGGCTGCGAACGAAGCTTAGGTAGCTCATCGCGTCGGCAAAGAGATTCTTCGTACGCGTTGAGTCGAGGATCACAAAGTAGAGATCGGTGCGCATGTAGAAGAGGAACTGGGAGGCGACTCCGAAGAAAACGACCAGACCTAGGGCCTGCAGCAATTTTGCGCCCAGCGGCGGCAAGTGCCCGTAAGCGAGAAGGATGAAAGTCGTCGCCAGCAGGGCGCTGTCCCAGGCGATCCCAGCGATGTAGACTCGCCGTCGAGCGCGTCTCGGCAGTGACCAGAGGCCAGTGACGTCGGTCTGGGCGACGAGATGATGGAGGCGCGTGCCCAAACCGATCCGAGCGGGGATGCCGAGCGAGCGGGCCGAAGCGAGGTGAAAGAACTCGTGGATTGCCAGCGCAGTAAGGAAGAGGAGGAAGTTAACGCCGATGACGAGGCTGATTCGCGGTGACCAGAAAAAGGCAGCGGGGTGAGGAAGAAACCGTGGATGAGAAGCGACAGCGACCACGCCCGTTGCAAGCAGGGCTAGGTAGCAGAGCTTGAACGGGCGGGCGTAGAGCCAGTCGACATGGTTCGGCTTGAGCCATGGAAAGGTCGGCGTGGGGGCGGCGGCCGCGGCTGTTTGGAGTCGCTGTCTGTCGATGGCGTCAACGAAGCCGAGATCGACGAGCGTTGCCGCGAATTCGGCTACATCGACGCTCTCGCCCGCGATCGTCTCGACCTCTGCCTCGGCCTCCTCGATCGATAGCCCTCGCTCGAGCGCGCGAATGACGTCGCTTCCGATCGAGGGCAACGAGACGAAGACGCCGGTATCGACACGGCCGACAACAATCTCGCCGTCTTCCTCACGGACAGCAAGCGGGAAGAGCTCCAACCGGCTGTTGGGATCTATCAGCTCACCCGGTCCGCTCGCTGCCGCAGGCTGGACAGTCCTTCCAGAAAGGGGGCTGGATGAAATACAGGTGGGCGTAGACGATCAGGTTCTGATGCAGGATCCGCCCGATCGTCTGCGGACGGAGGTCTCCGAGCAGGTAGATGGCCTCGAGCGCGGCCAGATTGCCTGTCAGCATCGCTGTCGGCGCGATTACCGCGTTGACATCCGGGACTTCGACCAGTTGCTCGCCGACGCCTGGATCGAGGCCCTGTTCCTCCGCGTGATGACGGAGACATCGGTAGCACGGCACCTCGAAGGGGATGAAAGTGCCGACCGCGGCCATTGGTCCGGCTTAGAAGCTCGTGATCCATGGGGTCTTCGTCTTGACCGCGGCGTCGCTCGTCCAGGTCAAGATCTGCCGTGGTTCCGGGCGGTCCGCGCAGAGGATGAACAGGTCGCAGTCGGCAAGGAGCGGAACGAGATCATCCCCAGTCCCGATCCGCAGCTCCTCACCGCTGACCTCGACGAACGAGTTGAGATGGCGCAACTGCTCGATCGCCCGCTCGACCTTCGATCCTCCTAGATCACCCTCGCGGTAGAGGAGCTGTCTATTCAGGTTCGAGGCCTCCAGCACGTCAAAATCAACGCAGTGGAGCGCACCGATCCCGCTCGCCGCCAGGCTCGCCGCAACTGCCGATCCGATCCCGCCAAGCCCGAGTACGGTTACGCGCGCCTGCTTAAGCCGCCGCTGCACCTCCCAACGCGAGGGACGTGGCTTCGAATCGACCCACGCGTAGAAGTCGGCGCTGCGGTCGTACCGCTCGCGCTCGGCAGCCGTTAGCGCGCTCGGCGGCCTGGCTCCCGCGTCCTCGATGAAGCCATCCTCGACGAGGGTCGCGATTCCGTCACGCACGCTGTCAGCATCGAGGCGAGGATCACGGCGCAGCGCCTCCTCGACTATCTCCGACGTTGTTCGCGTCCCGTCGAGCAAAGCAAGCAGGGACCAGACGGTCGAGGTGTCGTCATCCTCGATCTCTGCGGCGACGCCGAAGTGAGCACTTCCGATTCGGATCGTCTTCTCGTCGAGTCGGACCGGCGTGTGCATGTCTTTGATCCGTGGGCGCTCCATCAGAAAATAGAGGGGCAGCACAACAACGCTGCCCCTCGGACCTAAGCCTTTCTACTGATATGGAGTAGGTGCTTGTCATCCATGAAGGAGCGGGCCTCGTCAAGGTCACGGACTGCGGGGGGTAGCACGCCGCGGTTTGCGGGACGGCGGCGACGGTAGCGGAAGCGATCCAGTCATCCATTCGGCCGCGCG
>DASUWJ010000064.1:0-2223 GCA_036378475.1 Gaiellaceae bacterium
TGGCGGCGATCGCAGGCATCTACACAGCGACACGAGGTGTCCGCAAGCTGGGCTTCGGCGCCGTTGCCGCAGGTATGCTCGGGATCGCGCTCGGCATACTCGCGACGCACTCAAGCACCGGCAACCTGAATCAGGTCTTCACGGCGAGCCTGATCGCCTCGATGCTCGTCTTCGCGACCCCGCTGACCTTCGCCGCGATCGGCGGCATGTTCTCGGAGCGGTCGGGCGTCGTCAACATCGGCCTCGAAGGGATGATGCTGATGGGCGCCTTCTGGGGAATCTGGGGCGCCGATCGGACGGGGTCGTGGGCGCTCGGGATCCTGATCGCGCTGGCGTCCGGCGGGTTGCTCGCGCTCGTCCACGCCTTCTTTGCGATCCACCTGCGCGCCGATCAGATCGTCGGGGGAATGGCGATCAACTTCCTCGCGCTTGGGATCACCGGCTACTTCTTCGTCCAGCTCTACCACGGCAACAACATCCGGACCGGCGTACCGCTGATTCCCGACGTGCACCTCGCCAAGGATTCGGACCACTCGTTCCTGGCGCAGGCGTTCGGGCATCTCAACCTGCTGATCTGGCTCGGACTCCTGCTCGTCCCGCTCTCGTACGTGATCATGTTCAAGACGCCGCTCGGGCTTCGGATCCGGGCCTGCGGCGAGCATCCGCGAGCAGCCGACACCGTCGGCATCAACGTCTACGCGGTCCGGTACGGCTCCGTCGTTGTCTCCGGGATGCTCTCCGCACTGGGTGGCGTCTACCTCTCGGATGGATTCGTCGGCTCCTTCAACGAGAACATGACCGGCGGCCGCGGCTTCATCGCCCTCGCCGCGCTCATCTTCGGTAATTGGCGCCCCTTCGGCGCCTTCAGCGCTGCGCTTCTGTTCGGTTTCTCGACGGCGGTCGCCTTCCGGCTGCCCGTCTATTCCGGTACGGCCGCTACCCTCTTTCAGGCCTTGCCCTATGTCCTGACGCTGATCGCCGTCGCAGGCGTGATCGGTCGCTCGATCCCTCCCGCCGCCGTTGGCCGTCCGTACGCAAAGCAGTAGCGCTCCGCGGTCCCGAAACGACCGCGCGCGCTTCTCCGTCCTGCTCGGCTTCCTGTCGCTCGTCGCCGTCCCGGCCGCCCTCGTCGCGAGCCGCTCCAAGCACGTCTCGCTGCGGGAGGCCGTCGCCGGCGAAGCCGTGCTGGGGACGCTGCTCGGCGTGTTCGCGGTCATCCTGGCCCGAGGCGCGCGCGTCCAGGTGGAGCGGACGCTGGCGCGCGTCGGCGAGGGGACAGCGAAGGCCGGCAAGTGGCTCGGCCTGCTCGGCCTCTGTCTCGGGATCACCGCGGGGCTCGCACTCGGCTTCTTCGGCCTGCTGATCTGGTTCGGAGGCTGAGCCCCAGACGCCGCGGGCGCCCGCCCCCCCGCAACGGCCCACTCGGCGCAATCGGCACTAGAATCGCGAGCTCATGTTCGAGATCGGCAACAGCCTGCGCGAAGCCCGCCTGCGCCAGCAGCTCGACCTCGGCGAGCTCGAGCAGACGACAAAGATTCGCTCCAAGTACCTGAAGGCGCTCGAGGACGAGAAGTTCGACGTCCTCCCGGCGCCGACCTACGTCAAGGGTTTCCTGCGGAACTACGCGGACGCGCTCGGGCTGGAAGGACAGCTCTACGTGGACGAGTACAACTCGCGCTTCATTACCGGCGAGGAGGAGGTGCCGCTGCGGCCCCGCGACTACCAGCGCAGGCCGCCGCACTCCCCCGGCCACCGGTTCGAGACCCGTGCCATCCTCGTCGCCGTCGGGGCGATCGCGATCGTGTTCGCGCTCGTGATCGCCGCCTGGAAGTTCGGCTCGACGAAGAACCCGCCGCTCGCGGGTACGACCGCCGGCCGGCCGGCGCTCGCGGTCCACCGCCACCGGCACGTCCTTTTGGCCCGGCTCGTCCTGACGGCCACGAACGGCAACTCCTGGCTCCAGGTCCGGGCCGGCTCGGCCGCTGGCAAGCAGCTCTACATCGGCACGCTCCAGCGGGGGCAGCAGCTGTCCTTTGCCAAGAAGCCGTTTCTCTTCCGCCGCCTCTGGCTCGCGGTCGTGACGCCGCAGAACATCGTCGCGACCGTGAACGGGAGGATCCGACTGATCCCGGGCGCAGACAAGGGCAAGGCCGAGCAGCTGCTCGTGAGCGCGCAGGCGATCAGCAGGGCGCCGCCGCCGGCTTGACCCGCCCGCGCGCGGTC
>DASUWJ010000065.1:0-15549 GCA_036378475.1 Gaiellaceae bacterium
CCTGGATTCGTAGGCGACGAACTCGGCGATCCGTCGCCGCCAGCGGCGCGTCCAACCGCCTGCTTGCAGGAACAGATAGCCAGCGAGAACGCAGATGCATCGCGATGCAAATTCGCGTCACCATTAGTGTACGGTGTACGGATGTCGCGTCGCCGCACCAAACGCCGAAGCCGTACGATCCGCCAAGACGTCCACACGAGGGCACCTGCACCGCCCGCCGTCGTCGTCCGCGAAGCGACGCGCGTAGAGCGGCTCGCCTACACGCGCACGCAAGCCGCGAGCGCGATGGGCATCAGCCGGTCGACCTTCGACCGCCGCGTCCTGCCGCTTATCGAGACGATCGAGATGCCGTGGGGGACGCGGCTCGTTCCCGTCGACGAACTCGAGCGGCTGCTCGCCGACCGCCGACGCGCAGCCCTTCGTCGAGCAACCCCGCGAGCATCCCGCGGGCGCCGGGCAAGCGTCCTACCAGATGTGGTTCAGCGAATCCGAGCCGAGCACGCTGGCGGAAGGAGCATCGGCGAGATCGCACGTCAGCTCACTGCTGATGAGGTGCCGACAGTGCATGGCGGCCCTCGGTGGTGGCCGTCAACCGTGCGCGCGGTCATTCTTCGGTCATCGCGGCTCGACGGTTCCGACCCGAGTTAGAGACGCTTGCGGACGACGTCGACGAGGGTGAACGCCGCGAAACCGGCGGCCAGTCCCGCAATGGCACCCAGTAGCAGGCCGGCGTCGTTACCGCCTTCGCGGTTGCCTATCTCAATGAACGCGATGATTAGGACGACGAGCACCACGTTGACACCTCGTTGGTTCCAGCGCGCATGTCGTCGGTCTGATCCGAGCGGGCGGCTCAGTCGCAACGCAAAGGCAACGACAACACACGCAGCGAGACAACCAAGGGCGATCAAGAAGGAACGTGGGAAAGCGCCGCTCCACCGAGTGCTTGCGTAGAGCAGGTCGAAAGCAAGGACAACGAGCGCGCCGCCGCCGATCACGGCTGCGGCGCCTCGATCGTGCGTCATCAGCCACCAGCCGAACCGAGTGTGGTATTCGCGGCGCGAAGGCCTCACGGCCGAAGTGTAGGAGGCCCTCCCGCGCGAGTCGCGCCCACACTTGTCTCGGGACCGCGGCGGACGCCGATTGTCGCGCCGACTGTCGCGCGAACTGCAGCCTGGCGAGGAAGCTCCTGCTAATCGCGCTTTCCCGCCAGCGGGCCAGGGCGTTTCCTAAACCGCGTGCGCAAGTTCGATTCTTGCCGGGGGCACTCTCTCGTCTAGCTGCCCAGATTTCTGTACACTAAGCACATGGCGCGAATCATCCCTTTTACCGACGCCCGTGCACGACTAACCGAGCTGCTCGACGACGTCGAAGCACGACATGAGCACGTCGTCATCACGCGGAAGGGCCGGCCGGCGGCTGTGGTCGTCTCGCCCGAAGAGTGGGACGCAATCGAAGAGACACTCGACGTGCTGCAGGACGACCAGACCCTCGCCGACCTTCGAGAGAGCGCGAAGGACGTGAAGGCGGGCCGCCTGTTCAGCCTTGACGACGTTCGCCGCGAGCTCGGGCTTGCCTGAGCTTCGACTTACGCGACGTGCGAAGGAACAACTCGAGGAACTCCCGCAGGCCGTACGGGACGCCGTTCTCGAAACGCTTGTCCTGATCCAGCTCGAGCCGGAGGCGATGGGCAAGAAGCTCGTGGGACGGATGGCGGAGCTTTGGGCCGCGCGGGCCGGCAACTACCGAATCCTCTACACCGTCGAGCGCCGCGACGTGATCGTCCGCTCGATCCGGCACCGGGGTGTCGCCTATCGATCACGGCGCCGACGGCGATAGATAGTGAGGTCAATCGGCCTCGCCGCCACCGAAGCCATGTAGTTCGGATTGTGACCGGCCGGGAGCACTCTCAAAGCTCGGCCACTGGGGCCGTGAAGTAGTCCTCGGCCACTGCTATCCCGACCGCTTCAGCTTCCCGTGGCGCTTCGCGTGCCGCTCGCCGACGCCGAAGACCCAGAGCCCGAGCGGGATCGCAACAACGCCGATCACGATCAGCGGCCAAGTGTCGCCCCAGACCGCACCGACGTCGTAGCCATCCAGGATCGCGTGGCGGATCCCCCGCAGCGCATAGGTCGCCGGCGAGATCGTCGAGAGCCACTGCATCCAGTGCGGCAGGACCGACACTGAGTAGTAGACGCCGGAGATGACGAGCAGGATGCCCTGCGCGATGAAGCCCATCTGCATGCCTTTCTCGGGCGAGATCAACGGCAGGACCGCGGTCATCATCCCGATCCCTATGAAGGACACGGACGCCACCGCCAACACAACGAGCGCAGCGACGAAGTTGGCGCCGCCGAGGCTGAGCGAGAATAAACCCGCGATCACGGAGAACAGAACCGCCGTGCGGATAACGCCGTAGACGACCGCGAACAGCCCCATCCCGATCAGGTGGATGGGCCGCGCGAGCGGCGCCATGAATGTGTACTCGATCGTCCCTTCCCAGCGCTCCCAGGCGACCGTCTCCGTCAGGATCTCGAAGACGACGCCGAGGTACGACCAGATGACGGCGCCGATCAGCAGCGTCGTCGTCGCACGGTTGACGTCGAGCTTGCCTCCTGCGGCGTGGATCCCCTTGGCGATGAAGACGATCGTCAGCGTGTTCGCAAGCGACCAGACGAAGAACGCCAGCTCCCACCACACGTAGCGCTTGACGAGATACGCGTTCCGCTCGAGCACGCCCGAGAGACCGATCAGCTCGTGGCGGAGGGTTGCAGCGGCGCCTCTCATGCGAATACACCCCTCTCTGCATCGTCCTCCTGCTCGAACTCGCGCCCGGTCGCGGCGAAGAACGCCTCTTCGAGCGTCTTCGAGCGGAAGCGCTCCTTCAGCTCGTCGGCGGGCTCGAGGCAGAGCAGCCGGCCGCGGTCGAGGATGCCGACACGGTCAGCCAAGGCCTCGGCCTCCGCGAGGTCGTGAGTGCAGAGCAGGATCGTCGCGTCGTGCGAGGCCCAGACCTCGCGGATGAAATCCTGCACCTCCAGCTTCGAGCGCGGGTCGAGACCCGTCGTCGGCTCGTCCAGCAAAAGGAGCACCGGCGAGGTCAGCAGCGCACGGGCGAGCGAGACCTTCTGCTGCATCCCGCGAGAAAGGTGCTCCATCGATTCGCGGCGACGCCGCGTCGGGAAGCCGACGCGATCGAGGATCAGCGGGATCCGCTCACGCGTCTCCGAGGCGGTCATGCCGTAGAAGCGCGCGGCGTAGCTCAGGTTCTCCGCCGACGACATCTTCTTGAAGAAAGACGCCTCGACCGACACGCGGTTGACCAGCCGCTGGACGGCACGTTGCTCCTTGAAGACGTCGTGTCCGAACACGTGCGCGCTGCCCCCATCGTGCAGGAGCAGCGTCGACAACAACCTGACCAGAGTCGACTTCCCCGAGCCGTTCTGGCCTAGGATGGCGACGCACTCGCCACGCTCGATCGAGAAGGTGACGTCCTCGAGGGCGGGCACGCGGCGTCGGCGCCTGCGCAGGCCGGACCGGTCCGCGTCGCGGCGGAGGAACTCCTTGCGCAGGTTTTCGACTACTACGGCGGTCACGTTGCTCTCCTACGAATCGGCGGGACACGAACACAGCGCACCACCGACCGCGGCGGTGCGCGCGAGAGTCGTTGTCAGCCGACGAGCAACATCGCCGGCCACCTTACCGACGGCGCCTCGCGGAAACAAGCCCCCCGCTCGAGGGACAGGCCGGGCCTCACTCGGGCCGACATCTCTCGAAGCCGCATGACTTTCGACGAGACCTGGGACGCGCCCCGACGGCCGCGGCTGCCGGGTGCGCCGCTACTTGCCGCCGTTGCGGGTGCGCTCGCGCTGGCCGGTCTTGCATACGCACTCGTGCACGTCAGCCAGTCGCTGAGCGCAGAGCGAGCCGCTCGGCATAGCGAGGTCGCCGGGCTCGACCGGCGGTTGCGGGCCCTCGAGTTCCACAACGCATCGCTTTTGTCACGCGTCGGCAGCGCGGAGCGGCTGCTCGAGCAGCGCGATGCGGGGATCGCACCGCTCGCAAAGCGCGTGCTGAAGAGCGTCTTCACGGTCCAGACCGACGCCGGGCTCGGGACCGGATTCGTCGGCTGGCAGGACGCTGAGGGCACCTATGTCGTCACGGCCGACCACGTCGTCAAGGATGCGAGCACCGGAGTGACGCTGACGCGGTCGGGCCAGTCATGGCAGGGCGACGTCAACGCCGAGGACGCGAGCAACGACCTCGCGGTCATTCGTCTCAGTGGGCATCCGGCCGGAGCAGAGCCACTCTGGCAGCAGCCGTTCCGCGGCGTTCCGAACGTCGGCGACGAGCTGCTGCTCGTCGGCAGCCCGTTCGGTCTCTCCGGCACAGTGACGAGCGGAGTGGTAAGCCGCGTGACGTCGAAGTTCGTGCAGACGGACGCAGCAGCCAACCCGGGGAGCTCGGGCGGCCCGGTCGTCGACAAGCAAGGGCACGTCGTCGGTGTGCTCGTCTCCGGCGGCGGCGAGAACATCAACTTCGCGGTCCGGATAGACCGGGTGTGCGCGAAGCTCCTTGTGTGCTAGGTAGTTCCTAGCCACGTTGTCAGCTCGTTACGTCGAGCTCCAGGCGGCTGGCCCAGGCTGCTGTGTGGTCGTGAGTAGTCGTAATAGCGGATCCACTCCGGCAGCGCCGAGCATGCCTAGCGCGCGGCGACCCCGGCTCGCGCCCATTCCCACTGCGCTCTGAGCCCCTCCTCGAGCGGTGTTTTCGGCTCCCAGGAGAGCTCAGCACGAGCCCGGCTCGTGTCGGCACTCGTTCGGTGCTGGTCGCCGGCAGCAGCCGGGTGCTGGCGCAGATCGAGTCGGTGGCCCGCCAGCTGCTCGAACTGTGCGATCGCCTCCCGCAGCGATGCCTCGAGCGCCCCGCCGATGTTGTAGGTACCCGAGCCTCGATTCATGGCCGCGGTCGTCGCCGCGACGACGTCGGCGACGTAGGTGAAGCTGCGCGTCTGCTTCCCGTCGCCGTAGAGCTCGAACGGCCGGCCGGCGGCGAGGGCGAGCGCGATCCGCGTGAAGGCCATGTCCGGGCGCTGACGGGGACCGAACACCGTGAAGTAACGCAGGACGACGACGTCGAGCCCAAACGCGGCTGTGTAGGCCGAGGCGAGGTGCTCCGCGGCGAGCTTCGAGATGCCGTAGGGCGAGAGCGGCGCCGGGACTGCATCCTCGGGAGTGGGGTAGCGCTCGGCACCGCCGTAGACGGAGGAGGACGAAGCGAAGACGACGCGGACTCCGGCTCGCGCGGCGGCCTCGAAAACGCGCTGCGAGGCGTGCACGTTGTGGCGCAGGTAGCTCGGAAAGACATCGCCGAACGAGCGCACGCCGGGCTGGCCGGCGAGGTGAAAGACGCCGTCGAGGCCGGCGAAATCGAGCGGGTCCTCCGCCAGATCGAGCTCGCGCAGGTCGATCCCCCTCGCGTTTTCCTGCTTGAGCGCCCGCGCGTAGTACTCCGTGAAGCAGTCGATCCCCTCGACTTGATGGCCCGCCGCGAGCAGGGCCTCGGAGAGGTGCGAACCGATGAAGCCGGCCGCGCCGGTGACGGCGTACCTCACGACTCCACCGGGCTCGCGGCGCGCGCCTGTCGAGGAGCCTCGAGTAGCGCGCGCAGGACCGGCACGGCCACTCGTGTCGCTCCCTGGGCGTCGGCCACTTGCGCGTGATGGTGCAGGGCGGGGTGTCCATTCACGTCGATGATCGCGCCGCCGCTCGCGGCGAGCGAGGCGGCGACGGTCGTAGCGACGACATCGACCCCCGCAAGCCGGAGCCCAAGCACGGCCACCGCGCTCGCAATCTCGGCCTCGAGTTCGGTAGAGACCGCCGTCCGCACGGTCTGGTTCTCCTCGGCGCGGTTGTAGTTGGTGACCGTCTTCAGCCGCACGATCGCGCCCGCAGGGGGCACGGCGCGAAGCCGGATGCCGGCCCGCCGAAGCGAGAAGATCGTGTCGAGGTCGACGACGAACGGCTTCAGGCCCGGGCCGGAGTCGTCGCGGATCCGGCGCTCGTATTCCGCGAAGATCAGCTCTTCCACGCTCGAATGCCCATCGCCCGAGATCGCCGGAGGCGAGCGGCGTACGACATCGAGGACGCGCCCGTCGAGGACGAGGAAGCGGAACACCTCGCCGGCGAGCTGGTGCTCGATCAGAAGCCGCGGCGAAAAGCGGGAGGCGGCGAGCACGGCTCGCCGGAGCTCTCGGGGACGGCTGATCTCGCCGGTGACACCGTCCCCGCCGCTCCCCCGCGCGGGCTTGACGACGCAGGGGAGCGGGCCATCTGCGAGGAACGCACGGGCCTTTCCCGTCTCACCTGCCTCGAACGCTAGGTGCTCTGGAACGGGCAGCCCGGCCTCCGCGAGCAGCCGGTAGGCGGCCGGCTTGTCGGCAGCCAGCTCGAGCGCGAGCGGCGAGTTGAGCGGCACCAGCTGTCGCCTGACGATCGTGACGGCGCTGCCGCGGCGGAGTTCGAGCTGGCCGTGCGCGAGCTTCCTGACCGCCGCCCCGAGTTCGGAGGCGGCCTCGGCCCAGAGTGCCGCCGCAACGCGCTCGCGGCGCTCCGGTATCAGCTTCGCGAACACGCGGTCGCGCCGCCAGCGCCGCCAGGCGTGCCGAAGGCCTGTCGAGCGGGCGAGGTCGAGCCTGGCGACAAGCGAGCGCCGCGCTGGGAGCATCCCTGCCAGGCGGCGGCTCATTGCGCGAGCTTCGCCTGCTCGTCCCCGGGGTGGCGCAAATCGCGCCTGCTGGCCTGATCGGCTCTGCGCGCCACCCGCCTGCCGGCGACCCCCGCGCGTCCTCTCTGGAGGGCCGCGAAGGGCAGCTGAGTCCAGCGGTCGAGCCCCCACTCCTCGCGCAGGAACCCCGGGCCGTGAGCGAGTGCTCGCGGGATGCTCTCCTCCGCCGTCAAAACGAGAAACCGGGTCAGGATTTCGGGCGCCTGGCCGAGCAGGGGCCAGCGCGCAGCCGCCGTTCGATGGGCGAGTCGCTCGCGAGCGAGAACCGGCGTCCCCCGCAGCTCCTCGAGGACCTGGGCCGGGACCGGAGCGGCGAGCTCGTGCGACAAGAAGGCGAGCGCGTCGAGCAGGCGCAGGGTCGCGCGGAGACGCCTCCCCTGGCGGATGAAACGCGCCCAGTCGATCGCCGACTCCGGGGCGCGAAGGACGGCGATCGCATCCGGGATCCAGGTGATCGTCGGCCAGCTGGTCGTCCTCGCCCCGGTCGCGCAGATCTGCAGGAGCTCGTCGGCCGGCCCGAGCGATCGGGCCGAGACACCGCCGAGCGAAAACTCGCTCGAGGCCAGCCAGAGGTCCTCCGGCTCCCTGCCTCGTGCCGGATCGAAGAACTCGTGGAAGAGGCGCCAGTAGACGAGACACGTGACTCCGTTCTCGCCCTCGAAGCGAGCGTAGGGCCTGCTCCGAAGGAACGTGCCGGGGGCCTTCGCCGGCCCGCTCCACCCCGCTCGCGCGAGCGCGGCGAACGTGCTCCCGACCGACTCGGTCGAAACGAGCAGCTGGAGCTCCGGCACCCGGCGCAAGCCGAGATCGCCGTAGTAGCGGACGGGCAGCTCCCAGCTGGAGACGACGAGCGCGTCGACGCCGGCCTCTCGCACCGCCTCTAGGCCCGGCTTGAGCCGGTCGAGCAGGAGCTGGTTCAGGTACCAGTTGCGTCGGTAGAGACCGCGCAGCCTCGGCAGGAGCGGCTCCTCCGGCTCGAGCCGCTCGAGCTGGCGGTAGAGGAGCGGCAGCAGGACGTAGGAGGCGGGCTCGAGCGCATCGAGGTCGAAGCTCGGCCGCAGTTGCCGCCATGCGCTCGCGCCCCGCTCTCCCTTGCTCAGCGCCGCCTCGAGCAGCAGCTGCTGCTGCCCGCTCGGCCAAAACGATCCCGCACGGTCCTGCATCGCCACCGGGCTCGAGCGGCGTGGGCGCTCAGATCTCCGTCGGCCGGTCGGACTCCGCGCCCTGCACGTCCTCGGCTTCGGCGAGGCGGCGCCGGTCGAGCGCTGCCTTGAGGACGTGTAGGTACTGCGGTTTGAACTGGCGCTCGCGAATGCCGTTGTTGTCCGCGTGCAGGCGCCGCTCCAAAACGACGACCGGGGGCACCGCGCTCTTCAGGCCGAGCTCGCAGGCGCGGGCGTACCAGTCGACCCCGATCCCCACCTTGAGCTCGGTCGAGAAGAGGCCGACCCGCAGGAAGGCCTGCCGGCGAACGAGCATCAGGTTCGGGGTCGGCCAGGGGACGTCGCGCGTCGGTGCCCGCAGGAGCGCCCGCGCCTCATCGTCGAGGTCGGGGCTGAGGAACTCGCTCACGTGGCCGTAGACGACGTCCAGCTTTGGCTCGGCCTCGAAGAGGGCGAGCTGCCGCTCGAGCTTGTCCGGCGGAAAGCGGTCGTCGGCGTCCAGGAAGGCGAAGAACTCGCCCTTCGCCTCGGCGACGGCCCGGTTCCTCGAGGCGGCCATCCCACCCCGCTCCTGGCGGATGCAGCGAACGGCGGGACCGAAGCTCGCCGCGACCGCCCCGCTCCGATCCTCGGAGCCGTCGTCGACGACGATCAGCTCGAGCGGCGAGTGCGTCTGAGCGAGGACGCTCTCGATCGCCTCCCCGAGGTAGCGCTCGCCGTTGTAGACGCCAATCATGACGCTGACCAAGCGCTCCCGTTCGCCCGCCATCAGGCACCGCTCCTCGTGCCGCGGTCACGGTCGAGCTTCTCCTTCAGGGACCGGAGCAGGGGGTGCGACTCGGGGCGGTTGAAGGTCATGTTCGAGCCATGCAGCCGCTTGTGCAGGACAACCTCGGGCAGCACCTCAATCTCGACCCGATGCTCGCGGAGCCGGACGAAGAGGTCCCGGTCCTCGGCATAGCGATAGTTCGGATCGAAGCCGCCGAGCTCCTCGAGCACGTCCCGCCGGATCATCGCGCTGACGAGCTGGACCCCGCCCGGCTCCCCGTAGATCGGATCGGGAGCAAGCTGCGGCGGCTCGACCCCCTGCTCGAGGATCCAGTCCTGCCGCCCGAGCACGCAGCCGGTCCCCGGGTGCTCGAGGAGATAACGCGCTTGGACGGCGAGCTTGGTAGGCGGCAGCAGGTCATCGTCGTCGAGGAACGCGATCAGCGAGCCCCGGGCTTGGGCCAGGCCCGCGTTCCGCGCGGCGGGCAGGCCGCTGTTTTCTTGGTAGAGGTAGCGGACCGGAAACGATCGGGCGATCTCGGCGGTGCGATCGGTCGAGCCGTCGTCGACGAAGACGACCTCGTAGGAGTCGAACTCCTGCGCGAAGGCGCTCGCGAGCGCCTCGCCGAGGAAGCGCTGCCCGTTGTAGGAGGCGGCGATCACGGTGACGAGCGGCCCGGCCATCGCTCAGGCGGGCGGGAGCCCGGCCAGGAACTCCGCGATCGTGTCCGGGATCGCGCCGACCTCCGACCCGAGCTCGAGTCCGTAGCAGGGCACGCGCTCGATCAGGCGAGACATGGTCTGAAAGGCGCCGGCGTCGGCGGTGTGCAGCTGCAGGATGGTGCTCGGGGCGAGCGCGGCGAAGGCCGCCGCCCGGGAGGCCTCGACGATGCGTGACTCGGGCCGGGAGGCGGCGACCCGCGGGACGAGGACGGCGCGCAGGGGAAAGCCGGCAGTCGTCTGCTCGGGAAAGTGCTCCTGCACGTAGAGGACGGCCTTCTCGCTCGCGAGTCGGTCCGCGTTGTCGAGCAGCGGCAGCAGGTGGGGTAGGAGCGTCTGGACGTGATCGGGCTCGAGCTTGCCCGAGGAGTAGAGGCTCTCGATCCGTGGCGCCGGCTCGAGGCCGACGGCGACGTAGTCGTCGCCGGCGTAGAGGAGGCCGCTGCCCAGGCTGGAGAGGGCGACGGTCGACTTGCCGGAGCCGCCCTTGCCGACGACCAGCACTCCCCCGGAGGCGGTCCCGACCGACGCGCCGTGCACCTGGAGCAGGCCCCGGGAGCCGAGCCACCAAAAGAGGAGCTGGCGGATCGGACACGCCTGGTCCCAGTAGGCCAGCTCGAACGCGCTGCCAACCCAGTGCCAGGCAGTCCGGGCCTCGCCGTCGAGGACGCTGAGCGACTCGAATCCGGGCTGGTAGACGCCGCGAAGCGGTGGCTCGCTGAAGTGGTAGAGCGCGCCCTGCGCGCCGCCCTCGGGTACGGCGGGGTGGGGCGGCGGAGCGCAACCCGTGGACGCCGAGTCCCACAGGTTGATCGTCAGCGCGGGCTCCTCGCCCGCCGGATCAGCCCGCAGGTGCGAGAAGGCGGCCGTCAGCCGGTCGCGCAGGGCCGCGGTCGCGAACCGAAGCGAAACAGGCTCCCCGGCGATCCGATAGGGCTCGGCGAGGAGCGCACCGCTCGCATCACAGGCAGCGGCGAAACTCGCCGCGAGGCCCGAGGCGAGGCTCGAGCTCGCCGGCACACCAGGGCGAAGCGACCTCGCTTCGGAGGCTACGTTCGCCCGAGCCCCGTCACTCACGCCCCGTCTGCGCCAGCCGGAGCTGGGTGGGGCCAGCCGCGCGCGTCGACCTCGTGGACCGGGTCGAGCAGGATCAGGTCCTGCATGTCCGTGTGCTTTTCGAGCACCGGCGCGCCGAAGGCCCGGCGGCGGCCACTTTCCGCGGGCGGCGCCGGATCCGCCGCGCTGGCGCCGTTTTCGCCCGCCGGCTCGATCAAGCCCTCGGCCGAAAGCTCCTCGACCAGCGCCCGAACGGAGCTCCCGAGCTCCTCCGGAGTCGCCTCGTAGGTGCGCTCGAGCGCGGCGACGATCTCGTCTTCGCCGGCGCCTCGCTCAAGCTCGGTCCAGATCGCAGCGGCGGATTCGCGCAGGCTGTAGTAGCTACCCGTGGCGAGGTCGATGACGATGATCTCGCCCTCGATCCTCTCGTGCATTACGCGCGGGCTGTTGACCCGAAACCGTGTGTTCACGCCCTCGTCCCCCTGTGGCTGCCAGTTCTTCACATTATCCGTAAGAAACGCGGGAGCGCTACTGGGTGCTTGCCGGGCGAGCGCCTCCGGGCAGGAACGCGCGCGCCTCGGTCACGAGCCCGGGCTCGAGCCAGCGTAGGCCGCCGAGGTAGAGAGCCGCGCCGGCGAAAACGAGGATCGCGAGCCGGGCGCCGGAGTCGACGCCGCCCGAGTCGAGCGCCAGCCGAAGTCCGTAGACGACCGCGGCCATGCCGAGGGAGAGCTCGACCACCCGGTGCACGGAGCGCGCGAAGGCGAGCACCGTCGTGTCCGCAGCTCGGCAGGCGATCACGGTGAAGACGGGCAGGACGAGCGTCCGGGCGATCGCGAAGCCCGCCGCCACGCCGACGATGCCCCAGTGGACGCCGGCTCCGAAGGCTCCCACCGTGACGACACCCGAGAAGATCATGAACCGGAGCAGGGCACCCGCCCGGCCGGCAGCCTGGAGCACGGTCCAGTTCATCGATTGCAGGCTCTGCGCGGCGCCGGCCACGCACAGGAGCTCGAGCACGGGGACGGCCCGGTGCCAGCGCTGGCCGAGCACGACCGTCACGAAATCAGGAGCGACGGCAAAGAGGCCGGCGAAGGCGGGCACCGAGACTGCGGCCAGGAGCCGGCTGCCGCGCAGCCAGGCCGCGCCGAAGCGCGCGGGGTCGCCGCGGAGGCGCGAGAAGGCCGGGAAGAGCACCTGCTGGATCGGCACCGCGATCCGCGCCAGCGGCGCGAACATCACGTTGTAGGCGAGCGCGTAGATGCCGAGCGGCACCGCACCGAGGAACTTCCCGATCAGGAAGTTGTCGGCGTTCAGGTTGAGGTAGCCGAAGATGCGCGCGAGCGCGACCGGGCCGCCGAACGAGCCGAGCACGCGCAGGCTTTGGGCCGAGAACGTGGCGCTCGGGCGCCAGTCCGAGAAGCGCCAGACGAGGATCAGCGCGATGCCCTCCGAGGCGAGCGCCTGGCCGACGATCGCCCAGGCGCCGCCGCCGGCGAAGGCGATCACGATCGCCGTGGCCGCGCCGACCAAGAGTCCCGCGATTTCTCGCAGCTGCAGGCTCCGGAAGCGCAATTCCCGCGTCAGCAGCGCGACCTGCGTCGAGGAGGTCGCCGAGATCAGGAAGTTCGCCGAGGCGACGGCGAACAGGGGGGCAACGGCCGGGGTCGAGAAGAGGCTGCTGACGAGCGGCGACACGAGCACGCCGAGAGCCGCAAAGAAGGCGCCGAGTGCGATCGTCGTCCAGAAGGCGGTCGAGCGATCGTCCTCCGTGATCGTCCGGCGCTGGATCAGCGCACTGCCCAGCGAGAGGTCGGTGAAGATCGCTGGGATCCCGCTCAGCAGGAGCGCCATCGCCGCGAGGCCGTAGTCACGCGGCGCGAGCAGATGCGCGAGCAGAATCCCGGTGCCGGTCCTCGTCGCCTGCAGGATCAGCTGCGTCGCGAGCTTCCAGCCGATGCCGCTGACGACCTGTTGTCGAAGCGATTCCGGCGGTGCGTCGAGCTCGCTCAGTCCGTCGATCAGGTTTTCGCCGCCGGGCTCAGCGCGCGCGGGCTGCCCGGGGGATCTTGGAAGCTGCGGCATCGCGCCAGGTCCGGAGCTCAGCGTGCCGGACGCCGGATGGGCAGGTGCTTTTGCCACCGGTCCCCGCGGAGCCCCGCCACGCCTGCCGGCGCGCGGGCCGCAGGTACTCGGACGCGTGGCAGCGCTTGGCGACACCGCGCCCCCCGGTTCCGAGCGACCATCGAACTCCAATCGTACGTTCAGCCTCGGCGGGCCCGGAGCGGCCCTGCAGGCAGCAGCAGGCGGCGCGGCGCCTCCGGCCCTCGCGCCTTCGAGCCGACGTGGCGGGCGGACGCTTAGCGGCGGTGGAGCACGCGTACGTCCGCGAGCACGGCCGTTCGGGTCTGCGGCGCCCGCCAGACCGTAACGTAGTAGCGGCGGAGAATCGGCCCCAGCCCGGCGCCCTCGCCGTGACGAGGGGGCTGCTGGAAGAGGACGACGAAGCGCGGCCTCGTCCGCATCGCCAGCCTGCGCTCGAGCGAGGCCAGGGCGCCGGGAATCTCGTTCAGGGGATGGGCCCACAGGTAGGGCGAGGCAGCGGCTCGGTCGGCGAGGAAGTAGAAGTCGGCACGGGATTCGAGTGCGTAGACGGAGTCCCGCGGCGAGGAGTGCCGGCGGACGTAGCCTGCGAGCCGCTGGTCGTTCTCGTACCCGGCCGCGTAGGCAACGAGGCGATCGCTGCGGCTGTCGGGCGCCCGGACCACGTTCGTGACGAAGCTGAGCGCGGGGACGGCGACTAGCGCCGTGGCCGCCCAGACGAGCCGCCGGTCGGGCAGCTGGGCCAGACCGAGCGCGCCGAGAAGCGCAAGCGGCGGCAGCAGCTGCACGTAGTAATGGGGCCAGTAGAGCCCGCCCAGGTTGACCCCGGCGAGCGCCGCCGCGAGCCAGACGAGGGCCAGGCGAGAGACGACAGGACTGCGGCGGAGCCGCCAGCAGCCGAAGAGCGCCAGCAACGCGAGCGGCAGCAGGTCCCGGCCGGCCGCTGGCAATGTCCCCAGTAGGTGGCTCAGCCGGGTGCCGAGCGGGAGTGAGCTGGAACCGCTCAGGTGGTAGGAAACAAGTGCCGACCAGTAGAACCGCCAGCCCGTGAGCCAGCCCGCCAGCGCGGAGAGGGCGAGCGGCAGGGCCGCGGCCCCAAGCGCCAGTGCGAGCGCACCAAGTCGGGCTCGTCTTCCTCGCCGGCCGAGTACGGAGACGCAGAACACAACCGCGAGCCCGTCGAAGCCGGATTGCTTCATCAAGATCGCGGCCCCACCGAGCAGCGCGGCGAGCACGAGCCACCGCCGTGACTCGCTGCGATAGGCGACGAGCGCGGCGGCGACGGCGGCCGTCGCGGGAACCGCGGCCGCCAGCTCGCCGTTGAAGGTGAAACCCTCGATGTTCGGTCCGATCCCGACGGCCGCGTAGAGCGCCCCGGCCACGAGCCCGCTCGAGCGCGAATCGGCGAGCCTGCCGATCGCCACCAGGAGAAGCGTGATGCAGGTAGCGGCGGCGACGGCGCCGAGCCGGATCGCCCAGGCGGTTTGGGCGATCGAGTCGAGCAGCCGGTAGGCGAGCATCAGTCCTTGCGGGCGGTCGACCCAGGCCGAGCGGTACAGCGCCTGACCCCGCGCCCACTGCGCGGCCACGTACGCATAGCCGCCTTCATCCGGCCCGACGCTGCCGAGAAACGGCAGGCGAAGGAGTGCTGCGAGAGCGGCGAGGCCCAGGCACGAGGCCAAGGTGCGGCTGCCGGGTCGCGTCAGGGCGATCCCGGGAGAGTAGAGGCGGGAGGTAGCCGGGCACGCCCGAGCGAGCGGGCTTTACGAGGTTAAGGGCGCCTTAAGGTCGGGCGCCAATTTGAGCGCGCAAGCACCAATGTGGTACGAACTCCCTAGCACGCAAATAACTCGGAGGAGGAAGGGTGACCAAGCTACCCCGTTGGGCGATCGCGGCCGTGACCGCGAGCGTCCTCGTCGGGCTGATCGCCGCCGCTGCGTCGGCGCGCACCAGCTCGACCACCAGGAGTTCGGCGTCCATCAAGGCATGCGCACTGCTGCCGGACACGAAGTCCTCAACGCGTTACACGCTCTTCGACGCGCCGTACCTGAAGAGCGCTTTCAAGGCCGCAGGCGTCTCGGCACAGGTCCTGAACGCGCTGGGTGATCCCCAGAAGCAGAAGAACCAGGCCCAGCAGTGCCTCGCGCAGGGCGCCAAGGTGATCCTGCTCGATCAGCTGGACGCTGCCTCGGGCGCCTCGATCACGAATCTCGCGGTCGGCGGCGGCGCCAAGGTGATCGACTACGACCGCCTCGTCGTGCACAGCAAGGCTGCGTACTACGTCTCGTTCGACAACGTCCGGGTCGGCAAGCTGCAGGGCATGGGCCTGGTCTCGGCCCTGAAGGCGAAGGGCAAGTACTCGAAGCACCCGGTCGTAGCTCAGCTGAACGGCGCCATCACCGACAACAACGCCAGCCTGTTCAAGTCGGGCTACGACAAGATCCTGAACCCGCTCTTCAGCAACGGCACGTTCAAGAAGGCGGTCGCGGGCGACCAGTGGACGAACTGGGATCCGATCAAGGGTCGCCAGATCTTCGACCAGATGCTCGCCCGAAACGGGAACAAGATCGACGCCACGCTGGCCGCAAACGACGGTCTCGCGGGCGCGGTCGTCGCCTCGCTGAAGGCGCACGGCCTGAAGCCGATCCCGCTGACCGGCCAGGATGCGACGCCGACCGGCGTCCAGTTCATCCTCGCCGGCTGGCAGAGCGGCACCGTCTACAAGTCGGTCCGCAAGGAGGCGAACGCAGCCGCAGGGGCCGCGATCGCGATCATCAAGCACAAGAAGGTGAAGACGAACGGTTCGATCAGCGGCACGAAGTCGATCCTGCTGACGCCGGTCTGGATCACGAAGAAGAACTACAAGCTCCTCTTCAAGGAAGGCTTCCTCAAGCGGAGCCAAGTGTGTAACGGCATCTACGCGAAGTACTGCAAGTAGGACGCACACGCGGTGGAG
>DASUWJ010000066.1:0-22909 GCA_036378475.1 Gaiellaceae bacterium
GTGCCAGTCCCTGTGCCGTTGCCATTGCCATTGCCATTGCCATTGCCGTTGCCGTTGTCGCCCTGGCCGCTGTGGCCGTGTTTACCTTCGTGCTTGCCGTGGCCGTGCTCGACCGGGGGCGGCGAGCTCGCCGGCGGCGCGGGCTGGACGCAGCTGAACCTTGAGGCCAGCTCATTCGCCCGCTCTTGCAACGGCGCCCGTAACCCCGCCGGGACCTGCGCGAGTGAGCTCCTGACGTCGGTACGGAGGCGCTCCGCCCTCCTGATCGCCACGCAGCCGCTCGGGGCGCGGGCGACCGCATCGGCCTCGCTCGCGAGCCGCTGGCCGAGGGCGTGGGGAAGCTTCGGGCTCGCGGCGGGGGAGCCGCCGCAGCCCGCGAGGAGCGCGCCGAGCGCGAGGCTAGAGGCCGTGAGCCAGCCGCTCGGCGAGCGCATCCGGCAGACCTTTCTCGCGCAACTTCGCCTGGGTCTTCTCGACCGGGTAGGCGACCCGGCGAAACCGTGCCCGCCGCGTCGGCTCGAGCAGCAGGTAGGCCGCCCGCGGGTCGCCGTCTCGCGGCTGACCGACCGAGCCGGGATTCAAGAGCCAGCGCCCCGTCCCGAGCTCGACCTCGCTGCCGCCAGCGGCGACCCCGCCCGAGAGCTCGTCGCCCGCCAGCGAGAGCGCCAGCGGGACGTGGCTGTGGCCGACGAGCAGGAGCGGCGCCTCGGTCTGCTCGAAGCTGGTGCGCGCCGCCTCCTCGCTGAGCACGTAGTCCCAGACCGGATCCCGGGGGCTGCCGTGGAAGAGCTCGACCCCGTCCCGCCTGGCCAGCGGAGCGAGCTGCTGCAGGAAGGCACGCGCCTGCGGCGCGAGCACCGTCTGCGTCCAGCGCGCGGCCGCCGCCGCATCGCCAGCGAAATCGTGGATGTCGAGCGAGCCGATCACGACGAGGTCGTGATTCCCGGCGAGGCAGAGATCTGCACGTCCGGCCACTCGCTCGCAGCACTCGTTCGGGTCCGGCCCGTAGCCGACGAGGTCGCCGAGGCACCAGAGCTCGTCCACTTCCTCCGCGTCGATTGCCTCCAGCACGACCTCGAGGGCCTGCCGGTTACCGTGAACGTCGGAGATGACCGCGACCCGCTTGCTCAAGGGCGCCACCTTAGTGCTCCTCGTGGTGGCCTGGCTGACGGCCGCGGTGCTTCTGTGGCGGGCGCGGGTTCCCGGCACGCTCGGCCATCCGCGGCTCGCTCCCGCCGCCTACTTTCCCCGCTCGGAGCTCACGCGAGCCGCCCGCTACAGCTCGGGTGCGCGCCTGCTCTACCTGCTCGGCGTCGCGGCGGAGCTCGTCGTTTTGCTCCTCTTGAGCGCCCGCCGGCGCCGGCTCGCCCGTGCCTTCGCGCTCGGCGAGATCGGCAGCGGTGTCCTGCTCGGCGTCGCCGCCTCGCTTCTCGTGGCGCTCACGACGCTGCCCGCCGGGGTCGCCGGCCTGTGGTGGGACCGGCGCTACGGGCTCTCGAAGGAGAGCTACCCGAGCCTCCTCCTCGGGCAGGCCGGGGGCCTGCTCAGCCAGATCGTCACGGTCACGATCGTGCTGGTGATCGTGATGCTCCTGGCGCGGCGCTTTCCCCGCGGCTGGTGGGCGCTCGTCGCGCCGCTGCTCGTCCTCGTCGGAGCCGTCTTCGTGCTGGTCGGGGCGCTGCTCGCACCGCTTGGGAGCGAGCCCGTCCGGAGCCGGCCGGTCGCGGCCGCCCTGCGGCGGCTCGAGCGGCGGGAGGGCGTCGCGGGCATCAGGGTGCGGGTCGACAAGGTCAGCGCGCAAACGCGGGAGGTCAACGGCGAGACGACCGGGCTCGGCCCGACCACCGTCGTGATCCTCTCAGACACGCTCTTTCGCTCCGGGCTGAGCGACCGTGCGATCGAATTCGTCTCCGCGCACGAACTCGGCCACGCCGCCCGGCGCCACGTCTGGAAGGGGCTCGCCTGGGCGCTTCTCTTCACGCTGCCGCTGACCTACCTGCTCGCCCGGGTAACCCGGCGCTTCGGCGGCCTCCAGCGCGCCGAGGTGGTGCCGCTCGCGCTGCTCGGCTCGTTCCTGCTCTCGCTGCTCGCGCTGCCGCTTCAGAACGCCGTCTCGCGCCACTACGAGTCGGAAGCGGACTGGATGGCGCTGCAGGCGACCCGCGATCCCGCCGCGGGGCGCGAGGCGTTTCGGAGCTTTACGCGGATCGATCTGACGGAGCCGGAGCCGCCGCTTTGGTCCTACCTCGCGCTCGACGACCACCCGACCGTGATGCAGCGGCTCGCGATGACGAGAGCCTGGGAGGCTAGGAATGCTCCTCGGGCCGCTCCGTCTCGGGCAGGTTCCGGATCCCCTCGCGCGACGACCACTTCGACCAGGAGTCCTCCATCGCATCCAAGAGCTCGCGCATGAACCGGTTCGACATGTTCACGCGGGCGACCACGACTCCGGGGACGTCGCCCTCCTCGATCTCGTGGTCGATCCGCGCGAACGTCAGCGTGAACTCGTAGTCCGAGAAGCTAATGTTGGCGAAGTTCGCGTAGACCCCGGCCAGGTGCTCGGGGTCGAGATGGATGTTGAGCTGGCGCTCCTGGCCGTCGCCGTCCACGCGCCTACGATACTAGTCGCGTGAGCGTGAGCCCCAGCCGCCGCCGAAGAGCCGATCCTCGCCCGGAAGCCGTTGCCGCAGGCTGATGCACTCGGCCGACTGGCGGCCGAGCTGAGCGCCGCCGCCGGCGCCCCGATCGAGCTCGAGCGCCCGAGCGACCCGGAGCACGGCGACTACGCGACGAACGCGGCGCTGCGGCTTGCGCCCGAGTGGCGACGGGCTCCCCGCGACCTGGCGGAGGAGCTGGCGGCCGCTGCCGGCGGCCTCGGGATCGTCGAGCGGGCCGAGGTCGCGGGCCCCGGCTTCGTCAATCTCTGGCTGGCCGATGCCTGGTTCGCGGAGGCGCTCGCCGAGATCCTCGAGCGCGGCCGCGAGTACGGCGGCGGCTTCGCCACGCCGGTCGAGCGGATCCAGGTCGAGATGGTCTCCGCCAACCCGACCGGGCCGCTGACCGTCGCCTCGGGTCGAAACGGCGCCTACGGCGACTCCGTGGCGCGGCTGCTCGAGTTCGGCGGCGATCCCGTCGAGCGCGAGTACTACTACAACGACTCGGGCGCGCAGCTCGAGCGCTTCCGTGCCTCCGTGGAGGCGCGCCGGCGAGGCGAGGAGCCCCCCGAGGAGGGCTACAGGGGCGCCTACATCGACGAGCTGGCGGCGGAGGAGGGCGATCCCGTGCCACGGATGCTGGAGCGGATCGAGGACAGCCTCGACCGCTTCCGGATCCACTTCGACTCCTGGGTGCTCCAGAGCGAGCTCGAGGGGCGGCTCGGCGAGGTGCTGCCGAAGCTCGACGCCTACGAGAAGGACGGTGCGCTCTGGGCGAGGTCCTCGCGCTACGGCGACGAGGACGACCGCGTGCTGATCCGCTCGCCGGAGCAGGGAGGCAGGCCGACCTACCGCGCCGTCGACGTCGTCTATCTGCAGGACAAGCTCGAGCGTGGCTTCGACCGGGCGATCTACGTGCTTGGCGCCGACCACCACGGCACGCGCAACTGGTACGCGGCCGTCGCGCGGATGCTCGGCTACGACCCGAGCCGCGTGGAGGTGCTGCTCTACCAGCTCGTGCACCTGACCAGGGGGGGCGAACAGACGAAGATGTCGAAGCGCCGCGGCGACGTCGTCTTCCTGGACGAGCTGATCGACGAGATCGGCGTCGATGCCGCCCGCTGGTACCTGGTCAACCGCGGCCCCGACCAGACGATCGAGATCGACGTCGACCTGGCCGCGGAGCGGACGCAGAAGAACCCGGTCTACTACGTCCAGTACGCCCACGCGCGGATCGCCGGGATCCTGCGGAACGCCTCCCGGGACCGGGTCGCCTCCGCACTCCCCGAGCAGCCGCTCGAGCCCGAGGAGCGCGAGCTCGTCAAGCGGCTGGTGGAGTTTCCCGGGCTCGCGGCGGAGGCGGCCGAGCGCCGCGGCCCCCAGACGGTTC
Source organism: Gaiellaceae bacterium (assembly GCA_036378475.1). Classification (GTDB taxonomy): domain Bacteria; phylum Actinomycetota; class Thermoleophilia; order Gaiellales; family Gaiellaceae; genus 13-2-20CM-68-14. The sequence goes on from DASUWJ010000066.1 coordinate 4,045, forward strand.
CGGTCTACGCGATCCGCGTGGCCGACGACTTCCACCGCTTCTACCACGAGCAGCGTGTGCTCGGCAGCGCCGCCGAGGCCTTCCGCCTCGGGCTCTGCCGCGCCACCCAGTGCGTGCTCGCCCGCTGCCTCGACCTGGTCGGCGTCGAGGCGCCCGAGCGCATGTGACCGTCTAGGATCCAGGCATGGCCGTCGCCGAGGACACGAGCGGCAGGCCGGGAGCACCGGTCCGCCCGGACCGCAACCTCGCGCTCGAGCTCGTGCGCGTGACCGAGTCGGCGGCGCTCGCCGCGGGCCGCTGGATCGGCCGCGGCGACAAGGAAGCGGCCGACCAGGCCGCTGTCGACGCGATGCGGGCGATGCTCGACTCCGTCTCGATGGACGGGCGAGTCGTGATCGGAGAGGGGGAGAAGGACGAGGCCCCGATGCTCTTCAACGGCGAACAGGTCGGCGACGGGACCGGCCCGCAGGTCGACGTCGCGGTCGACCCGCTGGAGGGGACGCGCCTGACGGCGCTCGGCCAGCCGAATGCGATCGCGGTGATCGCGGTCGCCGAGCGCGGGACGATGTTCTTCCCGGGCGCCGCCGTCTACATGGAGAAGATCGCGGTCGGCCCGCAGGGGATCGACGTGATCGACCTGAACGCCTCCCCGGCGGAGAATGTGCATGCGGTCGCGCAGGCGAAGGGGGTCTCGACGCGGGAGATCTCCGTCGTCGTGCTCGAGCGCGACCGCCACGCCGAGCTGATCCGCGAGCTCCGCGAGGCCGGCGCAAAGGTGCATCTGATCCGGGACGGCGACGTGGCGCCGGCGATCGCGGCCGCGCAGGGAGGGACCGGAGTCGACCTGCTCTTCGGCATCGGCGGCACCCCGGAGGGCGTCATCTCCGCGGCGGCGCTCAAGTGCGTGGGTGGCGGGATCCAGGGCAAGCTCTGGCCGCGCGACGAGGACGAGCGGCAGCAGCTCCTCGACGAGGGCTACGACCTCGACCGGCTGCTCTCAACCGGCGACCTCGTCTCCGGCCAGGACGTCTTCGTCGCCGCGACGGGCGTCACGACCGGCGCCCTCCTTGGGGGCGTCCGCTACCTGCCGAACGGCGCGATCACCGACTCGATCGTGATGCGCTCCCGCTCGGGCACGGTGCGCCGGATCGAGGCCAGGCACGCGCTCGACAAGCTCGAGAGCTTCACCGGGCGCGAGTATCGCTAGGCCGGCACGGCCTCCCGCTCCATCTCGGGCGCGTAGGTGCCGGTCCGCGCGGCGCCGTTCATCTTGGCGCGGTGGTAGAAGGCGCGCTGCGCGGCCTCGACGTTCTCCTCCCTGCCAGCCCAGGCCTTGAGCGCCGGCGCCTGCAGCGCCCGGCCGTAGGAGAACGAGAGCTGCCACGGATGAGGCCCCCGGGCGTTCATCGCGTTCAGGTGCGCCGTCGCGTCCTCGTCCGACTGGCCGCCGGAGAGAAAGACGATCCCGGGCACAGCTGCGGGCACGTGCCGGTAGAAGCACTCGAGCGTCGCGTCGGCCACCTCCTCGACCGAAGCGCGCTCGGAGGCGTCGTAGCCCGAGAGGACCATGTTCGGCTTCAAGAGCGTCCCCCACAGCTCGATCCGCTGGTCGTGGAGCTCCGTGTAGACCGCCTGCAGCACCCGGCCCGTCGCCTTTGAGCTCTGCTCGAGCGAATGGTCGCCGTCCATCAGCACCTCGGGCTCGACGATCGGAACGAGCTCTGCCTCCTGGCAGAGCGCCGCATAGCGCGCCAGCGCGTGCGCGTTCGTCCAGACGCAGTACTCGCTCGGCTTGTCGGCTCCGATCGAATAGGTCGCACGCCACTTGGCGAAGCGCGCGCCGAGACTCCGATACTCCTCCAGTCTCCCGCGCAGGCCGTCCAGCCCCTCGGTGATCGTCTCGCCCTCGGCGAGTGAGAGCGGCTTCGCCCCAGTGTCGACCTTGATCCCCGGGATGATCCCCTTGCGCTCGAGCAGCTTGGGAAATGGCGTTCCGTCCGAGGCGGACTGACGAATCGTCTCGTCGAACAGGATCACGCCGGAGATGAACTCCTCCGCGCCCTCGGTCGTGAACAGGAGCTCACGGTAGGAGCACCTGGTCTCCTCGGTCGACTCGACGCCGATCGAGTCGAACCGCTTCTTGATCGTGCCGTCGCTCTCGTCCGCGGCCAGGATCCCCTTGCCCTCCGCGACGAGCTGGCGCGCTGTCTCCTCGAGCTGACCGACGTTCATGCTCGCCCTCCTTCATGCTTGGTGGCGGCTCGATTATCCCCGAACTGCCCCTTTAGGCCGCTTTCGAACGGTCCCTGTGCGGCCTAGAATCCTCGGCGAGGGGCGACGCTGCGGCGGCCGCCCCTCGGTCCCCTCGCGCGGGCCTCGGCGGGTCCCGGACCGGATCGCCGAGGCACCTGGCCGGCCGCGAAGCCGCTATCCTCCAACACCTCGCGGACGTAGCTCAGTTGGTAGAGCATCAGCTTCCCAAGCTGAGGGTCGCGGGTTCGATCCCCGTCGTCCGCTCCACAGTGAACAAGCCGAAACGCGCCCTAACGAGGCGGGTTTCGGCGTCTTTTGGCCGCTCTCGCTTCACCGCTTGAAAACGCTGGAATATGGCGCGCGATTGACGCGCATGCGCACACTCGTCGATCACGCTCACGGTCGACACGTATGGCTCACGGGCGCGAAGCGCCGAGAAGATCAGATAAGCGCAGGAGCCCGCATGCGACCTTTCCACCTGAGAAATAAGCGCCGGAGCCCGCACGCGACCTTTCCACCTGAGGCTCGTTCTCCCCTTGTCTGACTGAACGTCGTTATGGCCTGCGCCCAAGCGGTCTAAACCGGCAGGAGCACCTCTCCCCATCGGCGATTCGCTCCTAGCTCTCTTGCGCTCGCTGCGGGCCTGCGCGCCCCGCCAACGAAGCAGCGTCGATCGGGTTCTCGAGCTTTGCGAGCGAGTTCGTCGCCAGCTTCTTCGAGGCCGCGTCTAGATCGTCGGCGCGCGGGCGAGCTGCTCGAGGGCCATGAAGCCGAGGCCGCCGAGCGCTTCGAGACCTACCTCAGTGCGACGACTCGCGCGACGACTGGCGCGCAGAGCGGCTGAGTGGCATGGTTGAGCGATTCTCCGCTTGTTTCCCAAGCTGAAGGTCGCGGGTTCGATCCCCGTCGTCCGCTTCGGTGGCTGCGAGTCCTTCCTGGTCGGTCGTGCGCCGAACGCGGCGCGCTTCCGAATCCGGACCGAGAAGGGCGCTTTTCTGAGTGGCAGCTCGCCCCGGCACCCTCGACCGCTGTGATCGCCGGCGTCTCAACTGGATCGTGCGCGCCGCGGCGGTGATGCGAGGCCATCGCCCGGCGCCTGTCGATGCTTGAGACGAAGCGACTCATCCTCGAGCCCTGGCACGAGCGGCACCGCCTCGACTTCCAGCGAATGTGTCGCCTGCCCGAGGTGATGCGCTTCATCGGTCCGGGCGAGCCCTGGGAGGAGCAGCAGGCAAACGAGATGTTCGAGCGCGCGCGGTCGCACTGGGCCGAACACGGCTTCGGCTGGCACGCAGCGATCGAACGCAAGAGCGGCACGTGGGTCGGGCTGATCAACCTCAACTACCTCGGCCCCGGGCTCGAGGGCCTCGGGGCGGACGAGGTCGAGATCGGCTGGTGGGTGACGCCCGCCCTTTGGGGCCGGGGCTATGCGAGCGAAGGCGCAGCCTGCCTTCGAGACGAAGGGTTCGGAAGGCTAGGGCTCGAACGGATCATCGCGCGCCTGCAACCTGCAAACCTCGCCTCCGCGCGCGTGGCCGAGAAGATCGGAATGAACCTCGAGCGCGAGGCCCGAGGACGGACCGGCGAGCGGCTACAGATCTACGCGCTCGGCCGCCCAGGCCCGAATGCCGGCGAACCCTCGAAGCAGGCCTCGGGGATCCGCGATCCCGAGCTACCAGCCGACGCGCGTCGGCTCTGAATCGGGGTCGGCCAGGAGAATGACCGGCTCGGCCTGCGGGCGCGAGGGCCAGGCCGCCTCGGCGGCTCCGTGGCGGAGGTTCTGCGTCAGGTCGCTCAGGTCGGCCTCGAGCTCCACTCGCTGACGCTCCTTGCTCTCGACTTCCCGCCGCAGCCGCTCGATCAGCCGGTTCGCCTCGGCGAGCCGCGTCTGCAGTTCGTGCTCACGGACATGCTCGGTCTGGTTCTTGGTCTCGAGTTCGGTGGTCAGCCGGCCCAGATCCCGCTCGGCAATCTTCGCGCGCTGGCGGGCATGGGCAAGCGCAGCCGCGAGATCGACGCTCTCCTGTTCGAAGTGCTGGCGACGGCTGAGCTCGCGGGCGAGCTCCTGCTGGGTTCGGAAGAGCGACTTCGCGAGCGAGTCCACCTCCGTCGCGAGCCCCCGCAGTTCGATGGCCAGATTGCGGCTGGTGGGGTTGTTCGCCATTTGAGCCCCCCATTTGACGCTCGCCGCCGGTGTCCTGCCCTTTGCGATCGAGCCGGGCCGCGCGGGACAAAGCGCCCGCCACGGCGTCGCAGGGCAGGCTCAGCGGGGCCAGGCGCCGGCGAGCCTCGTACGTGTTTCCGTCAGATGCTCGGGCAGCACCTTGACGTCCGCGAGGACGGGCATGAAGTTCGTATCGCCGGCCCAGCGGGGCACGACATGGAGGTGAACGTGGTCGACGACGCCCGCGCCCGCGATCCGGCCCAGGTTCCAGCCGAGGTTGTAGCCCTGGGGCCCGTAGGCCGCGGCCAACGCGCCGAGGCCCTGGGCGGCGAGGCGGTGGAGCTCGAGGGCCTCCTCGTCAGCGAGCTCGCCGAACTCGCCGATGTGTCGGTAGGGCGCGATCAGAAGGTGACCGGAGGAGTAGGGGAACTTGTTCAAAAGCACGATGGCCCGCTCGCCGCGTTGGACGACGAGTCCCTCCTCGTCGGAGCTCTCGGAGGCCAGGCAGAAAAAGCAGCCAGGCAGCTCGTCGGCGTGCTCGATGTACTCGAGCCGCCACGGCGCCCAGAGCTGCTTCGCCACGGCCGGGACCCTACCGCGCAGCCCTGGCGGGCCCGTCGGCCCTCCGGCGCTCTCCGCGAGCGCCGCGCAAGCCGCTCTCGGAGTGTCCGCGCTCTCGCGAATCAGCGCATGGGCTCGGGCGCCAGCTCGCCGCGCACGGTGCCAGGTGTCAGCCACGCGCCGCGCGGCAGCCGTCGCTCGAGCAGGAGCGCCCAGCTTGCCCCGACAAGGTTCGCGCCGGCCGCGAGCGGCCAGAGCGCGTAGGGATCGTGTTGGAGAATGAAGCCCCCGACGGCGGGGCCGACGATCCAGCCGACCTGCCAGGACTGGCTCGAGAACGCCATGTAGCGCCCGATTAGCCGCGCCGGCGCGAGCTCGGCCGCGAGCGGTACGTGAATCGTGCCGTGCAGGCACTCGCCGATCCCAAACAGCACCGCCGCCACGGCGAGGACTGCCGTCGCCGCTCCTCCCATCAGCCAGTAGCCGCCGCCGGCGACGACCATCATCACGGCCGCCCAAAGCACACCCATCAGGGCCAGCCCTTGCATCCGGCGTCTCCCTTCGGCCAGCTTGGCCACGGGTAGCTGAGCGAGTACGACGACGAGGGCGTCGACCGACCAGATGATCCCGATCCCTAACTCACTGACGTGGGCCTGGTTTTTCGCGAACGGCGGCAGCAGCTCGACGAACACCGCCATCGCCGCGCCCATGAAGAGCGCGTTCAGGAGCACGTAGCTGACGAACGGACGGTCTCGAAGCACCTGCGCGTAGCTGCCCTCGAGCCGCTCGGGATCGAGCTCCGGCGAGCGGAGGCGGCTGAGCACGAGCAGGTAGCCGAGGAAGGTGCCGGCGTCGAGCAGAAAGAGGACCGTGAACGTGGTCGGGTGGGCGGTCGAGGCGATGACCCCGCCGCTCAGCCCACCCAGCGCGACGCCCAGGTTCATCGTCACCCGCTGCAGCGCGAAGGCGGAGTGGCGCCGTCTCGGTGGGGTCAGGCCGTTGACGAGCGTCGATTGGCTTGGCCAGAAGGCACCGCTGCCGGCGCCCAGTGCGGCGCTCAGGGCGAAGGCGTGCCAGGCCTCGCGGATCAGGGGAAAGAGGGCGATTGCGGCGCTCATCACGCAGAGCGCGGCCATCAAGACGCGGCGCGGCCCGATCCGGCCCGAGAGCGAACCCGCGACGAACCCGGTCACGAGCGCGGCCGCAGAGTTCGCGGCGGCGATCAGACCGGCGAGCCCCAGCGACACCCCACGCACGTTGTGCAGGTAGATGATCAGGAACGGCAGCACGAGGCCGTTCCCGAACGAGTTCAGGAGACCGCCGCCCTGCAGGATCCAGACCGCTTGCGGCAGCCGTGGATCGAGGGAGCGGATATAGGAGCCGAGGCAAGCCACGCCGCGAAGGTAGACGACGAACGACCGCTCCTTCCATCGGTCTGCCTTGGCGGGTACGTCCGGGAACGAAAGGCCAGGCCGATGGTGCGAGGCCTTGGGGGACCCCGTGTTGCGGGACGCAGAACGCCCACGGTCGCGTACCCACTGGTTGAGGCTCGCTAGCAGGCGCCCCGACGGGACGGGCGGACTGCTCCGCGGGTCCGTCCTGCTCTGTCTCCTGGCGGGAGCCGGATCGCTAACCGGCGGCTGGGACGGCCGCGACCTACCTGCAAATCCCCGCGTGCCTCGAGTCCTGGGCCGGGTCCCGAAATTCCCTGAGCGGCGGCATATCGGGCGCCGCGTCATCCGTAGCAGCCGATCAGGACCAGGGATAGGTGGCGTGTTGAGGAAGGTCGTCGAGGATCTCGTACCAGGGAGCCTTCGACCCGACGAACATGTGCGCGGTCGGCCTGAGCGTTGGCTCGTCGATGAGTGACCCGTACGGAACGCGGACGTACGCGCGGTCGTGGTGGTGCACAGTCCAGTAGAGGAGCGACCAGCACTCACCGCATCGCATTGCGTGTGCGGCCTCGGCATCGCCATCGATCAGCAGCGAATCCGCCCCCTTCGTGACGCTCAGCTTCTCGGGTTCGATCTCGCCCCACGGCAGGAAGGCCGAGCCTGTCATCGCGCGGCAGTTAGAGCAGTGGCAGTTGTAGGCGACGACGAACTCGTCCGCGACTTCATAGCCGACGGCATTGCACGCGCAACGCCCCCTAAGCATGAGGAGAATCTATCGGCGTCGGCTGAACGAGCGTGCGCTCGCTCGAGCGCGAGTCGCACGCGATTCGGCGAGATCCCGCAGGCCGCACGGAAACGGCACCGGGTGTGCATCGCGATATCTCCGGCAGGCCTGACCCCGCGCGATGGCGCCTCGCTGGCGAGAGTCTCGATGCGCCTGGCAGGAATCGAACCTGCGACCTCGCGCTCCGGAGGCGCGCGCTCTATCCCCTGAGCTACAGGCGCGACGTGTCTAGTGTATCGGCGTGGAGCTCGAGGCCCGTGCTCGGACGCTGCAGCTGGCCGAGACCTTCACGATCGCGCGCGGCTCCGCGGACGAGACCGAGGCGATCGAGGTCGAGCTCAGGCATCAGGGCGTCACCGGCCTCGGTGAGGGCACGCCGATCGACCGCTACGACGAGGATGCCGCCTCCGGACTGGAGTTCCTACAGGATGCGGCGGCCGCGCTCGGCGACGATCCCTTCGCCCTCGACGAGCTCGCCTCGAGGCTGCCCGCCACCCCGCACACCCAGGCGGCGCGAGCGGCGCTCGACCACGCGCTCCACGATCTCTGCGGCAAGCTGGTCGGCTTGCCGGTCTGGCGGCTGCTCGGCCTGCGGCAACAGGGGCCACCGACTTCCTGGACGGTGTGGCTCGGCGATCCCGACGAGATGGCACGCCGGGCCGAACAGGCCGCCTCCCGCTTTGTGCGCCTGAAGCTCAAGCTCGGGGGCGGCGACGGACTCGACGTCGAGCGAGTCCGCGCCGTCCGCTCCGTGACCGCGCTGCCGCTCCAGATCGATGTCAACGAAGGCTGGACGCCCGAGGAGGCACTCGATTCGCTGCCGCGGCTGGCCGGCCTTGGTGTCGAGTACTGCGAGCAGCCGCTCGAGGCGGGCGACCCCGCGGCCGCGAGGGTCAGGCAGAGCTCGCCGATCCCGATCTACGTCGACGAGGACTGCCACACGCTCGCCGACGTCGCGGCCTGTGCCGAGCGCGCGGACGGGATCAACATCAAGCTCTCGAAATCGGGCGGCATCCGCGAGGCCGTTCGCATGGCTCACGCCGCCCGCGCCCTCGGGCTTGGGGTCATGCTCGGCTGCATGGCCGAGTCGGGCCTCGGCATCTCCGCCGGCGCCCAGATCGCGAGCCTGTGCGATTTCGTCGACCTCGACGGCAATCTGCTCCTACTGGAGGATCCGTGGCCCGGCGTGGAGCTCCACGACGGCTGCCAACTGGCGCCGGACCGGCCCGGACTCGGGGTCAGCCGGGCGGCGGCCGGGCAAGCTTGGGGCGAGCGTGGCGCACCGCGGTAGCGCCCGACGAGGCGCGGTCTGGACCGCGCCACCGGGCCGGAGCCTGTGAGGCCGGACCCAACAAAGCGCTACCTGATCCTGGCCGAGGGCCGCTCGGGCGACCCCCACTACGGCAAGACCGCACGCGGGGTGATCCGCTACTCGCCCCACCCGACGGTTGCACTGCTCGACTCGGAGCGAGCGGGGGAGCTGCACGAAGGGATTCCCGTCGTCGGGTCGGTCAAGGACGCGCTCTGCTTCAATCCGACGACGGCGCTCGTCGGCGTGGCTACGCAGGGCGGTCGCTTCCCGCCGGCGTGGCGCGAGCTCCTGCGGGCCAGCATCGCGCAGGGGCTCGACGTCGAGAACGGCCTGCACGAGTTTTTGACCGACGACCCGGAGCTCGTCGAGCTGGCCGCGCGCCACGGCGTCGAGCTGCACGACCTCCGCAAGCCCCCCGGAGACCTGAACGTGCCGACGGGAGCGAACCTGGAGCTAGACGCCCGAGTCGTCTTGACCGTCGGCTCCGACTGCGCGATCGGGAAGATGACGGTCGCGCTCGAACTCGACCGTGAGGCTACGCGGCGGGGCTTGCACTCCGTCTTCGTCCCGACGGGTCAGACAGGGATCGCGATCGCGGGCTGGGGCATCTCGGTCGATGCGGTCGTCTCCGACTTCCTCGCGGGTGCCGCCGAGCGGCTCGTCGTGGAGGGCGCCCTGCACGGCGACCTGCTTTGGGTGGAAGGTCAAGGCGCGCTCCTGCATCCGGCGTACTCCGGTGTCACGCTCGGGCTGATCCACGGTAGCGCGCCGCACCTCTACATCCTCTGCCACCGGGCGGGTGCCAGAGCGATCGAGGGCTATCGCGAGCACGCGCTGCCCGGTCTCGGCGATCTGGTCGCGCTGCACGAGCGCATCTCGCTGCCCGCGCGCCCGGCGCGGGTCGCCTGCCTCGCGCTGAACACCGCCGGGCTCGACGAACCGGATGCGCGTGCGGCGGTCGCGGCTGCCGAGAGCGAGACCGTCCTGCCAGCGGACGATCCCGTCCGCTTCGGTGCCGGCAAGCTGCTCGACGCCGTCCTCGCCGCCTTGCCGGCGGCGGTGGCAATCACCTCCGCAGCTAGTGCTCGCAGCGCCTAAGGAGTAGGGCCCCCCGCCCCGGAAGATAGGTCCGGTGACCTACGCGCTCCGGGGTGAGGCGTGGCAACCTGTACGCGGGCCGAGGCATGGAAAGGGTGAGCATGTGAAGAGGGTTGTGCTGTTGCTTGGCTGTATTTTCGCCGCGCTCGCGTTCGCCGGACCCGCGGCAGCGAACGTCAGCTTCGGCATCACCGAGGACGTGGGAGCCCTAGGCGATCCGGCCGCGTTCTACGCCACCCTGAACGACCTCGGCACGACCGAGAACAGGATCGCGATCGAATGGGACGGCGCCAGTCCGACGACGATCCCGAACCAGAGCCAGCTCGACATCTGGGTACCCGAGGCCGCGATCCACGGCGTTCGCATCGTCTTCGCGGTCTCGCCCGCGCATCCGCGCGACGTCAGCTCCTCGTCGGCGGCGATCGGGCGCTTTGCTGCGTTTTTGCAGCTGCTGGCCCGCGCCTACCCGAGCGTGAAGGACTTCGTGATCGGCAACGAGCCGAACCAGCCGCGCTTCTGGCAGCCCCAGTTCAATCCGAACGGCACCTCGGCCTCGGGGGCGGCGTACGAGCCGCTGCTGGCGGCCTCCTACGATGCGCTCAAGGCGGTCGATCCCTCGATCAACGTGATCGGCCTCGGGCTCTCTCCGCGCGGCAATGACAACCCCTTTGCGGCGGACAACGTGTCCACCTCGCCGGTCCGCTTCCTGCACGACCTCGGCGCGGCCTACGTGGCGAGCGGGCGGACGAAGCCGCTCATGGACGAACTCGGTTTCCACCCCTATCCGAACCAGAACAACGACCCGCCGCTCAAGGGCTATCCCTGGCCGAAGGCCGGCATCCCCGACCTCGACCGGATCAAGCAGGCGGTCTGGGATGCTTTCAACGGCACGGCCCAGCCGGTCTTCGCCGAGCGCGGACAGCCTGCACCCGCGCATGCCCTCACGCTCGATCTCGACGAGACGGCCTGGCAGGTAGCGATACCTCCGGCCCTGCGGCACCTCTACTACGGGACCGAGAACGTGATCACGGTCGACGAGGGAACCCAGGCGCAGTACTACAGCGACATCATCCACTTCATCAGCTGCGACCCGGACGTTCGCTCGCTCAGCTTCTTCCATCTCGTCGACGAGCGCGACCTCGGCCGCTGGCAGAGCGGCCTGATGCGAATCGACGACTCGCGCCGTCCCTCCTACGCCGCGGTCAAGGACGCGATCGCCCAGACCCATGGCCGCTGTGTGCTGATCCCGCCCGGCTGGCTGCACACGACCACGGTCACCGGTGGCCTCGTCCAGTTCGGGTACGTGTCGGCCCGCTCGATCCGAAACAAGAGTTGGCAGTTCCGGGCAGCCGCTCAGGAGGACGCGAGCTACAGCGCCGGCCTGTTCCGGATCGCGGGACACAGCCTCACCCGGGCGGTGCGAAGAGCGGTGATGAAGGCGCTCGCGAACCCGCGCTCCCGGCCGCTGGTCGCCGCCAAGGGCAAGCTCGTCGCCTACAGCTCGAAGCAGATCGCCCTCTCGAGGAGGGCCCTCCGGCACCCTGGCTGGTATGTCTACGGCGTGCAGCTCAGCGCAGCGATGAACCCGAAGCGGACGCTGACCGCGCTCAGCCAGCCGTTTCGCGTCCTCGGCCGGCGGCGGTAGGAGCGCTCCTGCTTGCCCGGTAGATGAACGATCCCCGCTTCGACCGCCTGGCGGAGCTCGTGCTGGCCCACTCGCTCGAGCTGCAAGGGGGGCAGGTACTGCGGATCGAAGCCTCTGCAGCCGCGACCCCGCTCGTGCTCGCGCTCCATCGCGAGGCAATCCGCCGCGGCGCGCACGCCTACGTCGATCTCGAGCTGGAGGGGCTGCAGGAAATCCTCGTCGCCGAGGGGAGCGATCAGCAGCTCGATTTCGTTTCCCCGGTCGAGCAGCGCGAGCTGGAGCGGGTCGACGCCGTCATCACGATCTGGTCGGAGTCGAACACGCGCTCGTTCTCGCGCCTCGATCCCGAGCGCCATCGGCGCCTGATCGCCGCCTCGCGCCGCCTCGCGATCATTCGCCGCGACCGGATGGCGCGCGGCGATCTGCGCTGGTGCGGGACTCTCTCGCCTACGAATGCCCACGCTCAGGACGCCGAGATGTCGCTCGGCGAGTACGAGGATTTCGTCTTCCGGGCCTGCCACGTCCTCGACGGCGATCCGATCGGGCACTGGCGCTCGCTCGCGGCCGAGCTCGGCGCGCGAGCGGAGACGCTTGGCTCCGTCCAGGAACTGAGGATCGTCGGTCAAGACACCGATCTGACCGTGGCCGTCAGGGGGCGGACCTGGCGAGCCGCCCACGGGCTCCAGAACATGCCCGACGGCGAGGTCTACACGAGCCCGATCGAGACGGGTGTCGAGGGGACGATCCGCTTCGGCTTTCCCGCGGTGTTCGAGGGACGGGAGATCAAGGACATCACGCTTCGCTTCGCGGAGGGAAGGGTGGTCGCGGCGGAGGCGGCCGACGGCCAGAGCTACCTCGAGGCCCTGCTCGAACTGGACGAGGGTGCGCGGGTCGCCGGCGAGATCGCGTTCGGCCTCAACTACGAGATCGACCGCTTTACCCGGAACATCCTCTTCGACGAGAAGATCGGCGGCACGATGCACCTCGCACTCGGGATGGGCTTCGAGAACCTGGGCGGGCTGAACCGCTCCGCGCTCCATCTCGACCTGATCTGCGACCTGCGCCGGGAGGGAGAAGTGTACGCCGATGGCGAGCTCGTCTGGCGGGCGGGCAGCTTCCTCCACGAGCCCCACTCGGCGCCGGCGCCCGAGCATGTCGGATAGCCGCCACGAGCGCCTCGCCGAGGTCCTCGTCGGCTATTCGGCCGGCGTCCAACCGGGCGATCTCGTCACGCTCGAGGCCTCGCCGCTCGCCGCACCGGCGGCACGCGAGGTCTACCGCGCGATCCTCGCGGCCGGCGGCCAGCCGCTGCCGAGAATCTCTCTGGAGGGACTGTCCGAGCAGCTGCTCAAGCTCGGCAACGACGACCAGCTCGACTGGGTCAACCCGGCGCGCGCCGACGACATCGAGACGGTTGACGTGCGGATCGTGCTCGAGGCGTTCGCGAACACGAAGCGGCTCTCGAACATCGATCCGGCGCGGCACGCGCGGCAGGAGCTGGCGAGCGAGCGCCTGCGAAACCGCTACCTCGAGCGGGCGGCCGCGGGCGAGCTGCGCTGGATTCTGACCTCCTACCCGACCGAGGCGTTTGCCCAGGACGCGGCGATGTCGCTGGCCCAATACGAGGACTTCGTCTACGGCGCGATGTTCCTGGACGAGCCGGATCCGGTCGGGCGCTGGCGGGAATTCGGAGTTGAGATCGACCGCGTGGCCGACTTCCTCGAGAGCCAGCGCGAGCTGCGGATCCTCGCCGAGGGCACCGACCTGCGACTCTCGATCGAGGGGCGGCCCTGGCTGAGGGCGAAGGGCGAGGAAAACATGCCTGACGGGGAGGTTTTCACCGCCCCGCTCGAGACGAGCGTCGAGGGCGAGATCCGCTTCACCTACCCGGCAGTCTTCAACGCGCGCGAGGTCGACGACGTCCGCCTTCGCTTCGAGGCGGGGGAAGTCGTCGCCGCCACTGCTGCCCGCGGCGAGGAGTTCCTGCGCCAGATGGTCGACCTGGACGAGGGAGCCCGCCGGGTCGGTGAGTTCGCGTTCGGCCTGAACGTGGCGGTGCCGCTATTTACGAAGAACATCCTCTTCGACGAGAAGATCGGCGGCACCGTCCATCTCGCACTCGGGACGGCCTATCCCGAGTCGGGCGGCCTCAACCGCTCGGCCCTGCACTGGGACATGATCTGCGACCTTCGCAGCGGGGGCGAGGTCTACGCAGACGGCGAGCTCGTCTACCGTGACGGCACGTTTCTGAACGGCGCCGGCTGACCCGCGTCGCCGTCATCTCGGACACCCACCTGCCTCGTGGGTCGCGGCGACTATCAGACGAGTGCCTCGCCCTCCTTCGCTCGGCGGCGCTGATCCTGCACGCCGGCGACATCTGCACGGACGGCAAAGCGCGAGCGATCAGCTGGGCGCAAGGCGTCGGGCGCCAAGCTCAGCAAGGAAGCGGCTCTTCGCCGGCGCCGCGAGGTGCTCGGGCTTCTGCTGCGGGTGCTCCGTGGCGCTTGAGCTCCGCGTCCGCGAGCCGCCGTTTGCCTGTCGCTTGGGGAAGTAGGTAGTCAAAGCACGTACCCGATTCTAGGGTGCTCGCGGTGCTCGACCTCTCGAAAAGCGAACGGGGGCGGGCGGCCGAGGCTTGGCGGGACTCATCCAAGTTCGCTCGGTCCCACCTCTGGATCGGCGCATTGACGGCGGTCGTGGTTTTCGGCGTCTGGGTTGTCCTGCCGCAGAGCAGGAGTGCCACCGTGCGACTTCTGTTCGGCGCGTTCTGGCGCACGCTTTTGTCGCTCGCGATCGTCGTCGCCCTCGTCTGGCTGTACCACTTCGTCCTTTTGCACTTCCGAAGCAGTCGCTGGGAACTGTGGTGGTCGTCCAAGGACGGCCAGATTCTCTTTGAGCTACGTAGCAAGATCGGGGCGCAATCGACACCCCCGCTTAGGTGGCAGATCAAGACCCCGGCCGGTGAGAGGTTCACTCACGAAGGCCGCTTACCAACCTCCCAGGTCGGCGAAGTCTGGGTGCGTTATCCGGCTGACTTCGACAGGGCCCCCGTCCCAGAGTCCGGCCGCTATCGAGTCGTCTGTGCTGAGAGAACGAAGCGCGGGAAATGGCATGAGTTCTTCTGGGAAACGGCCGAGGTGAGGGTCTAATGTCGTCCGACGCCATGTGTAACCTTTACACGTATGGCGGCACGGAAAAGAGACTCGGTAGCACGCACTCCGGCGAGCGACAGCACCATGACCTACACGGAGTTCATGCGGCGCTTCCCCGACAACGAAGCCTGCCTCGACTACCTGCGCGACCGCTTCTTTCCGAAGGGGACGCCTTGCCCGAAGTGCCAGAAGCCCTCGCGCTTTCACAAGATCAACGGGCGCTCTGCCTACTCCTGCCAGCATTGCGGCCACCACGTCTACCCCACGGCCGGGACGATCTTTCACAAGTCCACGACGAGCTTGCAGCTCTGGTTCTGGGCAATCTTCCTCATGTCCTCGACGCGCTGCGGGATCAGTGCGAAGCAGCTAGAGAGAGAAATCGGGGTCAGCAACAAGACCGCGCTGCGGATGTTCCGCCAGATTCGAACTCTGCTTCACGAGGACGACGAAGCTCTTGGCGGCGAGGGTTCGACGGTCGAGGTGGACGAGACCTTCTATGGCGGTCGGCCGAAGGCCTACCCGCGAGTGACGAAGAACTCGCATTGGGATCGCAAGCAGCTCGTGATGGCAGCCGTCGAGCGGAAAGGCCGAGTAGTGACGCGCTGCGTTCCCACCATTCGCGGTCCCGTTGTCGAGCAGACCGTGCGCGAGTTCGTCTTGCCCGGGTCGATGATCTACACGGACGAGTACCGGGGCTACTCAGAACTTGGCAAGCGCGGCTACAAGCATCGCCGAGTCAATCACTCAGCCAAGTTCTACGTCGAAGGGGACGTTCACACGAATACGATCGAGGGCTTCTTCGGCCTCGTGAAGAATGGCATCCGAGGCGTCTATCACTCGGTCAGCAAGAAGCACCTGCAGAGCTACTTGGACGAGTACAGCTTTCGCTACAACCGGCGGGACAGCGAGACGCCTATGTTCTGGCTGATCCTCGACCGCGTGCAGAAGACTCGTCCTGCTGGCGCGTAGCCTTCTCTAGCGCCCGCTCGAAGTCGAAGCGCGAGAACGCCGGATCCTGCTTCTCGCGGATCGCCTTGGAGGGCGGCTTCGGCTTCGGAGATTCGCGGCGAGGCATCGCGTCCACTCTAGCGCGCTCGGCGGGTGGTTCCAGGGTCGCCGTCACTTTCGACCGGGCGCAGGGATGCTTGCCCGCGCCCGGTCTCGACGACCCTGGAACGACTCGCCCTGAGCTAGGAACCTTTGACGAAACGGCCACGCTCCGGGCGCGGCCATCAAGCGCGGCGGGGCCGAGCAGCCTTCCCGCTGGTTGGCAAACCACCCGGGCGTATCAGCTCGCTGCGGGTAGTCACCCCCTCGGGGGAACGGCGTGGTCGGCCCACGCCGCGACCAGCATAAGCGGTTCGCTTGGTCCCGTCGCCTCCGGTGCCAGTCAATGAGGCTCGGTCTCGCCGTCGGGGTCCGAATCGACCTTATTGTCGAGAACGTCGGCCGAAATGAGCCGCACGTTGCCGCACTTGCTGCAGACCACAGCGAACGCGGTGAAGCTGAAATCCTCGACCGGGGTTCCGTCAGGCCAAACCGCTCCAAAGACAAGCCTCGTTGGGTCCTCCTCGACACCCTGCGCGAGGAAATGCCACCTGTCCGAGAGCCCACAGACGGCGCAGGCGGGGCGGTACGCTCCGACCCAGAGGCGGTCGATACGAGCGCGGTCCATAACCGCGAGAACTCTACGCCGCCAACGGCACCGCCCGAGCCCGAGAGAGTGTCTGGGAGAGCCGGGCAAGCATCACGAGGTCGGCGTGAACTCTGACGCGCTCAAGGCCACGAACGCGGAGGTCGGCCAGCGCATAGTCGCGCTTGAGCAACGCGAACTCACGCTCGGCGGCGGCACGGCCCCGGTAGAGGTCGCGGAAGCGCTGCGAGTGACGCGGGATGCGCGGGAACATTCGCCCGCCAATCCCAATCGGGGCAGAACTGGCTGCCTCCCTTTCGCCCCGGCGGAGTACGTGCTTTGACTACCTACTTCCCGTCGCTTGACACGAACACATGTTCGCTGTAGCCTAGCGAACATATGTTCGTTAAATTCCTCGGCACGGTGCTCGCGGTGCTCGTTCTCTGGGCGGTCGTCGCCCATTCCTCGCCCGGGGCGGGCAAACCCCGCTTCTACACGGTCAAGCCCTACGACACACTCTGGTCGATCGCGGCCTCGCACTACAGTGGCGACCCGCGCGGGGTGATCTATCGCCTCGAGCAGCGAAACGGCCTCGGCGGCGACGTCGTTCGGCCCGGGCAGAGGCTCGTTCTGCCCTAGCTCGACGGCAGGCCCGCGAGGTAGATCCGCTCGCCGCGGAAGAGCCGTTGCTCGAGGTCGAAGGGGAAGAAGATCGCGACCTCGAACTCGAGCCGCTCACCGCTTGCCGGGAGGTCGAGCCAGTCGCGCTCGTGCGTCGCGGTCACCACCGCCTCCTCGCAAACCCCCTGCGGCCCGATCACGATCTGGGTCAAGGCGAACTCGATGTCCGGGAACGCACGGAGGAGCTCCTCGTAGAAGCGGCTGGCGCCTGCGTGGCCCTGCCAGCGCTCCGGCCGCCCGGCGAACGCGTAGACGCAGTCCTCGGTCAGCGTGGCGATCAGGCCCGGGAGATCGCGCTTGTCCTCCGCGATCGAGTGGCGCTTCCAGAGCGCGCGGACCTCCTCGTGGAGCTCGGCGCTCGCCCTGCGGCCGAGCAGCTCGCGGGCGCGCGCGCTAGCGCGGGCCGGCGGCAATCCGGGGTTCGCCACGGCGCGAGCCTACACTTGCGCCCGTGGATCTCGACCTCGTCTTCTTCGGCACCTCGGGCTCGGTGCCGACCGCGCAGCGGGCGCCCTCGGCACTTCTCGTGCGGCGCGGCAGCGAGCGGCTCCTGTTTGACTGCGCCGAGGGAACGCAGCGCCAGATGTTGCGCTCGACGGTCGGCCTGGTCGAGCTGAGGGAGGTCTTCCTGACCCACTACCACGCCGATCACTACCTGGGCTTGCCCGGCATGCTGAAGACCTTCGCGCTGCGTGGACGCGAGGTCGAGCTGACCGTCTACGGGCCGCCGGGCCTGCGGGAGCTCTTCTCGGCGCTGAAGCGGATCTTCGGCAAGCTGACCTACAGCCTTCGCCTCGAGGAGCTCGAACCCGGCGACGTCCTCGAGCGAGACGGCTACAACCTCGTCACCTTCCCGCCCGCGCACGGCGTCTCCTCGCTCGGCTACGCGCTCGTCGAGCGCCCCCGCCCCGGCCGTTTCGATGTCGAGGCGGCCGACGCGCTCGGGATCGAGCCACCCCAGCGCGGGCTCCTGCAGCGCGGCGAGTCGATCGAGCTCCCGGACGGACGGGTGGTGACACCCGATGCCGTGCTCGGGCCGCCGCGCCGGGGTCGTAAGCTCGTCCTCGCCGGCGACACGGCGCCCTCGCCCGTCGTCCTCGAGGCCGCGCGCGAGGCCGAGGTGCTCGTGCACGAGGCGACCTTCCTCGACGAGGAACGCGAGCGCGCCCGCGAGACCGCCCACTCGACCGCGCTCGAGGCGGCCGAGCTCGCCCGCGAGGCGGAGGCCGGCCTGCTCGCCCTGACGCACCTCTCGAACCGCTACTTCGGACCCGAGGTCGGCCGCGAGGCGCGTACGATCTTCCCCGCGACCGTGGTGCCGAAGGATTTCGACGTGATCGACGTGCCGTTCCCGGAGCGGGGGGTGCCCAGGCTCGTGAAGGCAGGCGCCCGTGGCAGCCATGCGCTCGGCGGCGAGCTCCCCGAACGCGAGACGGAGGCCGTGCCGTGACGCAGCTCGTCCAAGTGGCGCTCGCCGAGGACATCGCCGAGGCCGAGGAGCTGCAGGCGATTCTGCACCAGGCCGGGATCGACTCCGAGCTCGAGTCCGCGGTCGAGCACCATCCGCGCGCAACGGAGAACGCGCCCCAGAAGGTGCTCGTTCCCGAGTCGTCGCTTGAGGCGGCCCAGCACGCGATCGAGGCGATGACCGATCCGGACGAGCTCGTTTCCGACGCCTGAGCGAAGCGCTGCCGACTGAGCCGGACTTCGGGGCCCGCGCCGCGGACTACGAGCGCCTACGGCCGATCGACGACAACTGGCTCGAGGTCTTCGAGTTTCTCGTGCGCGAGGCAGAGCTCGCGGGGGCGCGGGTGCTCGATGTCGGCTGCGGCACGGGCAAGTTCGCCCGCGTGCTCGCCGAGCGCGGCCTGGCCCAGGTTTGGGGGGTCGATCCCGCTCCCGAGATGCTCGCCCAGGCACGAAACCGCGTGCCCGCTTCGGTCGCTCTCGAGCGCGCCAGCGTGGAGAGCCTGCCCTTCCAGGACGGCTCGTTCGATGCCGCCGTGCTCTGGACGGTGGTACACCTGATCGACCGGCGTCGTGCCTTCGCCGAGCTTTGGCGGGTGCTTCGACCGGGCGGTCGGCTCGCGATCGTGACCTTCCCGCCCGCTCACTTCGCTCGCTTCTGGCAGAACGAGTACTTTCCCTCGATCGCCCCGCTCGATCTCGCGCGCCATCCCTCGCCGGA
>DASUWJ010000067.1:0-5523 GCA_036378475.1 Gaiellaceae bacterium
GAGGACGAGGAGCCCCGGCAGCGCCGTCGCCCGCAGCCAGCCGAGCACGAGCGCGCGCTGGTTGGCGCCGGAGTCGAGCACGTCGAGCTGGGAGACGCGAACGCGCAGCACCGCCCCGACCGCCGGGATCGCCGCCAGCGCGATCGAGAGATAGCGCAGCGTCGCGCCGAGGGTCGCGATCGCCTTCTCGCTCAGGAACATGCTGGCGACGATCACGTCGACGTAGGCAAAACCGGCGGCCGCCAGGAAGTAGAGCGTCAGCCAGCCCTCCTCCGAGGTCAGGGACAGCCAGTCCCGCCTCGAGTCGCCGCCCTGCTCCTCCCGCCGCCGCAGCACCCAGCCGGCTGCGAGCGCGCCGGCCCCGATCATGCCGCCGACGAACCAGAGCGCGAGTGCCGGCAGGTGCTGGGCACGGGTGGCGACGATCAGGATCGAGACGCAGAGAATCGTGGCCGCCCGCAGGACTCCGAGCGCGCCGGCGAGGCGGAAGCGCCTGTGGGCCTGGTAGTGGGCGACGGCCAGCTCGACCGCGCTCCAGCCGATCCCGAAGCCGATGCTGTAGAGCACGAGCCCGAGCGCGGTCCCCGCCGAGGGGACGTGCACGAACAGGGCCACGAACGGATAGAAGGCAAAGGCGATCGCGGCGATCAGCACCGAGCTGCTGACGAGCGCCGCCGTGAACGACGCGGCCACGGTCCCGCTCCGGCGGGAGATGCGCTCCGCCTCTCGGCGCAGGTAGCGCAGGCGGACGCCGCCACCGGCGGCCGTGGCCAGGAACTGGGCGAAGATCAGGAAGAGCGTCGCGTACGCGTAGGTCGAGACGTTGAGCCCGCGGATCAGGACGACGATCGAAGCGCCGCTGAGCGCCCGGGCGCCGATGTCGAGCACGAAGGTCTCGGCGAAGCCCCGCCGGAAGAGGCGGTCGAGGTGACCCGGCGGCTGACCCTGCTGCGGTTCCGCGGGAAGCGCGGTCACCGCCGGGCGCGAGTTCGTACGAGCGCGCCGCCGCCGGTGGCGAGGCAGAGGGTCAGGGCGATGGCGATCGGGCCGGAATACTCGAGCGAGCCGTTGAGCGCGCCGAATGCCGCCAGGGTCAGCAGTGGTAAGCGGTCGCCGGCCGTCTGGATGATCGAGGTCCAGATCAAGATCAGACCCGCCAGCCCGATCACGCCCAGCTCGACGCCGACCTGGACGATGTCGCTGTGGCCGACGAGCGCCGCGCCGAGCCGCTTGATCTCGAACTTGGGGATGCTGCGCAGGCCGGTGCCGAAGAACCAGGCACCCGGGCCCGCGGCGCGCCAGTCCGTGAGCGCGGTCGTCCAGATCGCGCCCCGGTTGCTGCCGACGCTCTGGAACTGCGTGAACTCACCGATCCGCTGCGAGGTCTGGTAGCGAGACAGCGCCACCTTCTGCACCCCCGTTCCGAGCACGACGGCGATCGCGACCAAGATCAGGACGACGGCCGTCTTCCGCGAGCGTGACCAGAGCAGGGTGCCAAGTGCCAGGACGAGCAGCCCGACGAGTGCCGAGCGGACCCCGGTCCCGATCGTGACAGCAGCCGCGCAGCCGAAGATCGCGAGCCGCCAGCGCAGGCTGAAGGGAGCCCGGATACTCGCGGCCGCGACGCAGCTCGCGAGCAGCGCCAGGTGGTGGGGATTCGCGAAGACGAGCAGCTCGCCGCTGCCGTAGTAGGTGCCGATCGAGCCGACGTGGAGCAACCCGAGCGCCAGGTGGACGAGGAGTGCCGCGGCGGAGCTGACGAGGGTCGCGACCACGATCAGTTTCGTCTCGCGGCTCGGCCTCGCGCGGGCGAGGACGATCGCCAGCGCCGGGAAGAGCAGGTACTTGGCGGCGACGATCAACTGGGCGCCGGAGCTCTGGCCGGCCAGCGAGACGAGGATCGGAACGAAGAACAGCACCAGACCGACCTGCAGCGCCGCCGGGTAACTCGCGCGCTGCTCCCGGTAGGTGACGACGAGCAGGGCGGCCACGGCCGCGCCCGCGACGAGCGTGGCACTCAGGTGGGGAACGAGCGCGTCGAAGACCGTCAGCCAGGGGAGGGCGCCGAGCGTGAGTACGGCGACGCCCACGGCCCCCAGCCGAACGACGATGCACGCCGCCGCCAGGGTGAGCACGATTCCGAACGCCGCGGTCGGCCGGTAGACGGCGAGCGCTCCGATCGCGGCGGTAGCCCCGGCGAGCGCCGCGGCCTTCGGGGCCTGGGCGACGCGGGTCGTCGTTAAGCGGCTGGCGGCCGCTCCCGGCATCACCATCTCAGTAGATCGGCCGGTGCCGGAAGACGATCGGAAGCGTGCGGAGCATCAGCTGCAGGTCCCTGTAGAGCGACCAGTTCGTCACGTACAGGTAGTCGAGCTTGACCATCTCGGCGAAGGGGATGTCGTTGCGGCCGAGCACCTGCCAGGGACCGGTCATGCCCGGCTTCAGATCGAGCCGCTGCCTACCCCACTGCTCGACGTGCAGGTCCTCCTCGAGAATCAGTGGACGCGGGCCGACCAGGCTCATCTCGCCCTTGAAGACGTTGATCAGCTGGGGCAGCTCGTCGAGCGAGTAGCGGCGCAGGAAGCGGCCGAACCGGGTCACCCGGGGATCGTTCGCGATCTTGAACATCCGCGGGTCCTCGCCGTTTCGGACGTACTTGTTCAGGTGAGCGATCTCGAGCTTCCGCTCCTCGGCGTCGAGCGCCATCGTGCGGAACTTGTAGATCCGGAAGGTCTTGTCCCGCGAGCCCATCCGCACCTGGCGGAAGAAGACCGGCCCCGGCGAGTCCTGCTTGATCAAGAGCGAAATCACGAGCAGGAGCGGTGAGAGGAGCACCAAGGCGACGCTCGAGACGACGAGGTCCGTCGCCCGCTTGGCAAAGCGCGAAGGCCGCACCAGCTGGAGTGGCGGTAGGCCGATCAGGGGCAGCCCCTCGACCGTATGGATGCCGACGTTCGAGCCCACGAGTTCGAAGAGCCGCGGCACGATGTCGATCTGGACGTCCAGGTCCTTGAGCGAGCGGATCAGCTCCAGGCTGCGCTCATGGGTCTCGTTCGAGAAGGCGACGATCACCCGCTCGATGTCGAAGAGGCGCACGATCCCCGGCAGCCGCTCCTGCGAGCCGAGCAGCGTCAGCCCGTCCAGGTCGTTTCGGCGCTCCTTCGGCTGGGCGTCGACGAACCCGACCAGGTTGATCCCGTACTCGGGATGGTTCAGCAGCTTCTTGGCGATCAGCTGGCCGACCTCGCCGGCGCCGACGATCACCGCGTTTTGGACGTAGGTCACCTGCCGGCGGGCGATCGCGCGCGAGGCCCCTCGCGCCACCGTCACGAAGACGGTCGCGAACGTCCAGAAGAGTGCGATCTTCGGCAGCGCCGGGTGGGCGAGGCGGGTCAAGTAGGCCCCGGCGAAGAAGAGCCAGGTCCCGACGGTGACCATGTGAAAGACGCCGACGAGATCGTCGACCGTCGTATGGTCGGTCCGCTCCTCGTCGTGGTCGTAGAGGCCGTACAGCTTGACGACCACGATCCAGCCGGGCAGTGTCGCCGCGAAGAGCAGCGCCTCCGTCAGGAGATTGAAGTGGTTGAGCCCCGTGCCGCGGCTGTAGATCGCCTCGGAGAGCGTGAACGCCGCCACCAGGCCGACGATGTCGGCGGCGAGCAGCATCCGGCGGACGAGCCAGCCTCGCCTGTGGATGACAGCCGTCTTACGTCGCTGCTCGAGGATCTGCAGCGTCCGCTCGTTGACCGTCAGCGAGAGCTCTTCGTAGAGCTCGACTCCCTGCACCAAAGCGGCGCGCTCGGTCGCGTTCATACGGGCTGCCTCCCGTAGAGGCCGGCGACGACGGCGTTTCGGATCGCCTCCGCCGAGGCGCCGTCGCTGTCGTCAGCCTCCCAGTCGCCGTTGCGCAGCACGCGCAGTTTCTGCTCGCGCAGGAGCACGTGAACGAGCGGTGCCTGCGAAGCGCGCGCGTAGGGCTCGGCCTGAGCGGCCTGCGAGCGGGAGTCGACGACGACCGCGTCGGGGTGCAGTGAGCGGAGCAGGCCGTCGATGTCCTCGAGCTCGCCCGGGAACGAGCGGAGCTCGGCGATGCCCTCGAACGAGGCTGCCAGCGCCTCGCCGAGCAGCGGCACCTTGCAGACGGCGGCGACGAGGGCCTGGGCGCCCCCGCCGCTCATGCCGGTTGCCCGGCTGCGGCGACGCCCTCGGGCCCGTACGCCGCCCAGTAGAACGTCGCTGCCGCCCGCCGGGAGGACAGTTCCAGCTTCTGCAGGATGTTCTGCATATGCCGCTTGACCGTGAACTCCGAGATGAAGAGCTCGACCGCGATCTCCTTGTTCCGCGCCCCGCGGGCCACGAGCTCGAGCACCTCGCGCTCGCGCCCCGAGAGCACGGCCGCCCGCTCGCGGGCGCTCGCCTGCTCCTCGAGCGCGTGCAGGGCCTCGATCATCATGCTGGCGAGATCGCGCGAGAGCGGGGCCTCGCCGTCGATCGCGCCGCGCAGGGAGCGGATCAAACCCTGGGGCCCGATCTCCTTGTGCAGGTAGCCGTCGGCTCCCGCGCGCACGGCCGCGAAGACCGTCTCGCGCTCGGGCTCGAAGCTCCAGAGGATCATCTGGGTCGAGCACTCCTTCGCGAGCTTCCGCACGGCGGCGACGCCGCCGAGCGGAGGCAGGTCGAGATCGATCAGCCCGAGGTCGGGGTCCTCCAGAATGAGCGTCCGCTCGAGCTCGAAGAGATCGGCGGCCTCCAGGACCTCGAACTCGACCTCCCTCGCGAGCAGATTGCGGACGCCGGCCCTGAAGATCGGCACGGAGTCGGCGACGAGGATCTTCGCCCGCTTCATCTAGACCCGCTCCTTCGGGCGGCGCGCGTAGGAACGATGCCGGTAGCTGTAGCCGTCGTAGCCGAAGTAGCCCTCGCCCGAGGAGGCACCCGTCAGGACGAAGCCGAGCTTGCGCGCCGGGATTGCGTCCAGCACGCGTTGCAGCTCGCGCAGCATCGGCCGGCGGACGACGTTGATCCGCGCGACGATCATCAGTGCGTCGATCGAGCCTGTGAGCGCCATCGCGTCGCCCACGACGAGCAGGGGCGTCGAGTCGATGATCACGACGTCGGCGCGCTCCCGCAGCTGGCGCAGTATCTCGGCGACCGCCCGCGTGCCGACGAACTCGTCGACGTTGGGCGGCACCGGGCCCGAGCCGAGCACCTCGAGTACGCCCTCGACCCGTCTCTTGCTGTGGCCGTTGCCGTTCGAGAGCTCGTTCAACGGGTCGGTCAGCTTCCCAGGCCGCACGATCGGCACCGGCGTCAGTGCCTCCGCCAGCTCCGCGTGGCCGAGCGCCACCTGGGTCAGCCCGGGCCGGTTCTCGAGGTCGAAGAACTTGTGCAGGAAGGGCCGCCGCAGGTCGAGGTCGACGAGGACGACCCGCTGTCCGACCCGTGCGAGCGCCGCCGCCAGGTTCGCGGCGGTCGTCGATTTGCCCTCGGCCTCGACGGCGCTCGTGATCATGATCGTCTTCG
>DASUWJ010000068.1:0-12134 GCA_036378475.1 Gaiellaceae bacterium
TTCAACCGCACAGCCTCCTCATGCAGCAACGGCCGCACAAACACCGACGGGGGACGCATCACCACCTCCACGGTCGAGATGCATCCCGATTCGACAGCCAGACCAGGTTTCCGGTCCAACGATTGCTCAAGGGCCACTAGGTCACACGACCGTCACCGTCTTCCGCACCTCCGCCGATGCGTCGGCCAGAAGCGGCGCGCCGCAACGCCCGCAGAAGCGGAAGCCCTCCGGATTCTCCTGACCACACGCGGCGCAGATCACAGAACAAGCCTTCATCACGCGAACGCCGCGTTCAAGGGTGCGGGCGACGGACGCTCACCCGCCTCCCCGTAGAGCCTCACGCGTGAGGGCCGTAACTCCGCCGCATCGCCGGGCTTCCGTCATCACCGGGACCACACGACGCATCGGCAATGGCTCCCTCGGCGCCGATCAGGATCTGTTGTCGCGTCGGAAGCGAGGGGCCAACCACGCTTGGCACCTGAGTAGCCAAGCCGGTGTGCGGTAGCGTCGACTGGCTTGAATAGTGGGCTGACGAGTCGCGATCGATAGAAGCCGCGGGTCCTCTACATACCCATCGCGTGGTAGCCCGCGTCGACGTAGAGCGTCGTCCCGGTCACGTTCTTGGCCTCGTCGGAGAGGAGGTAGGCGGCGGCGGCGCCGACATCCTCGGCGCTGATATGGCGGTGGAGCGGCGCCCGCTCCTCGAAGATCGCCTCCATCGTCGGGAAGCCGGCGATCGAGCGGGCGGCCAGGGTCCGCACCGGACCAGCCGAGACGGCGTTGACGCGCACGTTCTTTTGGCCCAGGTCCCAGGCGAGGTACTGGACGGACGAATCGAGCGCCGCCTTCGCCACTCCCATCACGTTGTAGTGGGGGACGGCCCGCTCGCCTCCGAGGTAGGTCATGGTCAGAATCGAGCCGCCTCCCGCCGCCTCGAGCAGGGGCTCGGCGGCGCGCGCGCACGCGACGAGCGAGTAGGCGCTCACGTCGAGCGCCATCCAGAACCGCTCGCGCGGCGTATCGGTGAAGCGGCCCTCGAGGTCCTCGGCGGCCGCGAAGGCGACCGAGTGGACGAGCAGATCGAGCTCACCGGCGAATACCTCCCCCGTCTCGGCGAGGACGCGCGAGATGTCCTCGTCGGAGCGGACGTCACAGGCGGTCACGAGCGGCGCCTCGACGCTCTCGGCCAGCTCGCGGACGCTTTGCTCGATCCGCTCGCCCTGGTAGGTGAAGGCGAGCCTCGCGCCCCCCTGCGCCAGGCGGCTCGCGATCGCCCAGGCGATCGAGCGCTTGTTCGCGACCCCGAGGACGAGCCCCCGCTTGCCGGCGAAGTCGGCCACGGCGGGCGAGTCTACGGCTTCTCAGCTACCCTGCGGGCCTTGCGCCGCCTGATCTTCGTTCCGCTTGCTGCGGCGCTGTTTCTCGCCTCGACGGCGACCGCCGCCCTGCAGCCCGTTCGCCGCTCCTTCGGCGAGACGACCCTGCCCCGGCTCCGCGCCGGGACGCTCGTGATTCCGCCCGGCCAGAGCCGCGGGCGGATCACCGTGCTCGTAGATCTGCGCCTGCCGCCGCTCGCCGCCTACAACCGAGGCCTCTTCAGCATCGGCTCGGCACGGCTGAACGTGCGGAGCTTGAGCTCCCGCCGCTACCTCGCCCGCCTGGGGCGAGAGCAGCGTGCGGCGGCCAGCGAGCTGAAGCGCGCGATCCCCTCGCTCGTGATCACCGAGCGCTACCGGGTGATCCTCGACGGCTTCGCTCTCTCCTTGCCCGTCAGGCAGCTGCCGCTCCTCGCCCGCCAGGCCGCGGTGACCAAGCTCTACCCGAGTGTCCGCTACGAGCTCGACACGAACAGGAGCCCGGCGATCATCGGCGCCGACACCTACTGGGCGACGACGGGCGACCGCGGCGACGGGATCAAGATCGGCGTCGTCGACGACGGGATCGACCAGACGAACCCGTTCTTCAATCCGGCGGGCTTTTCCTACCCGCCCGGCTTCCCGCGCGGCGCCAAGGCCTTCACGACGCCGAAGGTGATCGTCGCCCGCGCTTTCCCCGGCCCGCACTCGGGCCGCCAGGGACGGCTGCCGATCTACCGTCCGGCGTCCTTCCACGGCACGCACGTGGCCGGGATCGCGGCCGGCGACTCGGGTACGACCGCCTCGCCCGGGCCCGATCACCCCACGATCACGGGCCTGAGCGGGATCGCGCCGCGGGCCTGGCTCGGCAACTACCGCGTCTTCAACGCCCCGACGCCGACCGGCTACGACGCGTTCACGCCCCAGATCGTGGCCGCCTTCGAAGCCGCGGTCAACGACGGCATGGACGTGATCAACTTCTCGGGAGGCGGCCCGCAGGCCGACCCCGTCAGCGACGCGCTCGTCGAGGCCGTCCGCAACGTCGCGAACGCGGGTGTCGTGCCGGTGATCGCGGCCGGCAACGACCGCGATGACTATGGGCTCGGCTCGGTCGGCTCGCCCGGTACGGCCCCCGACGCGATCTCCGTCGCCGCCGTCTCGAACTCGCACGTCTTCGCCCCCTCCCTGAGCGTCGATACGAGCGATGCTCCGGCGACGCTGAAGTCGATCCCCTTCCAGGACATCGGGCGGGTGCCCGCCGCCTGGTCCTCCGACCAGACGCTCGTCGACGTCGGCTCGATCGTCGGCACCGACGGCCGGCCCGTCGACCGGCACCTGTGCGGCCCGGCAGGCGACCCGAACAGCCGCGGCACGATTCCGGCGGGCTCGCTCCGCGGCTCACTCGCGCTCGTCTCCCGCGGCACCTGCGCCTTCACGACGAAGGCCGCCAACGCCCAGATCGCCGGTGCGACCGGCATGGTGGTCGTCGACAACCGTCCCGGGGAGGCGAACTTCGTCGCGGTCCAGCTGCCGATCGACACCGGCATGGTCGCCGACCTGGACGGCGCGCGCCTCGTCTCCTACCTGGACGCCAAGGGCGGCCGGGCGCCGGTCCGCTTCGACCGCAGCTTCAACGAGCTCCTGACCGGCCGGAGCGGCATCGTCACGAGCTTCTCCTCGGCCGGGCCGACGCCCTTCGGGCACCAGCTGAAGCCCGACCTCGCCGCGCCGGGAGGGCAGATCCTCTCCTCCACCCTGCCTGAGGCGGCCGGGGCGCCCTTCGCGGTCTTCGACGGCACGAGCATGGCGACGCCGCACGTTGCGGGCGCCGCCGCCCTGCTGCTCGACCGGCACCGGGACTGGACGCCCGCCGAGGTCAAGTCCGCCCTGATGTCGACCGCCGGCGCGGCCTTCGGGGATACGGCGAAGACGCAGGAGGCATCGGTCCTGCTCGAGGGCGCCGGGCTGATCAACCTGCCGCGCGCCGACAATCCTGAGCTCTTCACCACCCCGGTCTCGCTCTCGTTCGACTCCTTGAACGTCAGCCACGGCGCTGCCAGCAGCAGCCTGCTCGTCGACGTGCAAGACGCGGGCGGCGGCGCGGGCACCTGGACGGTCGGCCTCGCTCCGCAGGCGGCGACCACCGGAGCCTTCGTCGACCTGCCCGGCTCGATCGCCCTGTCACCGGGCGGGCAGGCCGAGCTGGCGGTCGTCGCGCGGGCCGAGGCGAGCGCCGCGAGCGGTGACGACTATGGCTTCATCACGCTGACGCGCGGCGCCGACACGCGCCGGATCCCCTACTACTTCTTCGTCGAGCGCCCGGGGGCGCAGGTCGGGCCGGTGCTTCCCCTGCGCAAGTTCCAGGCAGGCAGCACGCTCGGCGGCCGCTCGTACATCAACCAGTACCGGTTTCCCTCGGCTCCCTTCGGGCCGCCGCCCACCTACACCGGGCCGGCGATGAACGAAACGGGGGCCGAGCAGCTCTACTACATCCACACGAACACTCCGGTGGCCAACGTCGGCGCCGCCGTGGTCGCGTCCTCGCCGGGGTCGCTGATCGAGCCCTGGCTCCTCGGCTCACGGGACGAGAACGACGTGCAGGGCTACGCGGGCACGCCGGTCGACGTCAACTTGTTCACGGTCGACTACAAGCTCGACATCGGCGCCGCTGCCGCGATCTTCCCGCGCGAGAAGCGTTACTACGTCTCGGTCGACTCGGGCGTCGATGTCTTCACGGGGCGCTCGCTCGCGGGCCACTACGTGCTGCGCTCGTGGATCAACGACGTGACGCCGCCGCGCTTCAGGCTCCTGACGAAGCGAGTGACCCGCGGGCGGCCGCTGCTGGCGGCGCGGGTGACCGATACCGGCTCGGGCGTCGATCCGCTCTCGCTCGTGATCGAGTACCGGCCGCGTGTCCTCCTCGGCGCGGCCCTCTATGACCCCGCGAGCGGGCTCGCGCTCTTCCCGATCCCCCGCAGCGCGCCGCCGCTCCCGCGCGGCCGGCGCCGCGACCTCGTCCAGGCGGCCGATTTCCAGGAATCGAAGAACATCGACCAGATCGGTGCCAATATCCTGCCGAACACGGTCACAAAGCGGGTCTCGCTCACCGCCGTCGACGGTCCGACCGCAACCTGGCTGCTGCCGCTCGGAACCTCCTGCCTGTCCGGCCGGACGTCACTCTTCGTCTCCGCCTCGTCGCCAACCCGGATCCGCCGTGTCCGCTTCTTCGACGGCAGGCACCCGCTCGGGAGCGTGCGGCGCGGCAACTCCGGTCTCTACGTACTCAACTGGGCGGCGAGCTCGGCCAGGCGGGGCAGGCACCTCCTGCGCGCCGTCGTCGACTCGGGCAGCGGCGCGGCTCAGGCGCGGCGCGCCGTCTCCGTTTGCCGGTAGCCGGCGCCGGGGTCGCGGTCGTCACCGGCGGCTCGAGCGGCATCGGCGCGGCGATCGCTCGCACCCTGGCCCGGCGCGGCTGGCGCCTCGTCCTGCTCGCCCGTAACGAGGAGCGGGTGCGGGCGGTGGCGGACGAGCTAGCCGCCGAGTTCGAGCTCTGCGACGTCTCCGACCGAGAGCAGGTCGAGCGCGTCGCCGCCGCTCTCCGCGAGCGCCAGCCGGCCCTGCGGCTCCTCGTCAACAACGCCGGGATCCCGGGCCGAGGCGGCTTTCTCGAGCTGGAACCGGGTGAGATCGAGGCGCTCGTCCGCACGAACTACCTCGGCTCCGTCTGGTGCACGCGGGCGTTCCTGCCCGCGCTCGAGGCGGGCGCGCCCTCGCACGTCGTCAACATCGTCTCCGTCGCCGGCACGGTCGCGCTCGGGCCTGCAGGCCCCTACTCGGCCTCGAAGCACGCGCAGCTCGCCTTCTCCCGCGCCTCGGGAGCGGAGCTGGCGGGGCGCGGGATCAGCGTGCACACCGTCAACCCGGGCTTCGTCGAGACACCGGGCTTTCCCAACCGCGAGCGCTTCTCGGGGCCGCTCAGACGGCTCGTCGCCGAGCCGGCACTCGTCGCCGAGAGTGTCGTTCGGGCGCTCGAGCGAAACCGCGCCGAGCGCTTCGTGCCGCGCTG
Source organism: Gaiellaceae bacterium (assembly GCA_036378475.1). Lineage (GTDB taxonomy): Bacteria > Actinomycetota > Thermoleophilia > Gaiellales > Gaiellaceae > 13-2-20CM-68-14. The sequence goes on from DASUWJ010000068.1 coordinate 5,422, forward strand.
GTACCGGCCGGCCGCCGTCGCACAGGCACTGCTCCCTTCGCTTCTCGCCCGGGCGGCCCGGGCACGTGAGTTTCGGCGCAAACCGCCCTAGAATCGGAGCGTGGATTCGCCCCTCTCGCTCGACGACGTCACCCGCGTCGCCGACTTTCGCGCCGCCCTGCGCGCCTTCCTGCGAAAGAGCGACCAGACCGCCCGCCGCTCGGGCCTGACCCCGCAGCGCTACCTGCTGCTCTTGATGATCAAGGGCTCCCCCGAGGGGCGCGAGCGCTCGACCGTCACCGCCCTCGCCGAGCGGCTGCAACTCGCGCAGAGCACGGTGACCGAGCTCGTCCGCCGCGCCGAGGAGGCCGGCCTCGTGAAGCGAGCCCAGTCCGAAGCCGACGGGCGGGTCGCCTACCTGCAGCTGACCGAGGAGGGAGAGCGCCGCCTCCAGCGCGCGTTCACCTCGAACGAGCAGGAGCGCCAGGCGCTCCGCACCGCGATCGCCCACCTCGACGAGGGCTGAGGCCGCGGGCCCGCACCCGCTGCGGGCCAGCTACGATCGGCCCGTGAGCGTGCAGGTCTTCTACTGCCCCGTCTGAAGCGGGTATGACGAACGGGCCGCGAGTCTCGCGGCCGAGCTCACCGCGGCCGGGTTCGAGGCGGAGGCGCTGCCAGGCGAGAAGAGCCAGTATGACGTCCATGCCGACGGGCGTCTGCTCTTCTCCAAGCAGCAGGTAGGCCGCTTCCCCAACGCGGAGGAAATCCTCGCCGCCCTGCGCGCCTCGGGACCCGCTCAGGGCCGGTAGAGCAGGTACCAGCCGAGCACGGCGGTGTAGTCGGGCGGCGCCAGCGCCCGCGCCCGCTCGCGTGCCTCGCCCTCGCAGGCGGCGAGATCGAGATAGGGGTCGAGCTCGCGCGGGTCGGGCACGAACTCGGCGCTGCGCAGGACGAGCCCGTTTGACTCGAACAGCTGGCGCAGGTCGACATCCGCGAGGGCGCGGGTGTGCGAGGGGTCTCGCGCCCGCTCGAAGCGGTTCAGCTCGAGCGCGGCGAGCGGATCGTTCGGGGCGATCTGGTCGACGACCAGCACGAGCCCGCCGGGACGGGTGACGCGCACGAGCTCCGCGAGTACGAGCTCCGGCCGGGCGATGTGATGCAGCGTCCGCAGCGTCCCGGCGAGATCGAAGGAAGCGCGGTCGAACTGGAGCCGCGTCACGTCGCCCTCGACGAAGCTGACGTTGGCCGGCGCCCTGGCGCGCGCCTGCTCGAGGAGCTCCGGGACGAGGTCGACGCCGACCACCTCCCGCACGAGCGGCGTCAGCGCCAGGGCGAGCGCGCCCGCGCCCGTGCCCGCGTCGAGGGCACGCTCGTCTCCCTCGAGCGGAACGAACGCCGCGACCCGCGCCGCGAGCTCGTCCGCCCGCCGCCCCTGCAGCTCGGCGAGCCGCTCAGCGGTCGCCGCGAACCGAGCCCGCGTGCTGTCGTGCGTACTCAAGCGCCTCCTCCTTCGACGAGATCGTGCCAGCTGCGCGTTCCTCCGCGATCTCCTCGAGCAGGCGGCCAACCTCCGGTCCCGGCGGCAGGCCGAGCTCGCCGCCGCGCACGAGCGGCTGCTTGGGTTCGCTGCGCCGCGCGGCCTGCAGTGGCTGGTAGAGATCGGTCGCGCCGAGAAAGGCGAGCGCCTCGTGCGCCCAGGGCTCGGTCGAGCGGCGGAAACGGTGCAGCCCGCGCGGGTCCGGTTCGGGGCGCTGCGCGGCCACGAGCGTGCGCGTGAACCGGCGCAGTTCGTTCGAGATCGGCAGGCGCTCGAGCTCGTCGCCGAAGACGACGACGAGCCGGTAATCCGGGTGCTCGAGGCGGTCGGCGTGCGCGAGGCGCGCGAGCGAGCCGTGCAGCGGCGCGAGCAGGCCGAGCTCGTCGAGGCGGCGGAAGCCCTCGAAGGAGAGACGCCGGAGCTCGCCGAGGATCCGCTCGCCCGAGGGCCTCCGAACGAGCGCGGCATCACGCCGGAGCAGCGCCTCGGTCTCCGGCTCCAGCCGCAGGCCGAGCTCGTCCTCGAGGCGCGGGCCGCGCAGGAGCCGGAGCGGATCGTCCTGAAAGACCGAGTCCGAGACGGCGCGGAGACGCTTCGCCCCCAGGTCGCCGCGCCCGTCGTAGGGATCGACGATCTCGTCCGAGCCGACCCGTTTCGCGATCGCATTCAGCGTGAAGTCGCGGGTCGCGAGATCCTCCTCGATCGTCCGCGGCAGCGGCGTGAAGTCGACCGTCCGGCCCTCGTCGAGCGCAACCCGCCAGGCGCCGTGGCGCTCGGAGAGCGGAAAGGGCGAGCCGCCGGAGCGACGGGCGAACGCCCGCGCCGCGGCCTCGGGCTCGGACAGGACGACGTCGAGGTCGAGGAGCGGCCGGCCGAGCGCCCAGTCGCGCACGGCCCCGCCGACGATCCACGCCTCGCCGGCGCGAAACAGTTCCTCGACGAGCTCACGAATCGACGACCACCCGCCTCGCCCGCTCCGGCGCGCTGTTGATCTGACAGACGAGCTCGTAGTTGATCGTGCCCGCGACCCGGGCGTGATCCTCGGCAAGCACGCCGTGGCCGAGCAGCGTCACCGGCGTGCCCGGGGGCAGCTCGCCCGGGAGCTCGACCGCGAAGGCGTCCATCGAGACGGTGCCGACGACCCGCCGCGGCTCGCCTGCGACGCGTACCTCGGTGCCGGTCAGGTCGCGCCGGAAGCCGTCCGCGTAGCCGACCGGGACGATCCCGATCCAGGTCGGCCGCTCGGCGATGAACCTCCGCCCGTAGCCGGTGCTTTCACCCGGCTGCAGCTGCCGCACCTGCGCGAGCTGGCTCTGCCAGTGAAGCGCCGGCTCGAGCCCGTCGCCGGCCGGATCGCTCCCGAAGGGAGAGAGCCCGTACAGGGCGACGCCGCAGCGCGCCGCGTCGAACCTGGCCTGCGGGAAGCGCAGGGCGCCCGCGCTGTTCGCGAGATGCAGGGTCAGGTGCCGGTAGGGCTCGGTAAGTTCGCGAAAGCGTTCGATCTGCCGGTCCGTGAACTCCGGATCGCAGTCGGCGCTCGCCAGGTGGCTCATCAGGCCGACGACCTCCGTGCCGGGCTCCGGCAGCTCCGACAGCCCCCAACGGCCCATGCCGGTGTCCAGCTTGAGGTGGACCCGGATGCCGGCCGGGATCTCACCGTCCGCGACCACGAGCTCGAGCCCTGCCTCGCGCGCGAGCGCGATCTCGCGGCTGGTCGCCGCCGGACCCATGACGAGGATGCGCGCCTCGTGAAACTCCTCGCGCAGGGCGAGGCCCTCGCTCACCGTCGCGACACAGAGCGCGCTCGCCCCCGCCCCGAGCGCCGCCCCGGCGACGTCCACGGCGCCGTGCCCGTAGCCGTCGGCCTTGACGACGGCCCAAAGCTCCGCCCCCTGGAGCGCCTCCAGCAGGCACTTGGCGTTCCGCCGGATCGCGCCGAGCTCGACGGTCAGCTCAGAGCGCTGCATCGAGTACGCCCGGGAGCTCTGCGATCACGTCGCTTGCGACCAGCCCGCTCTGGTGTTCCGCGGCGAGGGCGGCCTCGGCATGGGCGCGCGCGGCCGCGGCGGCCGCGAGGTGGCCATCCATCCCCTTGGCCAGGAAGGAGCCGACGATGCCGGTCAGGACGTCGCCGGTGCCCGCCGTGGCGAGCGAGGCGGCGCCCGGGCTGACCAGGGTCTGCTCACCGGGGGCGGCGATGATCGTCTCCGGGCCCTTGAGCAGGACGATGCAGCCGAAGCGCTCCACCGCGCGCCGGCTCGCCTCGAGCCTGTGGGCATCGACCCAGGCCGCCTCGACGCCGAGCAGCCGCGCGAGCTCGCCCGAGTGCGGCGTCAGCACCGTCGGCGCCTCGCGCTCGAACGGCTCCAGCCCGTCGAGGGCGTCGGCATCGACGACCGCCGGTAGCTCCGTCTCCTCGAGCAGCCGCCGGACGAGCGCCCGCCGCTCCCCCGAGCGCCCGAGCCCGGGGCCAAGCGCGAGCGCGCCGGCCCGCTCGGCCGCCTCCCAGACCTCCTCGAGCGTCCGCTTGACCGCCTCGGCCAGCCGCGTCTCGATGATCGGCAGCGACTCGCGCGGCGCGGCGACCGCGACGTAGCCGGCGTCGGCCCTGAAGGCGGCCTCGGCCGCCAGGCAGACCGCGCCCGTCAGCCCCGGCTGGCCGCCGACGACGAGCACGGAGCCGGCCGTGTACTTCGTCTCCGGACGGTGGGTCCCGCGCAACGGCACCCGGGCCAGGAGCTCCGCGGTAACCCGGGCGTGGGCGGATCGCACCTGCTCGAGGCCGATCTCTGCCCGTTCGCTCCGACCGGCGTGGAAGCTCCCGGGCGAGACTCGCAGCCCCACCTTCTCGCCGTGGAAGGTGACCGTGCTCCCAGCCGCAACCGCCCGACCCGCGACCTCGCCGGTCGAGGCATCGACGCCGGAGGGGACATCGACCGCCACCACCTCGGTCTCCAAGGCGTTGATCTGGTCGATCAGGCGGGCCGCCCCCGGCCGCGGCTCGCCCGAGAAGCCGGTGCCGAAGATCCCGTCCAGCACGAGCTCCGGCCGGCCGAGCTCCTTGTCCTCCTGCTCGGGCTTGACCTCGACGACGCGCACCTCCCGGCCGGCGCCCTCCAGCAGCCGCGCGGCGATGCGCGTGTCGCCGCCGTTGTTGCCGCCGCCGCAGACGGCGGTGATCCGCCTGGCTTCGCCGAAGCTCTCGAGCACGTAGTCGGCGAGCGCCCGCCCAGCCCGCTGCATCAGCTCCTGTACGTCGTGCCCCGCCTCCGCGGTCCTCATCTCCTCGGCGGTGTAGAGCGGTACGAGCTCAGCCATCGACCACGGCAACCGCCGCCGCCAGTTCCCGCGAGTGCGTCAGCGAGAGGTCGATCGAGCCGGCGCCGGCCCGCTCCGCCCAGGCCCGCACCCGCCCCGAAAGCGTGACTGCCGGCTTCGGCCGGCCGGCAATCTCCACCTCGCGCCAGGCGAAGGCGCGGGCGACCCCGAAGCCGAGCGCCTTGCCGATCGCCTCCTTGCCGGCGAAGCGAGCGGCGTAGTGCTGGGGCGGATTCGGCCGCGACTCGCAGTAGGCGCGCTCGGCCTCGGTGAAGCAGCGCTCGCGAAACGAGGGATAGCGCTCCAGCGTTCGCCGCACACGCGAAATCTCGATGAGGTCGATCCCGACCGTCACGCCCGGAATCTTAGGAGTCGGCGCGATCGAGCCAGTCCGGCACGTCGGCGATCGAGTCCACGACCGCCTCGGGAGACGCGCTCCAGGCTCCCGCATCGTCCCGAAACTTGCCGGTGCGGACGAGGATCGTGTGCAGGCCGAGGGCGGCGCCTCCGCCGATATCCGCATCGACGTCGTCGCCGACGATCCACGCTCGCTCCGGATCTGCGTCGAGGGCTTCCAGCGCCGCCTCGAAGTAGGCAGCGCTCGGCTTGCCGAGGACCGTCGCCGTCGCCCCGGTTGCGTACTCGAGCCCGACGACGAAGGCTCCCGCATCGAGGAGCGGCCCGCGCGAGGTCTGCCACCAGGGATTCTTGTGCAGGCAGTAGAGCTCGGCCCCAGCCTCGAGCTCGGCGAAGGCACGGCCGAGGTTCATGTAACTGAAGACCTGGTTCGTCGCGCCGCCCTCGTCCGCTCCCCCGAGCAGGACGGCATCGGCCGTGTCCCCGACAAGCTCGACCCCTTCGAGATCCTCGCGGATCGCGGGCATCGTCAGGGCGAGCACGCGCTTGCCGGCGAGAACCCTGGCCGCCGCGAATGCCGTCGTTTGCAGCTCCTCGTCTGCCAGCTCGATGCCGAAGCCGCGGATCGCCTCTGCCAGGGCGGTGCGTGACCGCGTCGTGTTGTTGGTCAGGAAGCGCAGCCGGTGGCCGGCCTCGCGCAGGCGCCCGACGGCCGCGCTCGCGCCGGCGATCGGCTCGCCGGAGATGTGCAGAACGCCGTCGACGTCGAGCAGAATCGCAGCCATGGTCGGCGAGTCTATTCGGGTCACCCGCTCCGTCTCGATTCCGCGCTCCGAGATCGAGCTTCGCTTCTCGCGCTCGAGCGGCCCCGGCGGTCAGCATGCCCAGCGGACGGAAACGCGGGTCGAGGCGCTCTTCGACGTCGAGCGCTCGGCCGCCCTCAGCCCGCTCCAGAAGCGGCGTGTGCTCGCCAAGGCCGGGCCGGTTTTAAGCGCGATCGCCCAGGACGAGCGGAGCCAGTGGCGAAACCGCGAGCTCGCGACCGAGCGCCTCGTCGAGGCGCTCAGGCAGGCGCTCAAGGTCGAGCGCAAGCGGCGCGAGACGAAGCCGACGCGCCAGGCGATCGAGCGCCGTCTGGAGCAAAAGCACCGCCGGGCCGAGACGAAGCGTCTGCGCAAGCCGCCAGGCGGCTAGCAACCAGGCCTGCAACTCCGCGCCGCGCTGCCACCAGCCTGCGAGCGGCGGGCCCGGGCCCACTGCGAGCGGCGCGAGTGGATGCTCAAAGGGCCCGTGGCGACCACGCTCACGCGGTGGGCGGCCGAGAACTGCGAGCGCTCTCACCCGCGCTGACCTCGCACCCCGAGCGAGAGCCCCCGGCGCCCAGCCGCCGCGACGTAGCGCTCAGGGGCGGCCGCGAACCGCTCCTTGCAGTGCTCGCCGCAGAAGTAGTAGGTGCGGCCGCCGAAGACGGCGGTCGGCTTGCCTGCCTTGCGGTCGACGGTCATGCCGCAGACGGGATCCT
>DASUWJ010000069.1:0-8990 GCA_036378475.1 Gaiellaceae bacterium
TTCAACCGCACAGCCTCCTCATGCAGCAACGGCCGCACAAACACCGACGGGGGACGCATCACCACCTCCACGGTCGAGATGCATCCCGATTCGACAGCCAGACCAGGTTTCCGGTCCAACGATTGCTCAAGGGCCACTAGCCTAGGGCGCGACGCGCCCGTTCTCGACGAACGCTGAGAACGTGACCGGCATCCGCTCGGCGAGGAAGCGCTCACAGGCCTCGGCGTAGCGCCGAATCTCCCGCTGCGCCGTCTCGGCGGCGCGGAGCGAGACGAAGTTCATCAGCGAGCGGGCGTTGACCGTCCAATAGAACTCGGTGTACGCCCCGACTGGCATCACCGACCGCGCGAGCTCGCGGGCGACGCCTGCCTCGACGAGCCGTTCGTAGACCCCGAAAGCCTGTAGGTAGAGCTCGCGTAGCTCCTCGCGTGTCCGTTCTGCCAGCTCGGAATCGACGGGCTCGAAGGAGTACGCGCCGGGTTTGCCAACCTGCGATCGGACGTCCTCGGGTTCAGGGATGTAGAAGTCGTCGGTCGCGCGCGCATATCTCATGCTGAACTCATTGAAAGAGTTGTGGACGACAACGCCGTTCGCAACGAAGTTGTGCCACGGTCCGACCAGGCTTAGGTCATACGTCTGACGTATCCCAACGTAGTCGACCGAGAGCACGCGAACCGCGTGTGCGGTGAGTTTCCAGCCGCGCCGGTGGGCGAAGGAGACGTCCTTCGCGAATCCGAGCCGGTCGGCAAACTCTCTCGTAAAACCGAGCTCTGCCGCCTGCGTCCGGTGGATGGCGCGATGGCAGTTGTCGCATACCGAGATCAGATTGCCAACGTCACGTGCCTTCGTCTCGTCACGCCAGACGGGAACGATGTGATGCGCGTGGAGCTGACCGCCAACTCGGTGGCACCGCTGGCAGGTGAACGCGTACTGCTCGTGCACAGCAGCTGCGTGCTCGGTCGTCCAGCGGCCGATGTTCTGGCGCTCAGATGAGAGACCGCCGCGCCAGAAGTTACTGCGGCTCCCCGAGCGTGCCCGGCGGATGGCTTCGAGGTGTTCACTGCTGTGCACCAGTCGGGTGGAGTAGCCGCGCTTTCCGGCATTCCAGGGCCGCCTTGGACGGTACCGCTCCTCGCGCGTGAATCGATGGTCGTGTCGAGCGAGCCATTTGCGGATCGTGTGATAGCTACAACCAGCTTCGGCGGCCAGCTCACGAACCGACCGCCCCGCCTCTCGGCGGGAACGAAGCCACTCTCGGTCTTGATGAGCCGGGATGCCGTTGACCATGAGCGAACAGGTGCGTGTCATCCGAGCCCGAGCGCCATCTCCCGACAGGCCTACCGCTTCTCCCATCGCGCGCCAACCCTCGTCTGTGAGGACACGGTGGTTCGCCGTCAAGGTGAGCTGCTTGCCGTCCGCAAGCGTCAGTCGGTAAACGGGTTGAGGGCCCTTGTCGAACATGTCGGCGATATGGCCTGTGACGAACTCGCCGCTGTCTTCGTCGAGGACTCGCACTCGCATTTTCCGGACGCGCCAGCGTGCGTCGCGATATCGGTTCCGCCCGGCAAGGTGGCTTCGGATAGAGCGACGACCGACGCCCGGGCGACGCGCGGTGGAACGAAGACTGAGACCCGATGCGACAAGTCGATCGACCTCGGCGGCGAGATCTTGGGACAGCGCACGGCCATTTCTTTCGCCCACGGTCCACATTCGCCACAAATCATCGAGCGTCCGAGAGAGCTTCTTGTTGGCGCGGCCGTTAATGTTGACGAACGTGACAACCGTGTCTCCAGTCAAGCAGCCCACCCGATGCCGGAACCATTCGCGCGCGACGAAAATCGGCGCGCGGACATGGAATCGGAACGCGTTATGTTCAAAGGGCGTCCCGTGCCGATCGCGCATCAGGAATCGGATCAGCCCTTCGTCCGCCTCGTCCATCTGCTCCTTGCGGCGAGCGAAGCTGACGCGGGCGGCGTTTACGACCGAGAGGTCTGTCGCCATTGCGTCGTCGAGGCGTACGAAGCCATGATCGAGGACGCGGAGCGTTTTATCGGATATCACTTCGTCTGTGACGGCCACGCGGCCGAGTCTAGCGGGGGTATCCGTCGGAGCCTCGGGCTGGTCGTACCCCTCCTGGAAGCCCGATTTCTACCCGGCGGGAACCGACGCGAAGGAGTTCTTGCGCTACTACGCGACGCGGTTTCGCACCGTCGAGCTCAACACGACCGGCTACCGGCTTCCCGCGGAGGAGCAGTTTCGCCGGTGGGCCGAACAGACTCCGGAAGGATTCCTCTTCGCTCCGAAGCTGCCGGGCAACCGCGCACGCATGGTCGGCGAGTTCTCGGCTCGAGTGCGCGTGCTCGGCGATCGGCTTGGGCCTGTACGCGTGCAACTGGTCAGCGCGCGCGACGAAGGCATGCTCGAGCTCCTACTCGGCTCCCTCGACCCGGAGCTGCAGCTCGCGTTCGACCTTCCACATCCCTCGTGGGACGGCATCGAACCGCAACTCGCGGCTGCGGGCGCGGTCCGCGTCAACAACCTCGAGCACCAGGGGCCGTTCCGTTACATCAGATTTCGTGACCCCCCGTACTCCGACGAAGAGCTCGAAGAGTGGGCCGAGCGACTGCGCGCGAGCGACGAACCGGTCTATGCCTACTTCAGGCACGAGGAGAGGCCAACCGCACCGATATACGCGGAGAAACTCATCGGACTCCTGAAGCGACAGAACGGCGGCGGCTAGCCACCAGGGATAGCTCACAAACCGTAAAAGCGACGGCCGGCAGTTAGACGCCGGCGAGGTGGCGCTCGTAGGCGCCAGTCTCGACGATCTCCGCGATCTGCGCCGCCGCGAAGCGGAGCTCGTCGTCGGTGTTGAAGAAGTGCGGCCCCAGCCTGATCCCCGCATCGGGGCGGGCATCGCAGATGATCTCGCGCGCCTCGAGCTCGACCTGGACGGCCGCGAACTCGGGTGGCCGGACGACCACCGTGCCGCCCCGCCGGAGCGGATCGCGCGGGCTCGTGACCTCGAAGCCGGCCCGCCCAAGCAGCTCGAGCAGAAGCCCCGTCTGGCGGAGCGAGCGCTCCCGGATCCGCTCCACCCCCACCTCCTCGATCACGTCATAGCCGGCGCTCGCCGCGTAGATCGCCGGCACGTTCGGCGTCCCCGTCAGGAAGCGGGCGGCGCCCTGGGCGTACTCCTGCTCGGGTTCGAACGCGAACGGGCGGGCGTGGGCCTGCCAGCCCGTGAACGTCGGCTCCAGCCGCTCCGCCAGGTCGGGCCGCACGTAGAGCCAGCCGGCGCCGGGGCCGCCGCAGAGCCACTTGACGCTGCCGCCGACCGCGAAGTCGACCTCAAGCGCGGTCACGTCGAGCGGAACCGTCCCGGCCGACTGGTAGGCATCGAGGACGACGAGCGCACCGGCCTCGTGCGCCCGCTCGACGATCGCCGCCACCTCCTGGATCTCGCCCGAGCGAAAGAGAACGTGGCTGACCGGCACGAGCAGGGTCCGCTCGTCGATCGCCTCGAGCAGCGCCCCGTCCTCGACGACCTCGACCGCCGCCCCGCGGCGTGCCTGCGCCTGGTAGAGGTAGCGAACCGAGGGGAATTCGCCTCGGCCGTAGACGATCCGGTTCCTCGGCGACTCGAAGCCGAAGCACGAGAGCACCACCGCCTGCGCGACGGCGACGTTCTGGTGCATCACCGTCGTTCCCGGCGCCGCGCCGATGATCCGTCCGAGCTGGTCTCCCGCGGTCAGCGAACTCTCCCACCAGCCCTCGCTCCAGGCCCGGACGCCGCGCTCGCGCCACTCGCGTGCGTAGCGGGCGAGCCGCTCTTCGGCGGCCGCGGGCATCGCGCCCAGCGAGTGGTTGATCAGGTAGGTCGTCCGCTCGAGGATCGGGAAGCGGTCGCGGCAAATCGCGCCTTCGGACACGGCGGCGAGTCTACGCAGGCCCGATCCCTCGTTCGAGTGAACTTGGCGGCCCTGTACCCGAAAGGGTGATGAGCGAGGCTCGTGGCCGTCCTAGTCTGCCGAACGTCACTGCGGTTCTGCGGTGTGCGACTGAACGAGGGAGAAGGGAAAAGATGACCAAGCTCGAGGCCAACAAGATGGGACGGCGCACGCGCGCTCGTCTGCTCGCAGGCGCAACGGCGCTCGTGGGCGCTCTGGCACTCGCGGCTCCGGGACTCGCGGGCGCGTCGAACTCCACGCCGATCCTGATCACGCAAAACACGTCGATGATCGTCAACGTGAGCCCGCAGTCGCCGACGACGACGCTCGGGACCGTGTCCTGGGGCGACGTTTCCTGGAGCGACGCGTACTGCTACTAGGCGGCTGCGGCGAGCCGGGGGACCGGCAGGCGTAGTCACTTTTGCAAAAGACGGAGAGAGGGAGGCCATGACGAGGCTGGGAAGCGGCGCCGCGAGCGGCGTCCGGATGAGTGCGCTGTGGGGAACAGGTAACGGCGGCGGTGGCCGGGCGGGTTTGCCCGGCCCGGCCGTGCGGGGCCAAGGCGGACTGGCGCTCGTCGCCTGAGTCCGGGCCGGGGGCCTCTCGGGCCGCCCCGGCCTGCTAGCGCCGCGTGCCGGCGGCGGCCGGAACTTGCAGCGGAGGCGGCGGCGGCTTGGAGTCGACCAGCACCGCCGCGACGAGCAGGATCGCCATTCCGACCGCGCTCTCGGCCGCGAGGCTCCTCGAGAGCCGGGCGAGAACCGGCCCCTCACCGCCGCGCTCGACGGCGGGCCGGGCGACGAAATGGTGCAGCGCTCCCCAGACGAGCGCGAGTGAGACCAGCCCCAGCTTGACGAGCAGCACCCGTCCGTAGCCCGACGTCCAAAGCTCGCGGAGCTGCGGCAGGCGGACGATGCTCAGGTAGAGACCTGCGCCGAGGATGACCGCGATCAGGCAGCCGGCGAGGCGCGAGAAGCGCAGGAAGGCGCCGCGGCGGAGCTCGGGCGCCTGCGGCCAAACGACGAAGGCGAGCTGGACGAGGCCGCCGAGCCAGAGCGCGGCCGCCGACAGGTGGGCCCAGTCGGCGAGCTCCGAGCGCCAGGAAGAGCCGGCATCGACCGCGTCGTGACCCGAGAGCGACAATCCCGACGCGAGCGCCAGCCCGATCAGGAACGTCGGCCAGAGGAGCGCCCGGCGGTCGGTCAGCCACGCCAGGAAGAGGAGCGCGGCCACGAGCGCGTAGCCAAGCGTCATCGCGATGAAGGCCTCGCCGAACCGCGTGCCCCCCGAGATCGACGAGAGGTCGCCGTAGAGCAGGCGGCCGAAGGGCAGCTGCAGCGCGTCCTCCGCTCGCAGCACGAAGGCGAGGATGCCGACCTCGAGCACCAAGACGACGCCGAGCCCGACGAGCTTGTAGAAGCGGCGCTCGACCGCGGCCGTAATCGGGCCGGGAATGATCAGCAGGCGGAAACCGAGGCCGCCTAGGAGGAGCGCGAGCGCGAGGAAGTACGCCCAGCGGACGACGTGCTCGGTCCGGGTCGGGCCGGAGGAGCCGTAGGCCTCGGTCGGCGGCGGCGCGTCGGCGCGGACGCCGAAGGTGAAGACACCCGAGACGACGTGACCGTCTGCGGAGAGCACGTGCCAGCGGACGGTGTAGGCGCCCCGGGCGAGCGGCCGCAGCGGGACGCTGACCACCCGCCCAGCTGCCCGGGAGGTGCCGGCGAACTCCTTCCCGAACGCGCTCTTGACCTCGATCGCGTTCGGCTCGGCCTGCACCGACTGGTCAAACCGGAGCGTCACGGCCGCGGGCGCGGCCTGGAGCCGCTGCCGGAAGGCCGGGCTCGTCGAGTTCAGATTCGCGTGCGCGAGCGCGGAGGCCGGGAAGACGAGCGCAAGCAGGGCGGCGACGCCGGCGAGCCTCCTCATCGGTGCGGGGCTCCTGCCAGGGGCGAGAGGTGGCCGAAGATCGGCGCCGTGTCGCGGTCGCAGTAGAGGAAGAACGCGCAAACGACGAAGACGAGCGCGAAGCCGGTCTGGAACGAGGCCGAGCGGGGCCGGAACACGCGCAGCAGGGGGAAGATCGCGCCCAGGACGAGCGTCCAGCCGATCGCGTGGTGCAGGAAGGCGGACCGCGCGTACAGCCAGCCGTTCTGCTCGTGGATCAGGAAGGCCTCGCCCGAGACGACGAAGGCGAGCACGGTGCACAGGCGCCAGTAGCGGCTGTGGAGCTTGCCGCGGACGAGCGCGAGCTCGGCCGCGCCGGAGAGCATCATCACCTGCGCCCAGGATCCGTGGGCGAGCATGTGGATCGCCGAGTTCGTGTAGAGGACCATCACCGGCCACATCAGGACGCCCAGCAGGAACGCGAACGAGGGCCAGAGGTAGGCCCGCCAGGCCCGCCGGCGCCAGACCTCCTCCCCGACGACGGCCTCTGCGAGCAGGAGCACGCCGATGATCAGGAAGCCGGTCGCGAACCACCAGTGCACGAACTCAGCCCGCGGCAGCATCCTCCACCTCTCCCAGGTCGTCGAGCACGCCGGGCACGACGAGGAGCGAAAAGCCGAGCCCGACGAGAACGACATAGAGCGGCGGCTCGGAGAGCAGCCACCAAAAGCCCTTGCCGCCCGGATGCAAGAAGGTGAGCCGGTACGGCTGCAAGAAGGCCCAGGCGACGCCGGCGAGCATCGTCAGCGGACCGATCAGCTTGATCGTGATTACGCGAGGTGACGGACGCGAACGCGCCGCCGCCTCGGTTGCGTACTGCGACTCCATCTGCTCCTCCCGCGGGTCGGCGTCAACAAGCGAGCCCGCGGGCGTCTCTCGCGCGCGGGCTAGGCGGGAGCCGGCGGAGGCCTGCTCTCGAACGCGAGCCCGAACAGCTGGCGTGGCGTCGTCCAGGTCTCTGCCGCCCGGCGCAGCGGCGGTGGAGCGCTGGCCGCGATCGCACGCGCGCGAGCGATCGTCGCCTCGGCGAAGCGCTCGTAGTCTGCGAGCCAGCCGGCCGCGACGGTCCAGAGGATCGCCACCAGCACGGCCAGCACCGCGAACACGGGCAGGGCCGAGGTGTGTAGCCAGGGAGCGAGCAAGGGCCAGCGGCCGCTCGAGAGCCGCTCGGCGTCCGTCTGGACGAGGTAGAAGAGCGCGGTGACGAGGAAGGCCGCCAACCAGAGCCTCGGCGAGAGCGAGACCCGCATCCGCGGCGCCCGGCGGCCCGGTCCCGCGCCGAGCCCGGCCAAGAGCCGCCGGCCGGCGCGCGCGGCGGCGTGGGCGCGCGCGAAGCGCCAGCAGAGCCGCGCGAGCAGGAGCGCGATCCCGCCCTTGACCGCCGCGAGCAGGATCGGGTAGTAGTCGGCGCCCGCGTAGCTCGGGGTCGCGACGTGGCGGCCGACGTCCAGGCGGTGGGTCAGGCTTCGGCCGACCAGCTCCGCGACGAGCGCCAGCAGCGCAAACGCGAGGGCGGAGAAGAGGCGCTGGTGATGGCGCGCCCGCTGCATCGGTCTGATGGTACTCGTCCGCAGGCTGCGGCCGAAAGGGGTTAGCCGAGAGCGGTCAGCGTCCAGCCGCCGGGCGAGGAGCCGTCGAAGCCGAGCAGCAGGATCCGCTGCCAGGTTCCGAGGCAAAGCTCGGCCCCTCGAAAGGGAATCTGCTCGGTCCGCGGCCCGAGCAGAAGCTGCACGAGGCGCTCCCGCTCGCGCAGTTCGAAGGGGACGAGCCGCTCGAGCAGGTCCTCGAGATCCTCGAAGAAGCCGCTCTCGCGCTCGTTGACGCGCACCAGGCCCGTCTCCTCGGTCGGCGAGACGTAGGCGATCCCGTCTCGGGCATGGCCGTTTCGTCCCAGCTCGTGGGCGACGTCGTTCGTGATGTCGATCACGGTCAGCGAGGGCAGAGCGCAGGCGATCGAGTAGGGAATCTCGACGCTCGTCACCGCTTCTCCCCCGTTCGAGCCCCCGGTCGGGAACGGCCGGCGCCCGGCCCGCAGGTCACGAGGCCACCACCTCCCGCGGCAGCCGGAAGTGCACGTCCTCGCGCGCGACCTCCACCTCTTCGAGCTCGTCGTAGCCCGCCTCGGCGAGACGCCCGACGACGGCCTGGACGAGCTCCTCCGGCGTCGAGGCGCCGGCGGTCAGACCGACCGTCTCGTGCCTCTCGAGCAGTGCCCGCTCGAGCTCGCGCTCGCCGTCGACGAGGGACGCCTCGGCGCCGCGGAGCCGGGCGACCTCGACCAGCCGCTGCGCATTCGAGCTCGTCTCCGAGCCGATCACGAGGATCAGCGAAGCACCCCGCACGACCATCTCCTTGACCGCATCCTGACGGTTCTGGGTCGCGTAGCAGATGTCGTTCGCGGCGGGCCGCCGCAGGTCGCCGAAGCGCTCCTGCAGGGCATCGACGGTCGAGGCGACGTCGTCGAGCGAGAGCGTCGTCTGGGTGATCACGGCGATCGGCTTGCCCCCGGCGTCGAGCCGCTCCGCATCCGCGGGCGACTCGATCACGACGGTCGAGTCGGGCCGCTCGCCGCGGGTGCCGATCACCTCGACGTGATCGGCGTGGCCGACGAGCGCGACCAGATGGCCGTCGTCGGCGTAGCGGCGGGCCTCGGCGTGGACCTTGGAGACGAGCGGACAGACCGCGTCGACGACGCGCAGGCCGCGGCGCTCGCAGTTCTCGCGCACGGCCGGTGCCACACCGTGCGCCGAGAGCACGCAGATCTCGCCGCTGGGGACCTCGGACTCGGACTCGACGAAGACGGCGCCGTGCTCCTCGAGACGCCGGACGACATGCTCGTTGTGGACGATTTGATGGCGCACGTAGATCGGTGGCCCGTGCTGCTCGAGCAGGCGCTCCACGATCTCGATCGCGCGGTCGACACCGGCGCAAAACGACCGGGGCGCGGCCAGCAGCAGCCGGCGCCTCAAACCACGGCCTCCAGGCTCTTGAGCGCGCGGCGGGCGTCGCTCGCCGCGCGCGCCGTCTCGCGCGGGGCGTGCAGGAACGCCCGCAGCAGGCCGGCGTAATCGGTGTCGCCGTTCGGCCTCGCGCCGG
>DASUWJ010000070.1:0-12510 GCA_036378475.1 Gaiellaceae bacterium
CGGCCCCGATCGAGAGTGGCAGCAAGATCCCCGCACACGCGCCGATCTTGATCAGGGAAAGTGTGGCCGACTCGGTCAGGGCGGTCCCGAGAAGAAGATGGCGGAGCAGCTCGAGCGCCGGGGTGAAAGGCTGCACCTGCGACACCCAACGGATCCAAGTCGGCAGCAGATCGGGGGGAAAGAAGAAGCCGCCGACGAGTGAGATCCCGGTCATCACGAAGCCGGCACCGACGCTGGCCTGCTTGACGACCAGGCTCCCGGCGACGATGAGCATCGCGAAGGGTACGAACGAGAGCGTCCCGAGCAGGGCCACCGGCAGCGCCAGCGCGGCCGTTGACCAGTGCACGGGCATGTGGAAGACGATCGATGCGAACGCCAGGGTGACGATTCCCTGTACGAGCGCCATCACGAACGGGAAGATCGTCATCCCCGCCATGGCGGCAGTCGCGCCGAAGGGCGAGACGAGGAGGCGCTCGAATGTGCCCGCCACGAGCTCCTGATGGAGCCGCGCCGGCATCGTCGTCACGGTCGAGCCGAGCGCCGTGAGGATTACCAGCCCGACCACGACGTAGGCGAAGTAGTCGTTGGACGATCCGAGACGAGAGTGCGTCACGAGTCGCGAGATGTAGTAAAAGAGGATGACGCTCACGAGCGAGCCAGCGAGCTGGGTGTAGAGGCGGAAGCGGTACGTGAGCAAGGAGAGCAGGTCTCGCTTGGCGAGCGCATACATGCCGGCGGCGTAATCGCCGGCGACCTGGGGTAGGGCTCGAGGCCGGAGCCGACTCGGCGCCTGGATGCTGATCGAGGTCGAGCTCATTGCCGCCAAGCCGCCTTCATAGGAGCTCGAGCTTGCCGCCTACGAGCTCGTAGCGAAGGTCCGCCTCGGACACCGAGTCGTCACCGGTCGGGCTGCACCAGATTGCCGCGCCGCCCCGTGCACGACAATCCGCCAAGACATCGAGCAGCAGAGCGACACCGGCCGAATCGAGGCTGTTTCGCGGTTCGTCGAGCAGGATCAGGCTCGGGTCATGGAGGAATGTCAGTGCGAGACGAAGCCGTTGACGCTGTCCCATCGAAATACGGTCGGCCCGCTGAGCCAGGAACTCGCCGAGGGCGAACCGCTCGACGGCTTTCTCGATCGCGGTTGCCCGAAGATTCTGCGGAATGAAGGCGATGCGAGCCCAGAACTCGAGGTGCTGCCGGCCGGTGAGACGCGGATAGAGGCCGCCCTGGTGCGCGGAGAGGAAGCCGATGCGCCGCGCATACTCACGTCGGTTCCGTCGGGGCCTCAGACCGCCGAGGGCGACGGTACCGCGATCGGGGCAGATCACCCCGGCGAGGATCCGGAGCAGCGTCGTCTTGCCGACACCGTTCCGGCCCACAAGCAGCATCAGCGTCGAGGGCGGCAGCGCCAGGCTGATGTCGTCGAGGACGGGAGGCCGCTGGGCCCATTGCTTCCTGAGCCCCTCGATCAGGAGGAGCGGGAAATCGACTGCTTTGGAATCGTGCCCGGTCGGCAGAGCGTCGGTGACGCGACCGGGTGGCGCGACGCGCACGCTCATCAGTAGGCGGCGCCGACGCCGGAACGTTCGCCTTCGGCTGCCCGCAGATCGAGCTCGGGGCCGAGCAGAGGCTCCCCCTCGGAGATGCCCAGAATCCCCTGCCCCAGGCCGGCGTCTGCATCGAGGACGAGGGCGGCAGCCTCACTCCGCGACCGTACCCCGAGCTTGTGGAAAACAGACGAGAGGTGACTCTTGACCGTGCTCTCGACCACGAAGAGCTTGTTCGCGATCTCCTGATTCGTGAAGCCCATCACGACCATCGCGAGGATCTGCTTCTCGCGCGGCGACAGGAGGGGCCTCGCGAAGGAGCTGCGAAAGGCTCCCGGAAGCGCCAGCTGACCCGTGCAGACCGCCCGCACCGCCGGTCCGAGGCTGGTCTCGAAGGAAGCCTTCGTCACGATCCCGTCGGCGCCGTCACCCAGCAGGTCGCGCAGTTCTCGCTGCGAGTCGGCGCCTGTAACCGCGAGGACGGGCGTTTCCGGCAGGGCGGCTCGTAGGGGACGAACCCATTGCCGCTCCGCGGCTGTCGTGACGGTGACTACGAGGGCGTCAGGGGCCGTCTCGTGGATCGTATCGAGCAGCGAATCTGGATCCGCGGCCTGCCAGCGCACGTCGATCTCGTCCGCGGAGAGGGCGGCGGCCAGTTGTGTGCCTTCTGCTTCGTCTCGTGCGACGAGAGCTACGGTCAGGCAGGCAGTCGCCACCGATCCGGCTTGTACGGCCACACGTCAACCGTAACTCATCGCCTCGGGATTCAAAGCTGGCCGGGAGAGCAAAAGGAACTAGCCATTCGGCCAGTTCTCTTCGGCGAGCCGACGCGCTAGGCGAGCGACCGAATCAGATCCTGTTCCGCGGCGGGAGCGAATGTCTTGCGCCCCCGACCGTCTTGCGCCCCTGACCGGCAAGTGCAACGCTAGGCGAGCGATGCCGGAGCGTGGGCCGACCGACGACCGCGTTGCGAATGTGCAGGAGAACGGGGCTCCAGATTCACTGGAACTGCTCGCGTTCAGCTTCACGCAGCCGCTGCTTCCGATCAGCCCGGCTGCACGGCGCCGTGCCTGGATGGACGAGGCGAAGGATCACTGGCCGAACCGGTGCTTGCCGCTCCTGATCGCGAACGAGTCCGGCTGGACGATCCCGAACCCGATCTCGTTCACGGCCACCTGGAACGGAGACGAGAGCCCGGAGGGGGTCCGAATCGAATTCTCGGGCGAGCACGATCCGCAGCCGCCGCCGGTTGTCAGTCATTTCGGGTTCGGCGTCATCACCTGGGCGATCCCATACGTCTTCCGCACGCCCCCTGGCTACAACCTGCTGGCGCGCGGACCGGCCAACCTGCCCAAGGACGGAATCTGGCCGCTCGAGGGGATCGTCGAGACTGACTGGGCCGTCGCCAACTTCACCATGAACTGGAAGCTCACGCGGATCGATCACTCCGTTTCGTTCGAGGCTGGCGAGCCCTTCTGCATGATCGTTCCGCAGCGACGCGGTGAGCTCGAGGCCTTCGAGCCACGGGTGCGGCAGCTTGAGTCGGAGCCGGGGCTCGCGAGCGAGTTCGAGCTCTTTGCCGCGAACCGCCAGACGATGCAGATCAACAAGTTCTTGTCGAAGCACGTCGAGGAGCTCGAGTCCTACAAGACCGACTGGGAAGGCCACTACTACAGAGGCCTGGCTCCAAGCGGGCGGCCGGCTCAGACGCATCAGACCCGGGTCAGTCTCAAGAAGTTCCGCGCCGACGCCGGCCAGGATGGAGGCCCGGCCGATCGCTAGGCGGGCCGGCGGTTTCTTTCCGCGGGTGGCCGCAGCCAGGCGGCTCCCCGTTCGGCTAGATCTGTCGGGACCGCTCCCCAAGCCGCTGTTCAGCCTTCGGCGGCCGGGCTAAAGTTGGCTGCCTAGTGGCGAGGCAAGACGGCGCGACCGACGATCTGACGCTCAAGGTCTGGCGGCTCCATCCCTCGAGCTGCCGGATCGTTCCCGCGGAGAAGACGCTCAATCAGACGGCGAACAAGGGCGGTGTCCGCTGGTGCGGGCCCTTCACGAACGCAAACCGAGCTGGCTGGTGGGTATTCCCACCGGTCGACATCGACATCGTTTGGAAGGGCGGCGCCGAGTTCGAGTACGAGGAGCTCTCTCCCTATTCGGATGCGGATTGGCACGTGACCAGGTTCCTGCTGGACGAAAAGGACGAGGAGCACGTCGACACCTGGTCCTGCCCGGGCGGTCGGATGAAGTTCGCGTGGGGGCTCGTCGAGCCTGCGGTCGTCCAGATCTGGACGGGGTGCATCTTTCAGACGCCCCCCGGCTGGGCGCTGCAGATCCGGAGTCCGATTAACGTTCCGGCGCGCGCCTGCCATGTGATGGAGGCGATCCTCGAAACCGAGTGGCTCTACTACGACATCTGGCTCAACGTCGTCTTTGATCGTCCGAACGAGCTTGTCCGGCTGCGGCGAGACGAGTGGCCGCCACTTGCTCAACTCGTTTCGGTGCCGCGCGCGAGCTACGACGCAAGCTGGAAGCTCGAAGAAGAGGTGATCAACCGAAACAGCGCGGAAGCGGATCGGGTCTTCAGCTACTGGGTCGACTACAACCGCAAGAAGTTTGCGAGCGACGGGAAGAATCCGATGCCGCTGACCTCGCTCAAGGACTCCGAAACCGTGTTCAAGGACTCGGCGACCTACTTCAAGGAGCGCAAGAGATTGCTCGGCGGCCAGAAGTGTCCGGTGGTTGTGGTGCCAGAGGATCACCCGGCGCCGCCCGTATCTGAGAACGGCAGCGATCCCTAACCCCAAGACGCGGTACACATGACCCGAGCCGGGACCGGTAAGCAGAACGGAAGCGATTCCCAGGCAGCGGTCTTTCCGTTCGACCTTCTCTACCGGACCGAGTTCCCAGGCGCGATCGGGGCGCTGATGGAGCAGGTTCGGCCCATCGCTTGCTACCCGCCGTTTCCCTGGGGGCAGTGGACCTACGCGCGGCTCTTCGCAACGCAGGTAGGAGCTTTGCCCGGGGACATTCTCGAGGCCGGCGTGGGCCGAGGGGGTATGTCGCTCTTCCTGGGCCTGCTCGTCAGGCACCTCGGAATAGAGAAGAAGGTCGTGGCGGTAGACAGCTTCGAAGGACTTCCCGAGCCCGAGCCCCGCCTCGACAATGCGTATTTCGAGCGCGGCGATTTCACGCGGAGCTGCGGACCGGAGGCCTCACTCCGTGAGTTTTGGGTCCACGCGGCTTCGCTCGGCCTCGCCGACGTGATCGAACCGGTAAAGGGATTCTTCGACGAAGCCCTCGCGACGATCGATCCCGGTCGGCTCTTCAGCTTCGTTCACATCGACGGCGACCTCTACGGATCAGTCAGAAGCGCACTCGAGCAGCTCTATGACCGAGTCGTCGAGGGCGGGGTGATCGCGATCGATGACTTCTTCCATCCGACCCAAGGCCCCCTGCGCGCGGCGGTCGAATTCTTCAATGAACGAGGACTCATCCCGCTCTACCACATCGCCTTTCCCTACTCGGTATTCCTCTTCAAAGGCGGGTCATCCGAGGAGGCAAACTCAGCGAGAGCAGTGGATGGGAATCGCTACTCCTTTGAATGGCTACGGAACGATCCGCACTTTGCCGCCGCGGTCGAGAAGAGCCGGGCAACATCAAGAGCTGACGCGCGAGCACTCGAGGCCTGCCAGCTCTTCCTCGAGCTGCTACGCCGCGAGCCTTGCTACGCAGACATCTACGGCTATTGGCGCGCGCTCGAGTCTTATTGGGAAGCGATCGATATACCGGTCTCGGCTGGCCGGAGCGCACGGGCTGGATCTGCGCCGGCTCCGATCGCCGCCGGCGATTCGACGATCGTCCACTGAGCACGAGCAGTCCTCGTCGTCGGTCGAGTCGCGTGGCTGCCTCTGAACCCTCGCCAAGGATCGCCCTGTGTCTGATCGTCAGAAACGGTGCTGAGACTCTCGAGCGTTGCCTCGAATCGGCGAGGCCATTCGTGGACGAGGTGGACGTCTACGACACTGGCTCCACCGACGGCACGCTCGCGCTACTCGAAAGGCTGAACGCGAATGGCAAAGGGCCGCCCATTCGCGTCGAGCGCGGCTCCTGGCGCGACGACTTTGCCTGGGCGCGCGAGCAGTCCTTTTCGCTCGCCTCGCCCGGCGTCGAGTGGCTGCTCTGGCTCGACGCCGACGACGAGCTCGTTGGAGGCGATCAGCTCCACTCGCTCGTGGCGTCGGCAACAAAGCTCGACGCGTTTGCCGTCTACTACGACTGCGAGCGGGACGCCTTCGGACAGCCGATCGAACAGGTCTGGCGACTCCGTCTTGTCCGTCGGAGTACGGGCTACGTGTGGCAGGGGCAGGTGCACGAGGGTCTTGTCGCACCGGCCGGGTCACGCCCGAGGGTGCAGGCGGTCGATCGGCGACGCGTTCGCGTCATCCACCATTCGACCGACGAAACGGACCCGAGGCGCAACCTGAGGATCTTGCTCCGCCTCGAGGAACGAGCACGTGAAGGAGGAGACAAGCTCGAGCCCGGGTTGTTCCTTAGCCTGTGCCTCGAACTCGTCGGACTGGGTGAATTCGAGCAGGCCGTCCCGCGCCTGCGCAGGTATCTGGCGGAGTTCGATCCAAAGTGGACCGACGAGCGCGTTCACGCGAGCGCTCAACTTGCTGCCTGCCTGCGGCTGCTGGGTGAGCTTCCGGAGGCGATCAAAATCGAGCGCCAGGCCGCTTCAGCGCGACCCGATTGGATCGAGCCCGGACTGGGTCTGGCCGCCTCCTACGCCGCACTTGAGCGCTGGGACGAAGCCGAGCAATGGGCGGCCGAGACGACCAGGCTTGCCCTGCCGAGCAGCCCACTTTTGCTTGACCCTCGCTGGCTGACGCTGGGGCCTCCTCTCCGACTGGTCGAGGCACGCCTCGCAGGCGGGAGGAAAGACGCACGGGAAGCTGTTGAGAAGGCGCGCCTGCGGGCAACCCTCGACCCGTGGCTCCTCGCCACCCTGGGGCTGATCGAGGCGAGCATCGCCAAGGGCGATAGCGAACGTGGCTTACAGCTCGTCCGAACGGCCTTGGGGAGGTACGACCCCCAGCTTCGCGCGATCGCGGCCGGCCTGCGATTCTCCGAGCCTCGGAGCGATGGGGGCTAGCCCGCCTCCTGTGGAGCACTGCCGCGGCATCGAGCAGCCGCTGTTCGCGCTCACCTTCGACGACGGCCCTTCCGACTGGACCGACGAGATCCTCGATCGGCTGGCGGTCACCGGGGCGCGGGCGACCTTCTTCGTCATCGGCTCCTCGATCAAGGGCCCCGCTCGGGAGGAAACCCTGAGGCGCATCCTCGCCGAAGGCGGCGAGATCGGAAACCACACCTATCTCCATCTCGCCCTGGCAGGGATGCGCGCGGAAGATGTCCGCGACGAGCTTCTCCGCACGAGCACCGAGGTGGAGCGGGTGACCGGCGTCCCGCCGCGGTACTGGCGCGCGCCCTATCTTCGCTCGACGCCAGCCGCTACCACCGCCGCGGTCCAGCTCGACCTCCGGGAGGTTCGCGCTTCGCTCGTAGCCGCCGACTACGCCTGGAGCTCGGACGAGACGGCGCGGTTCGTGTTCGATCGGCTGGAGGCGGGGGACATCGTTTGCCTGCACGACGGCCGACCCCCGTTCGAACCTGAGGCTATGAGCCCACCGACACGACGTGAAACCGTCCTCGCCGTCGAGAAGATCCTGCGCGAGGCTGCCCGCCGGAAGCTGCGGGCGGTGACGGTGACGGAGCTGCTCGCAGGCGTCCCGACGGAGAGCGACGCTCGCTCTTGATGCTGGGCGAGCAGCAACAGCGGTTCTTTTAGAGCGTAAGGATCGGTGGCGCCAGGCATCTGTACGGACAGGCCAGGGCGGCCGCGAGGACGAAGACCGGTCGCCCTAGGCCTGGCGACTTGCTCGCGCCCGGCGCGGGAGGCCGCATGTCCCGCAGAGGGGTTGACTGCTAGGGCAGCTTTCAGGTCCGAGGACTGACCCTAGCCTCCGCAGCGCCGGACGCGAACGCGACAAGAGTTCTTAGCATCCCCGCCCCGAAAAGTGAAGGGCCTGGGAAAGCCGGCCTGCACACGAGCGTGTTTTCACTCGCTCGCCTGCCGTGAGGGCAGGCCTCCCAGCCTAGTTATCCGTCTGCGGATTGAAGTTCTGCCAGTACCGGCTCGGCGTCGGGCCCATCTGGCCCTGGTACTTGGAGCCGAGCTCACCGCTCCCGTAGGGCTTGTCGGCGGGCTCCGAGAGCTGCACGAAAGAGATCTGGCCGATCTTCATCCCGTGGTAGATCGTGATCGGCAGGTTGGCGACGTTGGAGAGCTCGAGCGTGACGTGGCCGTCCCAGCCCGGGTCGATGAATCCCGCCGTCGAGTGGATCAGGAGGCCGAGCCGCCCGAGCGAGCTCTTGCCCTCGAGCCTCGCGACGAGGTCGTCCGGAAGCGCGATCCGCTCCAGCGTCGAGCCGAGCACGAATTCGCCCGGGTGGAGGATGAAGGGCCGCTCGCCGTCGATCTCGACGAGCTCGGTCAGGTCTTCCTGTGGCTCCTTGACGTCGATGAAGGCGTAGCGCGCGTTGTGGAAAACCCGAAAAAAACGGTCGACGCGGACATCGACGCTCGAGGGCTGCAAGAGCGAGTCATCGTAGGGGTCGATCACGATCCGGCGTTCGGCAAGGAGCCGGGAGATCGTCCGATCGGAGAGGACCACGGCCCGATTCTACGGGCGGGCGCGCGGCCTCCTTACCCGGTCTGCCGGGCTGTCAGCGGCCCTGCGAAGCGACCGCGCCGACCGGACGAAGGGGTGCGGAGGGGACGCGGAGCACCCGTGCCAGCGGGTGCGGCAGCCACCAGTTCCAGCGACCGAAGAGCCGCACGAGCGCCGGCACGAGCAGGGCTCGGATCACGGTCGCATCGAAGATGATCCCGGCCGCCAGCCCGATCCCGAACTGCTTGATGTCGACACCCGGGCTGCTCGAGAGCACGAAGAAGGCGAACATCAGGACGAGCGCCGCACTGGTCACGAGCTTGCCCGTCCGCGCCAGACCGAGCTCGACCGCCTTCTGCGTCTCGCGCGTCTCGTCGTACTCCTCGCGCATGCGCGTCAGCATGAAGACCTCGTAGTCCATCGAGAGGCCGTACAGGAACGCGAAGATCATCAGCGGGATCCAGGAGATGATCGCGTTCGTGGCCGGCACCCCCCAGATCGCCTGGCTGCCGTGGCCCCACTGGAAGATGAAGACGATGATCCCGAAGGCGGCGCCGAGTGAGACGAGGTTCAGGATCACGGCCTTGAGCGGCAGGACGACCGAGCGGAAGGCGCGCATCAGCAAAACGAACGTGAGCAGGATCACGAAGGCGAGCGCGTAGGGGAAGTTGCCGTAGACGGCGTGGACGAAGTCACGGTTCTCGGGTGAGACGCCGCCGAGCGTCAGCCGCACGTTCGGGCCGAGCTTGGCCGCGAGCGCGGGCAACAGGTTGTTCTTGAGCCGGGTGATCGTCTTCGAGGAGGAACTGGTCTCCGAGTCGACCGACGGAAAGACCTCCACGAGACCCTTGCCGCCGCGGCGCCAGCCGGGGGGAGCCGCTGCGTTCGCGATCCCTGGCGCCGTCCGGAGTCCGTTCGCCACGAACGCGTCGGCCGGCGCCCCCGCGTTCTCGACGAGGACGACGTAGGGCTCCATTACCCCGGGTGAGATGCCAGCGGACTTGAGCACGCCGCGCCCGTTGATCGCGTCGCCTGAGCCCGGGTAGTCCTTGAGCTGGGCGTCGGCCGGGTTCAGCTGCACCCCCGGCACGAGCAGGACAGCCACGATCGCCAGACCGACCGCGGCGACCGGGAGCGGCCTGCGGGTGACGAGCTCGGCCCAGCGGTGCCAGAAGCCCCGGCTCGGATCCTGGCGCTCGACGACTCGCTTCGGCATCACGCGCAGGCGGTTGATCCGGTGGCCCAGCATCGCGAGCAGCGCGGGCAGCAGCGTGATCGAGGCCATCACCGAGACCGCGGGGATCAACATCCCGCCGATCCCGATCGAGCGGATCACCGGCACGGGCAGGATCACCATCGAGACGAGCCCGATCGCGACGGTCGAGCCGGAGACGATCACCGACCTGCCCGCATGCCTCATCGTCTCGATCAGAGCGGTCTCGACGTCCTCTCCATTTGCGAGCTCCTCGCGGAAGCGGAAGATCATCAACAGCGAGTAGTCGATCGCGACTCCGAGCCCGACGAGCGCGACGAGGAACTGGACGATCAGCGAGACCGAGGTCACGTAGGTCAGGAGCCAGATCAGGGTGAACGTGTTCAGGATCGAGGTGATCGCGATCAGAAGCGGCATCAGGACCGCCGGTAGCGTCCCGAACACGAAGAGCAGGATCACGAGCGCCCCGGCGCCGCCGATCAGGGCCTCCGTGAAGACACTCGGGCCCTTGTTGCTGCCGCTCGAGGCCGCCTGGAGCGCGTCGCGGCCGGTCAGGGATGACTGGACGCCCGCCGGTGTGGCCTGCTTGAGCGCCTTCCGCGCAGCCGTGATCTTGACCTTGCCGTTGAAGCCCTGGTTGCCTGCCGGGTAGATCTCGGCGAAGGTCGTTCGGCGGTCTCCCGAGACGTAGGCATCGCTGCCGGTCGAGAACGCCGAGCTGACCCGCGAGCCCCGGTTCGTGCGGGCGGCGGCCGCGATCGCGTTCTTGATCCCGGCCACCCTGGTCACGTCGCCGCTTGCGACGTGGAAGACCGCGACGAGCGGCGCGTTCTCGCCGTTGCCGAAGGTCTTCAGGGTCCGCTGGTTGGCCTCGTAGGCCGAGTAACCCGGGATCGAGAACTGCTCGAGCCAGCGCTTGGAGACCGCGTTCGCGGAGTACGCGCCGAGGAGCGTCAGCGCCAGCCACGCGACAACGACCAGCCGCCGGCGGCGCAGCACGAAGCGGGCGAGTGCGGTCACGGCGCTTGCACCTTACGGATCCGGAACGACGGCCTGGCGGTTGGGAATTCCCGCCCTGCATCTCCGCTATGCACGTATACAACAGGCCGGTCGGTGGTGTATCGTCGCCCTATGGCGATGACGCGGACGATCGAGCTGAAAACAGCGATCCCGGGACCGAGATCGCGGCAGATACTGGAGCGCAAGCTCAAGGTCGTTGCCGATCCACTCTCGGTTTTCCTCCCCGTCGTGATCAGCGAAGGGCGAGGCGCGACGATCACGGACGTCGACGGGAACACCTTCATCGACTTCACCGGCGGCGTCGGCTGCCTGAACGTCGGCCACTCCCACCCGCGGGTCGTCGAGGCGGCGCAGGAGCAGCTGGCGAGGTTCTCGCACACCGACTTCACGATCGTCCCCTACGAGCTCTACGTCACGCTCGCGGAGCGACTGATCGCGGCGGCTCCGTTCCACTCGCCCGCGAAGGCGGCCTTCTTCAACGCCGGCACCGAAGCGGTCGAGAACGCGATCAAGTTCGCCCGCGCCTACACCGGGCGACAGGCGGTGATCGGCTTCGAGGGCGGCTTCCACGGCCGCACGCTGCTCTCGCTCTCGCTC
Source organism: Gaiellaceae bacterium (assembly GCA_036378475.1). Classification (GTDB taxonomy): domain Bacteria; phylum Actinomycetota; class Thermoleophilia; order Gaiellales; family Gaiellaceae; genus 13-2-20CM-68-14. Next base: position 11,112 of record DASUWJ010000070.1, read on the forward strand.
ACCTCGAAGACGCATCCCTACAAGGCCGGCCTGGGCCCGTTCGCGCCGGAGGTCTACCGCGTGCCGTTCCCGAACGCCTACCGCGGGCCGAGCGCGGAGGAGGCGCTGGCAGCGCTCGAACGCGCCCTGATCACACAGGTCGCGGCCGAGAACGTCGCCGCGATCGTGATCGAGCCCGTCCAGGGCGAGGGGGGCTTCCTCGTCGCGCCACAGGAGTTCCTGCACGGCGTGCGCAGGCTCTGCGACCTGCACGGGATCGTGCTGGTGGTGGACGAGGTGCAGACCGGCTTCGGGCGGACGGGCAGGTTGTTCGCGACCGAGCACTACGGGATCGAACCCGACCTGCTCACGGTGGCAAAGTCGATCGCCGCGGGGCTGCCCCTGTCCGGCGTGATCGGCAAGGCGGAGATCATGGATGCGCCCGCCGACTCGGCGATCGGCGGCACCTACGTCGGCAACCCGGTCGCCCAGGCGGCGGCGCTCGCCGTGCTCGAGATCTTCGAGCAGGAGGGCGTCTGTGATCGCGCCCTCCAGCTCGGCGAGACGATCCGGGCCCGGATGGAGGGCTGGCAGGAGCGCTGGCCGCAGATCGGCGACGTGCGCGGGCTCGGGGCGATGCTCGCGCTCGAGCTCGTCCTCGATCCCTCGAGCAAGGAGCCCGGCACCGAGCTGGCGACGGCGGTCGTCGAGGCGGCCGCGGCACGAGGGCTGCTGCTTTTGAAGTCCGGCATCTACTCGAACTGCATTCGCGTGCTCGCCCCGCTCGTTCTCTCCGACGCCGAGCTCGACGAGGCCCTGGCGGTCTGGGAGGACGCACTGGAGACGACGCTCTAAGACCGCCTCGGTACACCCGGCTACGCTGAGAGTCGTGGTCGGGGACCTGATCGGGGACCGCTACGAGCTCGAGGAGCTCGTCGGCAGCGGTGGCATGTCGGGCGTCTACCGCGCCCACGACCGCCTGCTCGAGCGCAGCGTGGCGCTGAAGATCCTGCACGAGCAGTTCACACGAGACGAGGACTACGTGGAGCGGTTCCGGCGCGAGGCGCGCGCCGTTGCCCAGCTGGCGCACCCGAACATCGTCACCGTGATCGACCGGGGCGAGCAGGACGGCCGCCAGTTCATCGTCTTCGAGTACGTCGACGGCCTCAACCTGAGGGAGCTTCTGGATCGCGAGGGCGCCCTGCCGGTCTCCGAGGCGGTGGGGCTCACCCTCCAGGTCGCGGGCGGACTGGCCTTCGCCCACGAGCAGGGGCTTGTCCACCGCGACGTGAAGCCGCGGAACATCTTCGTCGGCTGCCGCGAGGGGGTCGGCGACGTCGCCAAGCTGCTCGACTTCGGGCTGGTCCAGGCCGACGCCGTTTACGACTCCGACGCAAGCCCCATGACGATGGAGGGGAAG
>DASUWJ010000071.1:0-23988 GCA_036378475.1 Gaiellaceae bacterium
GCCCCGCACCTGGTCGATCGCGTCGTAGTCGACCTCGGGGAAGATGATCTGCTCGCGGACGCCGAGCGAGTAGTTGCCGCGGCCATCGAAGGAACGCGGGCTCAGGCCGCGGAAGTCCCGGATTCGCGGCAGGGCGATCGAGATCAGTCGGTCGAGGAACTCCCACATGCGGGCACCACGGAGCGTCACGCGGACGCCCACCGGCATCCCCTCCCGCAGCTTGAAGCTCGCGACCGACTTGCGGGCGCGGCGAACCTGCGCGCGCTGGCCCGCGATCGTGGTCAGCTGCTCGACGGCGTTGTCGAGCACCTTCGCCTCAGTCTTGGCCTCGCCGACGCCCATGTTGAGCGTGATCTTCCGCAGGCGCGGCACGTCCATCGGCGAGGAGAGCCCGAGCTCCTCCTGCAGGCGAGCACGCAGCTCCTGCTCGTAGCGCTCCTTCAGCCGGGGTGCGTAGCCGTTTCTCGCCCTCACTTGTCGATCTCCTCGCCGCAATCGGCGCGCTTGCAGACACGCACGTGCAGGCGGCGGTCCTTGACGTCCTTGGCCTTCATCCCGATCCGGGTCGGCCGGTTGCAGGTTGGACAGACGACCATCACGTTGGCGACCGGCACCGGAGCGGCCTTCTCGATCACGCCGCCCGGGGTCATCTGCGCCCCGCCCATGCGGCTGGAGTCGCGCAGCGGCCGCGGCCGGGTGTGGCGCTTGACGACGTTCAGGTTCTCGACGACGACCCGCCGCTCGGCCGGGCGCGCGTCGATCACCCGCCCCTGCTTGCCGCGGTCCTTGCCCTTGATCATGTGCACGAGGTCGCCCTTGCGGACCCTGAGCTTTCCGGCCATCACAACACCTCCGGCGCGAGTGAGACGATCTTCATGAAGTTCTTCTCGCGCAGCTCGCGGGCGACCGGTCCGAAGATGCGCGTGCCGCGTGGATTGTTCGCGCTGTCGATGATCACCGCCGCGTTCTCGTCGAAGGCGATCGACGTGCCGTCGTCGCGGCCGTAGGGCTTGCGCGTGCGCACGACCACTGCCTGGACGACCTCGCCCTTCTTGATCGCGCCCTGCGGCGTCGCCGTCTTGACGGTGGCCGTGATGATGTCGCCCACACGGGCGTAGCGGCGCTTCGAACCGCCTTTGACGCGGATGCAGAGGATCTCCCGGGCGCCGGTGTTGTCGGCGACCCGCAGCCGTGATTCCTGCTGGATCACCGGGCGACCTCGACGATCTCGAGCAGGCGCCAGCTCTTCGTCTTCGAGAGCGGCCGGGTCTCGACGATCCGGACCACGTCGCCGACCTTGGCCTGGTTTGCCTCGTCGTGCGCGTGGAACTTGGTCGAGCGCCGAACGACCTTCTTGTACTTCGGATGCGCCTTCACGGCATCGACGCGAACGACGATCGTCTTGTCCATCGCGCTCGAGACGACGATCCCGCGGCGCTCCTGGCTGCGGCCGCGCGGACGCTCCGGCTTCGGTAGGCGTGCGATCGGCTTGCGCTCACCGGGGCGCTCCCGTTTCGGCTTCGAGTGCCGGTGCCGCTGGGCTCGTGGCAGCCGCTTCGGCTTCCGCTTCCGTTCAGGCTCCGGCGAGACGGCAGGCGCTTCCTCCCCGGCGCCCGGCGCAGGAGAGTCCTCGGCCGAGGCTTCCGGCTCGGCTCCGCCCTCGGGCTCGGACTCGGGCGCTCCGCCCGGCTGCTCCCCGGCGGCAGGCTCCTCGGCCATCGCGGCCGGAGGCTCGCCGGCAGGCTCGGCCGGCGGCGCCTCCGCCGCAGGCTCCTCGGCCGCCGGCTCCTCCGCCAGCTCGCCTGCGGCCGGCTGCTCGACCACGGGGGACTCTTCACCCGCTTCCCCGAACTCCGCAGCGGGCGCGACCGGGCCCTCGGGGGCCGAGACCGTCTGGCCGGCCTGTTCGCCGGACTCGGCCTCGTTCGCCTCTGTCTCTTCGTTTCGCTTCTGGTCAGCCATTCGTGACCCGATTCGCATTCGCTTCTCGCTCGGTGCGGACGGTCAGGATCCGCGCGATCTCGCGCTTGGCCAGTTTCAGCCGCGCCGTGTTCTCGAGCGCGCCGGTTGCGCCCTGGAAGCGCAGGTTGAAGAGCTCCTGGCGCCGCTCGGCCAGCTGATGCTCCAACTCGTCGTCCGTCAGGTCTCGCAGATCTCTAGCTCGCAAACAGATCAGCCTCCCGCTTCACAACTCGAGTCTTCAGCGGCAGCTTCCGGCCGGCCAGCCGGAGCGCCTCCTTGGCAAGCGGCTCGGGCACGCCCGCCAGTTCGAACATCACCCGGCCGGGCTTGACGACCGCGACCCAGTGCTCGGGTGCCCCCTTGCCGGAGCCCATCCGCGTCTCGGCCGGCTTTTGCGTCACCGGCTTGTCGGGGAAGACGTTGATCCAGACCTTGCCGCCACGGCGGATCTTGCGCGTCATCGCGATCCGCGCGGCTTCGATCTGGCGGTTCGTGACCCAGCCGGTCTCGAGCGCCTTCAGGCCGTAGTCACCGGCCTGGACGCTCGTCTGACCCTTCGCGAAGCCCGCCCGGCGGCCGCGCTGGTACTTGCGAAACTTCGTCTTCTTCGGCAGCAGCATCGGCTACTCGCTGTCCTTCTGCTTGGGCGTTTCCTTCGCAGGCGGCTTCGCGGCTCTCGCTCTCGGCTTCGCCGGCGCGGCCTTCGGCTTCGCCCCCCGGCTCGCCGTCGCCCTGGCGCTCGAGCTCCTGGCCGAGGCCTTCTGGTCCGCCGGCTCGTCGGCCTTTCGGTCGGGCTTCGCCGGCTTCTCCGGCGCCTTCTTCTGCGTCGTCTCCTCGGGCGAGTCGGTGATCGCGGCCGGCGTCGCCTCGACCGGTGGCTCGATCACCGGCTGCTCGCGGCCCCCGGCCGAGACGCCCTGCTCATCCGTGCGGGGCTGCTCGACGGTCTCCGCGGGCGCCGCTCGCTGCTGGCGTGGACGCCCCTGACCGCCGCGGCGAGGGCGCCGCTGGCGGACCGGGCCGAGACCCTCCCGGTCGGCACCGCGGCCGCGGCCGCCCTCACGGCTGGCGCCCAGACCCTCGGTGCGGCCGCCCTTGCGGCGCGCCTGGTCCTGGTCGCCGAGACGCGCGTCCTTTTGCTGGGCCGCGCTCTCGTAGCCCGAGGGCATGATCTCGCCCTTGTTGATCCAGACCTTGACTCCGATCCGGCCGGTCGTCGTCTTCGCCTCGGCGAAGCCGTAGTCGATGTCGGCGCGGATCGTGTGCAGCGGCACCCGGCCTTCCGAGTAGCTCTCCGAGCGGCTCATCTCGCCGCCGCCGAGCCGCCCCCCGCACATCACCTTGACGCCGTGGGCTCCCGAGCGGATCGCCGAGGCGAGCGAGCGCTTCATCGCGCGCCGAAAGCTGACCCGGTTTTCGAGCTGCTCCGCGATCGACTGCGCGACGAGCTTGGCGTCGAGCTCGGGGCGCTTGATCTCGTTGATGTTGATGTGCACGGCCTTGTTCGTCATGCCGTGGATGTCCTTGCGCAGGGCGTCGACCTCGACGCCCGACTTGCCGATCACGATTCCGGGCCTCGCCGTGTAGATGTCGATCGTGATCCGCTGCGCGTCCTTGCGGATCAGGATGTCGGACAGCCCCGCGTGCGAAAGCTTGGTGTAGATGTGGGCGCGGATCTTCACGTCCTCCTGCAGGTAGTCCGCGAAGTCCTTGTTGCCCGTGTACCAGTTCGACTTCCAGTCGTGGATGACGCCGACGCGCATCCCGCCGGGATGGACCTTCTGACCCATTAGCTCTCGCTCTCCTCTGGTTTCTTGCGGGGTGCTCGCGGCTTCGACCTCGGCTTCTCCGCGGCCTTCGCTTTCGGCTCGGCCTGTGTCGGGCCCTCCTGCTCGCCGCCGGCGGCCGAGGACGTCTCGGTCTCAACGGCGGGCCGGGGGGCCGGCGGCTCGGGGGCGGGAACGCGCGCCGTCTCGGGGCCGGGGACGAGCTTGACCGTGATGTGGCAGGTCGGCTTCTTGATCCGGGCCACCCGCCCGCGTGCGCGTGCGCGCCAGCGCTTCATCACTGGTCCCTCGTCGACGTAGGCGGCGGAGACGACGAGGCTGTCGCCGAGCAGGCCGTGGTTCGCCTCCGCATTGGCGATCGCCGAGCGCAGCACCTTCTCGATCTCCCGTGCGGCGGCCCGCTGCGTGAAGGCGAGCACGGTCCTCGCCTCGGGCACGCTGCGCCCGCGGATGTGCTCCGCGACGACGCGCGCCTTGCGCGGCGACATCCGCACCCACTTGGCCACGGCCCTGACCTCTTGTGCCTCGCGCGCGGCCATTAGGCCCTCTTGACCTCCGTCTTGCGGTCGCCGGAATGCCCGCGGAAGGTGCGCGTGGGGGCGAACTCGCCCAGCTTGTGTCCGACCATTTGCTCGGTCACGAAGACGGGGACGTGCTTGCGGCCGTCGTGGACTGCGATCGTGTGCCCGACCATCTCCGGGAAGATCGTCGAGGCCCGCGACCAGGTGCGGATCATCTGCTTGCTGCCCGAGTCGTTCAGCGAGGAGATCCGGCCGAGCAGCCGCTCCTCGACGAACGGGCCCTTCTTGCTCGATCGGCTCATCGCTTGTCCTTGCCCCTTCGTCTCGCGCGGACGATCAACGTGTCGGAATCCTTGTGTTTTCGGCGGGTGCGCTTGCCGAGCGTCGGCACGCCCCAGGGCGTGACGGGATGGCGGCCGCCCTTCGACTTGCCCTCGCCGCCGCCGTGCGGATGGTCGACCGGGTTCATCGCCGAGCCGCGCACCGTCGGGCGCTTGCCGCGCCAGCGGCTGCGGCCCGCCTTGCCGCCGGTCACGTTCTCGTGGTCGACGTTGCCGACCTGGCCGACCGTCGCGCGGCAGGTGAGCGCGACACGCCGCATCTCGCCTGAGGGCAGGCGTAGGACGCCGTACCCCTCATCCTTGGCGACGAGCTGCACGCCGGAGCCGGCGGAGCGCGCCATCTTCCCGCCCTGGCCGGGCTTCAGCTCGACGTTGTGGACGAGCGTGCCCGTGGGGATGTTCGTGAGCGGCAGCGCGTTGCCCGGCTTGATATCGGCGTTCGGGCCAGACTCGACGACGGCACCCACCCGCAGCCTGGCTGGCGCGAGGATGTAGGCCTTGGCGCCGTCGGCGTAGTGGAGGAGCGCGATCCGCGCCGAGCGGTTGGGGTCGTACTCGATCGCGGCCACCTTCGCCGGAATTCCGTCCTTGACGCGCTTGAAGTCGACCTGGCGGTAGCGCCGCTTGTGCCCGCCGCCCTGGTGGCGCCGGGTGATCCGGCCGTGCGCATTGCGTCCGCCGCTCTTCTTCAGCGGGCCGGTCAGCGTCTTCTCGGGTTCACTTCTCGTCAGCTCCTCGAACGAGGAGACCGACATGAAGCGCCGTCCCGGCGAGGTCGGCTTGTAGCGTCGGATCGCCACGGGCCTAGGCCTGAGCCCCCTCGAAGATCTCGATCGACTCGCCGGCGCCGATCTTGACGATCGCCTTCTTCCAGCCGGGCTTGCGCCCGCGCGAGAGGCCGCGGCGCTTCGGCTTCGAGCGCACCTGGATCACGTTGACGCTCTGGACGTGGACGCCGAAGAGCTCCTCCACGGCCTGGCGGATCTGGGTCTTGTGCGCGTCCGGGTGGACGCGGAAGGAGTACTTGTGGCCGGCTTCGATCTGCTCGTAGCTCTTCTCCGAGACGACCGGAGCGAGTAGGACCTCGTTCGGATGCAGGCTCATGACGAAGCCCTCCCCCGCACGAGCTCCAGGGCGGCCTCGCTGACGAGTAGCGAGCGGGCCCAGACGAGCGCGCCGACCTCGACCTCCGCCGGGCCGACGACGAGTACGCCCTCGAGGTTGCGGAACGAACGCTCGATCGTCGTTTGCTCCGGCTGCACGACGACGACGAGCGGCAGCTGTTTGCCCCAGGCCTCGACGAACGCGGCGGCATCCCTCGTGGAAGGCTCGTCGAACGAGTCGTCCGCGAGCACGCCGAGGGTGCTCTCGCCGGCGTGCGCGGACAGGGCTGCCCGAAACGCCGCCTTCCTCTCCTTGCGGTTCACCTTGCCGCCGAAGCTCCGCATCGTCGGCGCGAAGGCGACGCCGCCCCCGGTCCAGTGGGGCGCCCGGCTCGTGCCGGCGCGGGCACGGCCGGTGCCCTTCTGGCGCCAGGGCTTGGAGCGGCCCCCGGCGACGAGGCCGCGGCTCTTGGCGCCGCGCGTGCCGGCGCGGGCGGAGTTGAGCTCCGCGCGCACCGCCTCGTGGACGAGGTGGGGCTTCACCTCGCCGCCGAACACCGACTCGTCGAGAGTCAGGTCCTTCGCGCGGGCGCCGTCCCCGTCGAGCAGGGGAGCCTTAGGCGCGGCCACGCTTCACCTCTTCGCGAACCTCGACGAGGCCGTTCTTCGGCCCGGGCACGGCGCCCTGAACGAGAAGCAGGTTCTGGGCCGGGTCGACCGAGTGCACGGTCAGCCCGACCTGCGTCACCCGCTTGCCGCCCAGGCGGCCGGCCATCTTGATCCCCTTGAACACGCGCGAGGGCGTCGCCGAGGCGCCGACCGAGCCCGGCTTGCGGATGTTGTGCGAGCCGTGGCTCGTCGGGCCCCGGCTGAAGTTGTGGCGCTTGATCGTGCCGGCGAAGCCCTTGCCGATCGAGATCCCGGAGACCTTGATCCGGTCGCCCGGCTCGAAGCTCTCGACCGTGACCGTCTCGCCGATCGTCGCCTCCGTCAAGCCGCGCAGCTCGACGAGGTGCCTGTGCGGGCCGACCTCGTTTCGCCGCAGGTGCCCGAGGGCGGGCTTCGAGAGCCGCTCCTCCTCGGTCGGCCCGAAGGCGACCTGGACGGCGTCGTAGCCGTCGATCGCCGCCGTCTTGACGGAGACGACCGGGCACGGCCCCGCCTCGATCACGGTCACCGGCGTGACGCGGCCGGTCTCCTCGTCGAAGACCTGGGTCATGCCGAGCTTTCTGCCGAGGATCCCCTTCATGGTCAGAGCTTGATCTCGATGTCGATGCCCGCTGGCAGGTCGAGCCGCATCAGCGAGTCGACCGTTTTCGGGGTGGGCGAATGGATGTCGATCAGTCGCTTGTGGGTGCGGATCTCGAACGCCTCGCGCGAGTCCTTGTCCTTGAAGGGGCTGCGGATCACGGTGTAGACGTTCTTCTCCGTCGGCAGGGGGACGGGACCGGTGATCGTGGCACCGGTTCGCTGCGCCGTCTCGACGATCGACTGCGCCGAGCGGTCGAGCTGGGTGTGGTCGTACCCCTTCAGGCGGATGCGGATCTTCTGCGCCAACTGGCTACTTGCTGATCTCCGTCACGACCCCGGCACCCACGGTCCGGCCACCCTCGCGGATTGCGAACCTGAGCCCCTGGTCCATCGCGATCGGCTGGATCAGCTCGATCTCCATATTCGTGTTGTCGCCCGGCATCACCATCTCCTGGCCCTCCGGGAGCTTGATCGAGCCGGTCACGTCCGTCGTGCGGAAGTAGAACTGCGGCCGGTAGTTGTTGAAGAACGGCGTGTGCCGCCCGCCCTCGTCCTTCGAGAGCACGTACACCTCGGCCTTGAACTGCGTGTGGGGCGTGATCGACTTCGGCTTCGCCAACACCTGGCCGCGCTCGACCTCCTCGCGCTTCGTCCCGCGCAGCAGCACGCCGGCGTTGTCGCCCGCCTGGGCGAAGTCGAGCGTCTTGTTGAACATCTCCAGGCCGGTGACGACCGTGCTCGCGATCTCCGGGTGGATGCCGACGATCTCGACCGTGTCGCCCGAGTTAATCGTTCCCTGCTCGATCCGGCCCGTGACGACGGTGCCGCGGCCGGTGATCGTGAACACGTCCTCGATCGGCATCAGGAACGGCTTGTCCGTGTCGCGGATCGGCTCCGGGATGTAGGAGTCGACCTGCTCCATCAGCTCGAGGATCTTTGGCGTCCACTCGGGATCGCCCTCGAGCGCCTTCAGCGCCGAGACCTGGACGACTGGGATCTCGTCGCCGGGAAACTCGTAACTCGTCAGGAGCTCGCGCACCTCGATCTCGACGAGCTCGAGCAGCTCGGGATCGTCGACCATGTCGGCCTTATTCAAGGCGACCACGATCGAGGGGACCTCGACCTGGCGGGCGAGCAGGATGTGCTCGCGGGTCTGGGGCATCGGCCCGTCGGCGGCCGAGACAACGAGGATCGCGCCGTCCATCTGGGCGGCGCCGGTGATCATGTTCTTGATGTAGTCGGCGTGGCCCGGGCAGTCGACGTGGGCGTAGTGGCGGTTCTCGGTCTCGTACTCGACGTGCGAGGTGTTGATCGTGATCCCGCGCTGGCGCTCCTCGGGCGCGTTGTCGATCGAGTTGAAGTCACGGACCTCGGTGTTCGAGACGCCCTGCTCTGCGAGCACCTTCGAGATCGCCGCGGTCAGCGTCGTCTTGCCGTGATCGATGTGGCCGATCGTGCCGACGTTCAGATGCGGCTTGTTGCGTTCGAACTTCTGCTTGGACATCTACTCCTCCGGTTGGTCTGCCTGGTTCAGGGGGTCGAGTCGACGAGCTCGCCTGCGATCGACTGAGGAACTTCCTCGTAGCGATCGAACTGCATCGTGAACGTGGCTCGCCCCTGCGTCGTCGAGCGCAGGTCGGTGGCGTAGCCGAACATGGTTGCAAGCGGGACGCGGGCCTTGATCGCCTGGGCGTTGCCGCGCGGCTCCAGGCCCTCGACGCGGCCGCGCCGCGAGTTCAGGTCGCCCATCACGTCGCCCAGGTACTCCTCGGGCGTCACGACCTCCACGGCCATCACGGGTTCGAGCAGCTTCGGCTTCGCGCGCTGCTCCGCCTGCTTGAAGGCCATCGAGCCCGCGATCTTGAAGGCCATCTCGCTCGAGTCGACCTCGTGGTAGGAGCCGTCAATCAGCTCGACCCGGATGTCGACGACCGGGAAGCCCGAGAGCATGCCCGACTCCATCGCCTCCTGGATCCCGAGGTCGACCGAGGAGATGTACTCCTTCGGGATCGCGCCGCCGGTGATCTTGTCGACGAACTCGTACCCGTCGCCGGGGTCGAGCGGCTGCATGTTGATCACGGCGTGGCCGTACTGGCCGCGGCCCCCCGTCTGGCGGACGAAGCGGCCTTCGACCTTCTCGACCGGCTTGCCGATCGTCTCCCGGTAGGCGACCTGGGGCCGGCCGACGTTGGCGTCGATGTTGAACTCGCGCGTCAGGCGGTCGACGATGATCTCGAGGTGCAGCTCGCCCATCCCTGAGATCAGCGTCTGCCCGGTCTCCTCGTCGCTGCGGACGCGGAAGGTGGGATCTTCCTCGGCCAGCCGCTGCAGGCCGGCGCCGAGCTTGTCCTGGTCGCCCTTCGTCTTCGGCTCGATCGCGACCGAGATCACCGGCTCGGGGAACTCGATTGACTCGAGCCGGATGGGCGCCGTGTCGGTGGCGAGCGTGTCGCCGGTCGTCGTCTGCTTGAGCCCGACGAGCGCCGCGATCTCGCCCGCCATCAGGTGGGCTCGCTCCTCGCGGTGGTTCGCGTGCATCTGCAGGATCCGGCTGACGCGCTCGGTCTTGCCGGTCGTCGTGTTCAGCATGCGGTCGCCCGCGTGGAGCTGTCCGGAGTAGACGCGCAGGTAGGTCAGCTTCCCGACGTAGGGATCGGACATCACCTTGAAGGCCAGGGCGGAGAAGGGCTCGTCGAGCGCCGGCCGGCGCGAGAGCTCGTGCTCCGTGCGCGGGTCGACCCCGTGCACGGGCGGCACGTCGAGCGGGCTCGGCAGGTAGTCGACGACCGCGTCGAGCAGCGGCTGGACGCCCTTGTTCTTGAACGCGGAGCCACCGAGGACCGGCGTCACCGTGATGTCGAGCGTGGCCTTGCGCAGAGCGCGCTTCAGCATCTCGGGGGTGACCGACTCCTCGTCCAGGAGGTAGGTCTCCATCAGCTCGTCGTCGTGGTCTGCGACCGAGTCGATCAGCTGGTGGTGGTACTCCTGGGCCTGCTCGGCCAGCTCGGCCGGAATCTCCTCGACCTCGTAGTTCGTGCCGAGCTCGTCCTGGTAGACGAGCGCCCGCATCTCGACGAGGTCGATCACGCCCCGGAAGTGCTCCTCCTGGCCGAGCGGCAGCTGCACCGGCACCGGCCGGGCCCCGAGCCGGTCGACCATCGACTGCACCGAGGCGAAGAAGTCGGCACCGGTTCGGTCCATCTTGTTGATGAAGGCGATCCGCGGCACCCGGTAGCGATCGGCCTGGCGCCAGACCGTCTCGGACTGCGGCTCCACGCCCGCCACCGCGTCGAACACGGCGACGGCCCCGTCGAGCACCCGCAGCGAACGCTCGACTTCGACGGTGAAGTCCACGTGCCCGGGCGTATCGATAATGTTCACGCGGTAGTCGCGCCAGAACGCGGTCGTGGCGGCCGAGGTGATCGTGATCCCGCGCTCCTGCTCCTGCGTCATCCAGTCCATCACCGCGGCGCCCTCGTGCACCTCGCCCATCTTGTGGGTGCGGCCGGTGTAGTAGAGGATCCGCTCGGTCGTCGTCGTCTTGCCCGCGTCGATGTGGGCCATGATCCCGATGTTCCGGACGCGGTCGAGCGCGATCGCCCCGCCTCTCGCCGCCGTCTGCTGCGTGCTCATCCGCCTACCACCTGTAGTGGGCGAAGGCCTTGTTGGCCTGCGCCATCCGGTAGAGGTCGTCCTTGCGCTTGAAGGCGTTACCCTGCTGGTTGAGCGCATCGAGGATCTCGCCCGCGAGCTTCTCCTCCATCTGCTTCTCGCGCCGGCTGCGCGAGAAGGTGACGAGCCAGCGCACGGCGAGCGTGCGCGCCCGGCGCTGGGGCACCTCGACCGGCACCTGGTAATTGGCGCCGCCGACGCGGCGCGAGCGGACCTCGAGCACCGGTGTGATCGTCTTGACCGCCTGCTCGAGCACCTCGACCGGAGGCTTGCCTGTCTGCTCGCCGACCCGGTGCAGGGCCGCGTAGACGATCTGCTCGGCCGTGCTCTTCTTGCCGCGCGTCATCACGCGGTTGATCACCTGCGTGACGAGCCGCGAGTTGTGGACTGGGTCCGGCGGCAGCTCGCGAACCGGAATCTCTGCGCGCCTGGGCACTAGCTACCCCGCTTGGCGCCGTACTTGGAGCGCCCCTGGCGCCGGTCGCCGACGCCGGCGGCATCGAGGCCGCCCCGGATCACCTTGTAGCGGAAGCCGGGCAGGTCCTTGACGCGCCCGCCGCGGATCAGGACGACCGAGTGCTCCTGCAGGTTGTGTCCCTCGCCCGGGATGTAGGCGCCGACCTCCATCCCGTTCGTCAGGCGCACGCGGGCCACCTTGCGCAGCGCCGAGTTCGGCTTCTTCGGTGTCGTCGTGTAGACGCGCGTGCAGACGCCGCGCTTCTGGGGCGCGCCCCGCAGAGCAGGGGTCTTCATCTTCGCCTTGGGGGCGACCCGACCCTTGCGCACGAGTTGATTTACGGTTGGCATACGGCTCTAGGGACTCCAGGAGAGGGCTTCCGACACAACAAAGGCTGGCCAGGGGATGGGTCCCCTGCCAACCGACTGTGCATGGTAGCGCAAGCCTCCGGCGCCCGTCAAACGGCGCAAACCCGCTTTGCTCCAGCTGTTTCTGGCCCGCGAGGCCGGTTTCGGCCCAGCTATTTTATGGTTTTCGAACTATAGTCAGGGAGCGCTTCGGGAATTACAGTGAGTCCGAGCTCGCTCACTGCGGCATAGAGCGGGGATCGGGGATCTTGCTGGAGGGATGAATCGGTGGTTTGGCTCGGTGTGACGACGCTCGTCGTGTCCGTTGGTGCCGCGGTTGCGGCGCTCGTTCTGCTCTTGCTCGTCCTTTGGCTCGTCCGGGGCGCCGGCCGGGACGCGGGCACCGACGATCGCCTGGCCGAGCTCGTCGCCGACATGAACACGCGGATGGAGTCGATGGTCTCCGAGCTGTCGGAGGCGCTCGAGCTGGCGCAGGAAGAGGGGCGGCGAAACAGGATGCTCGGCGAACTCGCCGGCACGATCGATCTCGATGAGGTGCTGACGCGGACGCTCGATGCGGCGGGGGCGATGCCCGGGGTCGACGCCGCGCTCGCGCGCCTCGATGACGGCGGCGAGGCGCCGATCGTCGCCACGCTCGGCCTCTCGACCGAGGAGGCGCAGCGCCAGGCGATCGCTGGGCCGCCCGGCGGCGCCGAGGCCCGCTCGATCTCGCTCGTCTACCAGTACCCGGCCGAGATGGTCTCGAGCGACGACAGCGACCTGATCCATTCCGGGCTGGCCGTCCCAATCCAGACCGAGAGCGGGCCGATCGGCTTCATCGCCGTCTTCTCCCGCTCGCGCTCGCACACCTGGAACGAGGCCGAGGTGCGGGAGCTCGAGGAGCTCGCCCTACGCGCCGGGCCGGCGATCGAGAACGCCAAGCGCTTCCGGGAAGCGCGCCAGCTGGCCGACCTCGACGCCCTCACCGGCCTCCACAACCGGCGCTACTTCCACGAGACGCTTGCGCGCGAGGTCTCGCGCGCCCACCGCTACGGCCGGCGCCTGGCCCTGATCGTCTTCGACCTGGACGACTTCAAGGCGGTCAACGACCGGATCGGTCACCTGAGCGGGGACGCGGTGATCGCCGAGTCCGCGGAGCGAATCCGGGACGTCGTCCGGTCGGCCGACATCGCCTGCCGGGTCGGTGGCGACGAGTTCGCGGTCATCCTGCCGGAGTCGACGCTCGCCGACGCGGATCAGCTCTACCGGCGCCTACAGGGGGCGCTCTCCGCGCGCCCGATCGGCCAGGCGGGTCGACTCTCCTTCTCGGCCGGGGTCGCCGAGCTCAAGGCCGAGGACGATCCGACCGCCTTTTTCGAGCGCGCTGACGAGGCGCTCTACCGTGCCAAGGAGCACGGCAAGGCCCAGGTCGTCGCCTCGAACGCTCCGGCCTAGCGGCGGGCGCCGAGCCCGCTGCTCGAGGCGGCGGAGCCGGAGTCGAGCGCGAGGTAGGGCAGGTAGTCGGTCAGCGGCACGACCTCGACCGCCGGCAGCTGGTCGCGCCAGCAGAGCGTCTGGTTGAGGGCGGTCTGCTCGCGGTCGAGCAGCCAGTTTTGGTAGGCGCCGTCTCGCGCCAGGGCGACGAGGGCGGTCGCGATCGGCTTCGCGGCCACGGCCAGCGGCAGCTCGGCGAGCGAGAGCGTCGGCCCGAGCGCCCTGACCTTGTAGCTGCCGGTCATCGTCCGCACGCTCGCCTGCTGCCCGGTGGCGAGCCCGAAGACCTGGGGCGGCGCGATCGCGCCGAGCGCGAAGCCGCGCTTCGAGTTCTCGAGCCAGGGGGCGGCCGGCTTGACCTGGACGAGCCGCACCGGCGCGGCCGCATAGGTGTCGTAGTAGGACTGAATCTGCGAGGCGGAGGGGCCGGCGACGCTGAGCCTGGACTGGATCAGCGAGCGCCGCAGCTCATCGCCGATCACGCCGCGGGCCATCCCGACCGAGGCGTGGTCGCGGGCGAGCGCGGCGGTGTAGGCGGCCCGGCTGCCGCGGAAGTGCAGCGCGATCACCGCCTGCTCCGCGCTCAAAAGCGAGCGGGTGGAGATGTGTGCGAACGAGCTCGCGACGGCGCGCGTGTACGCGGCCGTGAAGGCCGACTGCGGATCCTGCGTGACGGCGGAGATCGAGGCGGCGACGTCCCAGCGGACCGGATGCCCATACACGGTGCAGCGGCTCCCGCTCGGGAGAAGCAGCTGTCCCTCGGTCCGCGAGGCATCGAAGGAGGGGCCAAGGAGCGCGGGCGCGTTGCAGAGCCGGGGATCACGGGTCCAGAGGTAGACGCAGGCGGCCGCCGGCTTGTCGGGATCGGACTCGGGCACGCTCCAGACGCCCCAGCCCCAGGACCAGAGCGTGGCGAGGTGCAGCTCGCGGGCGACCGTCTGGGCCGCCAGCGTCTGTAGCTTCGTGACCTCGAACCAGGCGCTCGCCGGCTGCAGGCGCTCGCGGCCCCCGAAGCCCGGCGTCGTTTGGAAGCCGAGCATCAGGCCGAGCTTCGCCGGCGGGATGCCGATCGAGATGAAATCCTCGGCGCCGGCGCGGAACATCTGGCGCACCGTCCGGCTGCCCAGGATCACGCCGAGCTTGTAGATCGCGGGCGCCGGGAAGTAGGCCTCGCGGACGATCTGGGCCACCTGGGAGACCTGGCGCCACCAGTCGGCCGCGTCACCGCCCGTGAACGGGGTGCTGTTGACGAGCAGCGCCGGCTTGGCACCGCGGGCGGCGAGCGTCTGCAGGAACAGGAGCACGTCCGCGCGGTACTGCGTGTTGCTGGCGCTCCAGGGCGTGAGCGTGCCGGCGCCGAACAGCTCGTTCTCGGCCATCACCGGCTGGGCGCAGCCCATCGACATCGCCGCGTAGGTGTAGAGCCGGTTGGCCCGCTGCACGACCACACCCGGGTCGGCGGGCTCGTTCGGGGTGCCGACCCGGTTCCGCAGGTTCATGTCCCAGTAGACGGTCTTCGCTCCGCGGGCCCGAAGCTGGGGCGGGAAGATGAAGTTGCTGGCGGCCGCGACGACCCCGGGCTGGGCGAACTCCTGCCAGAAGGGGACCGAGCCGTCCGCGAAGTCGATCCAGACCGGAGTCGAAGCGGGCAGCGCACAGGCATCGCTCTTGGCCGCGCTCGAGGGCGCGGGCATCCTCCCGGACGCCGTCAGCCCGGCAGCCGCGAGGACGAGCAGGAGTGTGACCCGTTTCACGCCCCCACCTATGTAGCACGAACGGGCGCCGCCCCTTTTCGGAGCGGCGCCCGACTCGCTACTCCTCTGCTTCTTCGGCTTCCTTCGGCGCGTTCTCCTCGAACTCGGGCGCGCCGCCGAAGTCGAGCCCCAGGTTGGCGAGGCTGGCACCGTCGCCGCCGCCGTCACCGATCTCCTGCAGGGCGGCGAGCAGCGCCTCGCGCTCGTACGTCTCGGCCGGCAGCCCGTCCGCGGGGCTGATCTCGATCGTGCGGTAGCGCTTGAGACCGGTCGCCGCGGGGATCAGCTTGCCGATGATCACGTTCTCCTTCAGGCCGAGCAGGCGGTCGACCTTGCCTTCGATCGAGGCGTCCGTCAGCACCTTGGTCGTCTCCTGGAAGGAGGCGGCCGAGAGGAAGGACTCGGTCGCGAGCGAGGCCTTCGTGATCCCGAGGATCAGCGGCTCCCAGGTCGCCTGCTCCTTCTTCTCCTTCTTCATGCGCTGGTTCTCGCGATCCAGGACGACCTTGTCGACGAGTTGGCCGGGCAGGAGGTCGGTGTCACCGGCGCTCTCGACCCGCACCTTCTTCAGCATCTGGCGGACGATCAGCTCGATGTGCTTGTCGTGGATGTCGACGCCCTGTGACTTGTAGACCTTCTGCACCTCCTGGACGAGGTAGAGCTCAATCGCGGTGTCGCCCTTCAGGCGCAGCAAATCGGCCGGGTTGAGCGAGCCCTCGTGCAGCGCGTCGCCGGGCTCGACCACCTGGCCGTCGGCGACGAGCACGCGCGTTCGCCGGGGCAGCTGGTAGCTGACCGGCTCCTCGTCGCCCTCGACGAGGATCGAGAGCTTGGGCCCCCGATCGGTGTCCTCGATCTTGACCGTGCCCGCGACCTCGGAGAGCTTCGCGGCGCCCTTCGGGTTCCGCGCCTCGAAGATCTCGACCACGCGCGGCAGTCCGTGCGTGATGTCCGCGCCCGCGACGCCGCCCGTGTGGAACGTCCGCATCGTCAGCTGCGTGCCGGGCTCGCCGATCGACTGGGCGGCGATGATCCCGACCGCGTCGCCGATCTCGCACATCCCGCCGGTCGCGAGGAAGACGCCGTAGCAGGCCTGGCAGACGCCGAACTCGCTCTTGCACTTCAAGACCGAGCGAACCGGCAGCCTCGCCCCCGGGGCCGCCTCCTCGAGTCCGTCGAGCACCTCGCGGAGAAGCGGCATCGTCACGAGCGCCCCCTTCTCGGCGAGCAGGGTCTTGCCCGGCTTGCCCGAGGCGAGCGGCTTGTGGACGTCCTCGGCGACCGTTCGGCCGAGCAGGCTCTTGTTCAGCCCCTCGGGCACCTCGATCGGCAGCTCGATGAACTCCTTGGTCTTGCAGTTTTCCTCGCGGATGATCACGTCCTGGGAGACATCGACCAGGCGGCGCGTCAGGTAGCCGGAATCCGCCGTCCGAAGCGCCGTGTCCGCGAGACCCTTGCGGGCGCCGTGCGTCGAGATGAAGTACTCGAGCACCGAGAGTCCCTCCATGAAGTTGGCCTTGATCGGCCGCTCGATGATCTCGCCCTTCGGATTCGCCATCAGGCCGCGCATGCCGGCCAGCTGGCGGATCTGCTTGAAGGAGCCCCGGGCGCCCGAGTTGGCCATCATGAAGATGGGGTTCAGCTCGTTCAGGTTCTTCTGCATTGCCTCGGCGACGTCTTCGGTCGCCTCGGTCCAGAGGTTGACGATCGACTCGTGGCGCTCCTCTTCGGTGATCAGGCCGCGCTCGTAGAGCGCCTCCACCTCGCCCACCCGCTGCTCGTAGCCGCCGAGGATCTCCTCCTTCGACTGCGGGATCACGATGTCGTTCTTGGAGATCGTCACCCCGGCCTCGGTCGCGTACTTGAACCCGAGCGCTTTCACCTTGTCGAGCACGCCCGCGATCACGTGCGCGCCGTAGCGCTCCGCGAGGTCGGAGATGACCGCGTCCATCTCCTTCTTCGAGAGCGTCGTATTCACGAACGGCAGCTCGTCGAGCGCATCGGCCCGCTCCTCCGCCATCGCCTCGCGCAGGGTGCGCTCGACCTCGGCGTTGAAGATCACGCGGCCGCCGCTCGTCAGGATGACCTCCTCGCCGCGGCGGTACTCGATCGGCTGCTGGAGGCTGATCTGCTTCGACTCGACAGCCCGCTCGACCTCCTCCTGGGAGGCGAAGCGCCGCGGCCGCGGGTCGAGCTGCTCGGCCTGGAGCGCGTCCAGGTCGTGCTCGGAGTAGGTGAGGTAGTAGCCGCCGAGCACCATGTCCTGGGTCGGGGTCGCGAGCGGACGCCCGTGCGCGGGCGAGAGGATGTTGTTCGCGGAGAGCATCAGGATCCGGGCCTCGGCCTGGGCCTCGGCCGACAGGGGCAGGTGGACCGCCATCTGGTCGCCGTCGAAGTCGGCGTTGAAGGCGTGGCAGACGAGCGGGTGCACCTGGATCGCCTTGCCCTCGACGAGCACGGGCTCGAAGGCCTGGATGCCGAGCCGGTGGAGCGTCGGCGCCCGGTTCAGGAGCACCGGATGCTCGGCGATTACCTCCTCGAGCACGTCCCAGACCTCCGGGACCATCGAGTCGACGTGCTTCTTGGCCGCCTTGATGTTCTGGACCGACTTCCGCTCGACGAGCCGGCTCATGATGAACGGCTTGAAAAGCTCGAGCGCCATCAGCTTCGGCAGGCCGCACTGGTGCAGCTTCAGGTTCGGCCCGGCGACGATCACCGAGCGCCCCGAGTAGTCGACCCGCTTGCCGAGCAGGTTCTGGCGGAAGCGCCCCTGCTTGCCCTTCAGCATGTCGCTCAGCGACTTGAGCGGCCGGTTGCCCGGTCCCGTGACCGCGCGGCCGCGGCGGCCGTTGTCGAAGAGCGCGTCGACGGCCTCCTGCAGCATCCGCTTCTCGTTGTTGACGATGATCTCGGGCGCGCCCAAGTCGAGCAGCCGCTTGAGCCGGTTGTTGCGGTTGATCACGCGGCGATAGAGGTCGTTGAGGTCGCTCGTCGCGAACCGGCCACCGTCGAGCTGGACCATCGGCCGCAGCTCCGGCGGGATCACCGGGATCGCCTCGAGCACCATCCACTCGGGCTTGTTCTCCGAGGTGACGAAGGCGCTGACGACCTTGAGGCGCTTGATCGCGCGCTGCTGCTTTTGCCCCTTCGAGATCTTGATCGTCTCGCGCAGCGACTTCGCCTCGGCCTTCAGATCGAGGTCCTTCAGAAGCTCCCGGATCGCCTCCGCGCCCATGCCGCCGGCGAAGTAGACGCCGAAGCCGTAGGGGGAACCGAAGCGGTCCTTGAGCTCGCGGAAGAGCTGCTCGTCGTTGACGATCAGCTTCGGCTCGAGCTCCTTGAAGAGCTGCCAGGTCTCCTCGAGCCGCCGCACCGAGTCGACCGCGGCCTCGCGCGTGTCCGCGCGCCGGGACTCGATGTCCTGGTACATCTCCCGCACCTTCACGGCCCACTGCACGAGGGCGTCGAAGTCTTCCTTTTGGATCTTCCCGTCCGTACGCAGGCACAGGTCGCCGACGAGCTCCCGGACCTCGTCGTCGCTCGCCGTCGGCTCGGCGCTCTCGAGCGTCTCGCGGAGGAGTCCCTTGCCGAGCCCGCGCGCCTTCTCGAGCTGCTTCTCGTCGATCGAGGCGACGAGCTCCAGATCGTCCTCGTGGACCTTGGCCTTCTTGTCGAGCAGGCCGTCGAGCACCCGGTTGACGTGCTTCGTCAGGGCGCCCTTCTTGGAGCCGGTCGCCTTGGCCAGCTGCTTGTTCAGCGGCGCGAGCGCCTGCCGGATCTGGATCGCGACGTTGGCGACCGTCTCCAGCTCCTTCGGAGCCAGCTTGCGGTCGTCTCGGATCGCCGAGTTGCGGACGAGCTCGCGGATTTTCTTCGAGTCCTCGGTCGTGATCTCGGGGGCGATCTCGACGAAGAGGCCGCCGACGAGACCGCGCGCCTCCTCGAGCGTGGGCAGGCCCTGCTCCTCGGCCCAGTTCGAGAGGCCGCGCGCCCAGAAATCGTCGTCCTCGTCGAAGTTGCGCTCCTTGCCCTTGGTGAAGTACTCACGGCGGCGCTTCAGCCGGTCCTCGAGCGCGGCCAGCTGCTCGTCGCGGTCGACGTAGATCTGCTCGGACTCGGCCTTGACCCTGTCCTCGAGGTCGTTCAGGTCCTTCTGGCGTGCCTCGTTGTCGACCGAGGTGACGATCGAAGCCGCGAAGTAGAGAACCTTCTCGAGCTCGCGCGGGGCGATATCGAGCAGGTAGCCGATCCGGCTCGGAACGCCCTTGAAGAACCAGATGTGGGAGACCGGCGCCGCCAGGTCGATGTGGCCCATCCGCTCGCGGCGGACCTTCTGCCGGGTCACCTCGACGCCGCAGCGCTCGCAGATGATCCCCTTGTAGCGGACGCGCTTGTACTTGCCGCAGTAGCACTCCCAGTCCTTCGTCGGGCCGAAGATGCGCTCGCAGAAGAGACCGTCGCGCTCGGGCTTGAGCGTGCGGTAGTTGATCGTCTCGGGCTTCGTGACCTCGCCCGACGACCAGTCGCGAATTTGCTTGCTCGACGCGAGCCCGATTCGGATCGCGTCGAAGTCATTGATGTCGATCAAAAGTTCTCCTTCACTGAATTCCGGCGCGTCCAGGCCGAGCCGGCCCGAGACCGGCTCCGCTGCACGCCCCTAGACACACGCATCGCGCTCCTCATTCTTCGCTCTCGACGTCGGCCGCCTCCCCGAGCGGGCCCGCTTCTTCCTCCGCCTCTTCCTTGGCCGCGGTCGCGGGGGCGACCTCGACGTCGGCGAGATCGCCGAGGGCCTCGTCGACCGGCAGCTTCAGCTCGCCGTCCTCGTCGACCCGCTCCGCGCCCTCCTCGAGCTCCTCCGCAGTCGGCTGGCGCGCCGCCGCGCGCAGCGAGCCGGGCGTCAGGTCGATCCCGAGCTCCTCGGCGGCCCGCAGGAGCTCGTCGTCCTCCTCGCGCACCTCGACCTCCTTGCCCTCGTCCGAGAGGACGTGGACGTCGAGCGCGAGCGACTGCATCTCCTTGAGCAGCACCTTGAAGGACTCCGGGATCGAGGGCTCGGCGATGTTCTCGCCCTTGACGATCGCCTCGTAGGCCTTGACGCGTCCGACCGTGTCGTCGGACTTGATCGTCAGCATCTCCTGCAGGGTGTACGCGGCGCCGTAGGCCTCGAGCGCCCAGACCTCCATCTCGCCGAAGCGCTGGCCGCCGAACTGCGCCTTGCCGCCGAGCGGCTGCTGGGTGACGAGCGAGTAGGGCCCCGTCGAGCGGGCGTGGATCTTGTCGTCCACGAGGTGCAGCAGCTTGAGGATGTACATGTAGCCGACCGTGATCGACTGCTCGTAGGGATCGCCGCTCTTGCCGTTGAAGAGGCGCACCTTGCCCGAGCAGCGCCGGCCCGCCGGCTGCCTGCGGTCGACGACGAACTTGATCGGCGAATCCGGGTTCTGCTCGGCCCAGGTGATCAGCGCCTCGTCCACGTCGGCCTCGCTCGCGCCGTCGAAGACGGGCGTCGCGATCGGCTGCGCCTCGCCGTCCCCGTTCTCGCTGAAGACGCCGCGGGCGGCGGCCCAGCCGAGGTGGGTCTCCAGGATCTGGCCGATGTTCATCCGGCTGGGAACGCCGAGCGGGTTCAGGACGACGTCGACCGGCGTACCGTCCTCCAGGAACGGCATGTCCTCTTCGGGAACGATCCGGGCGATCACGCCCTTGTTGCCGTGGCGGCCGGCCAGCTTGTCGCCCTCGGCGATCTTGCGCTTCTTGGCCACGTAGACACGCACGAGCTCGTTCACGCCGGGCGAGAGGTCGTCCCCGTTCTCGCGCGAGAACGTCTTGACGTCGATCACCTTGCCGCCCTCGCCGTGCGGGACCTTGAGCGAGGTGTCGCGGACCTCGCGAGCCTTCTCCTTGAAGATCGCACGGATCAGCTTCTCCTCGGCCGTCAGCTCGGTCTCGCCCTTCGGCGTCACCTTGCCGACCAGCAGGTCGCCCGAGCCGACCTCGGCGCCGATCCGAACGACGCCGCGCTCGTCCAGGTCCTTGAGCGACTCCTCCGAGCGGTTCGGGATGTCGCGCGTGATCTCCTCATCGCCGAGCTTCGTCGAGCGGGCGTCGATCTCGTACTCGTGGATGTGAATCGAGGAGAGCACGTCCTCCTTGACGCAGCGCTCCGAGATCACGATCGCGTCCTCGAAGTTGAAGCCCTCGAACGGCATGAAGGCGACGAGCAGGTTCGCCCCCAGGGCGAGCTCGCCCTTGTCGGTCGAGCTGCCGTCGGCGAGCACCTGGCCGCTGCCGACCCGCTCGCCGAGGCCGACGATCGGCTTCTGGTGGATCAGCGTCCCCTGGTTCGAGCGCATGAACTTCGTCATCTCGTAGGTGTCCTTGCCGTCCTTGGCCTCGACGACGATCTTCTCGGCGTCGACGTCGACGACGGTGCCGGCCCGGCCCGAGACGACGACGTCGCCCGTGTCGACCGCGGCCCGGTACTCGAGGCCGGTGCCGATCAGCGGGGCTTGCGGGATCATCAGCGGTACGGCCTGGCGCTGCATGTTCGCGCCCATCAGGGCCCGGTTCGCGTCGTTGTGCTCGAGGAAGGGGATCAGGGCCGTCGCGACCGAGACGATCTGCGCCGGCGCGACGTCCATGTAGTCGACATCCTGCGGCCGCGCGGTCACCGCCTCGCCCTCGCGGGAGCGACAGAGCACCTGCTCGTCGAGGAAGCGGCCGGTCTTGTCATCGAGCGGCGCGGAGGCCTGCGCGATCGTGAACTGCGCCTCCTCGGCGGCATCGAGATAGAAGATCTCGTCCGTCACCTTGCCGTTCTTGACGACCCGGTAGGGGGTCTGGATGAAGCCGAACTCCGAGACGGTCGCCATCGAGGCGAGCGAGCCCATCAGGCCGATGTTCGGCCCTTCCGGGGTCTCGATCGGACACATGCGGCCGTAGTGGGTCGGATGCACGTCTCGGACTTCGATCGGCGCGCGCTCGCGCGTCAGACCGCCCGCACCGAGCGCCGAGAGCCGCCGCCTGTGCGTCAGCCCGGCGAGCGAGTTGGTCTGATCCATGAACTGCGAGAGCTGCGAGGAGCCGAAGAACTCCTTGAGCGCGGCGACGACGGGGCGGATGTTGATGATCGTCTGGGGCGTGATCGTGTCCACGTCCTCGGTCGTCATCCGCTCCCGAACGACCCGCTCCATCCGGTAGAGGCCGACCCGGAAGGCTTCCTGGATCAGCTCGCCGACCGTCCGCAGGCGCCGGTTGCCGAAGTGCTCGTACTCGTCGAGGTCGCCCCGGATCGGATCGCGCGAGAGCACGATCGCATCCGCTGCGAAGTCCTTCGACTCGGGATCGACGCCGAGCTTGATCGGCAGCTCGACGAGCTTTCTGACGAGCGCCAGGATGTCCTCGGTCGTCAGGACGCGCGTGTCATCCTTGACGTTCACCTCGAGGCGCTGGTTCAGCTTGTAGCGGCCGACCTTGGTCAGGTCGTAGCGCTTGGGGTCGAAGAAGAGCGCCTTCAGCAGGTTGCGCGCGTTGTCGAGGGTCGGCGGCTCGCCCGGCCGCTGCTTCTTGAACACCTCGATCAGCGCCTCTTCCTCCGTCTCGGAGGGGTCCTTCTCGAGCGTGTTGACGATGAACAGCGAGTTGTCGAACAGCTTCAGGATCGCTTCGTTCGAGCTCGTGTCCAGCTTGAAGCCCGTGGTCGGGTCCTCCTGGGGGAGCGCCCGCAGAAGCGTCGTGATCGGCAGCTTGCGCTTGCGGTCGATCCGCCCGTAGACGACACCCTTCTTGTCGATCTCGAGCTCGAGCCACGACCCCCGCGAGGGCATCAGATTGGCGGTGAAGACCTGCTTCGTCGCGTCCTTCGGCTCCATCAGGTAGGCGCCGGGGCTGCGAACGAGCTGCGTGACGATCACGCGCTCCGTCCCGTTGATGATGAACGTGCCGTACTCCGTCATCATCGGGAAGTCGCCCATGAAGACGTTCTGCTCCCGGATCTCGCCCGTCTCCTTGTTGACGAAGCGGACGGTCATGTTGAGCGGAGCCTGGTAGGTCAGGTCCTTCTCGCGGCACTCCTGGATCGAGATCGGCGGCTCGCCGAACGTGTACTCGCCGAACTCGACGGCGAGGGTACCGGTGTAGTCCTCGATCGGCGAGATGTCGTCGATCGTCTCCCGCAGGCCCTCCTCGAGGAACCAGGCAAACGACGCCTTCTGGATGTCGATCAGGTTCGGAAGCTCGAGGACGTGCTTCAGGCGTGAAAAACTCTTCCGCGCGCGAGGCGCGGCAACCCGTGCGGTCAAGTGGGGATGCCTCCCTTTACGGCTCTATGGGTGGATGCAGGCGGACAGGCGAAACTACGGCGCGACCCACAAGAATACCGAAAGGGTGTGCTCTTGCGCAAGGCGCCGCGCGGCGCCAGGCACCGAGGCCCGCAGTATAGCCGTCTTGCGCGGAAAAAGCAGCCGAAGGCGCCCGAGGCGCCTCCGGCTGCGCCGAGGTGCTACTTGAGCTCGACGGTCCCGCCCGCCTCCTCGAGCTGGCCCTTGATCGTGTCGGCCTCCTCCTTGGCGACACCTTCCTTGACCGCGTTCGGGGCGCTGTCGACCAGGTCCTTAGCCTCCTTCAGGCCGAGGCCGGTCACCGAGCGGACGACCTTGATCACCTGGATCTTCTGAGCGCCCGGAGCGGTCAAGACGACGTCGAAGGTCGACTGCTCCTCCGCGGCCGCGCCGTCACCGCCCGCCGCGGGCGCACCCGGGGCCGCCACCGCGACCGGGGCCGCGGCGGTCACTCCCCACTCCTCCTCCAGCTTGTTCTTGAGCTCGACGAGGTCGAGGACGGTCATCCCGCCCAGTTGCTCGACCAGCTTGTCCGTGTCTGTCTTCGCCATTTACTCCTCCTCGCTCTCGACCGGCGGGGTCTCCTCCCCGGCCGGTGGTTCCTGTGCAGGTCCTTCATTGGCTTCGTCGGCGGGCGCTTCGCTCGGGGCTTCGGCTCCCGGCGCCTCGCCCGCGGCCTCCGCAGCCGCCAAGCCGGACTCGCTCTCGACTGCAGGTGACTCGGGTGCCGGGCTCTCCTCCCCCCGTTCCTGCAGCTGGGCGATGCGCGCGTCGAGCACGTTGACGAAGTCTCGGAGCGGCGCCGCGAACAGGCCGACGACGGTCGTCAGAGGTCCGGCGACCGCTCCGACGAGCTGCGCCCGCAGCACCTCGGCCGGGGGGATGGTCGCCAGGCGCTTGACCTCGACGTCCGAGACCGGCTCGCCCTCGAGCAGGCCGCCGCGAAGCACGAGCACG
>DASUWJ010000072.1:0-6008 GCA_036378475.1 Gaiellaceae bacterium
GACCCGGGTGCGATCCGGCGCTTTCGCTTCCGACACCCGACCGCCTCGGGCAAGACGATCGCGGCCGCGGGCTTCGTCGAGGCCGCCCGCACGCTCGGCGTTCTGATCCTGACCCACCGACGCCTGCTCGTCTCCCAGTTCAACCGCGACTTGACCGCGGAGGGCTACGGCGAGCGCCTGACGGAGGCGATCGAGCGCGGTCTGGAACCGGGCCGCCCGAACCCGCTCACGATCCAGACCTACGCCTGGTTCGCGCGCCACTGGCGAACCCTCAGCCCCGACGCCTACCACCTGGTGATCTGCGACGAGGCGCACACGGCGCTCGGCGAGAAGACGAGCGCGGCGATTCGCGGCTTCACCGAGCCGATCTACATCGGCATGACCGCGACCGAGCAGCTGATCGCCAAGCAGGTCTCGGACGTCTTTCCGGCCTCGGTCGACGACCTGCCGCTCGGTGACGCGGCCCGGCGGGGGCTGATCGCCCCCCTGCGCTCCCTGCGCGTCCCGCCTGCGGCTGCGATCCACACCGTGCCGATCGTCGGCGGCGACTTCGAGGAGCGCGCGCTCGCGCAGGCCCTCGACCACCAGGCCCTGAACCAGGCGGCGGCGAGCCTGTATCGCGACCGCTTCGACTCGACGCCCGGGATCGTCTACGCGGCCGGGGTCGAGCACGCCTACAACCTCGCGAAGGAATTTCGCGCCGCCGGCCTCAAGGCGGAGGCGGTCAGCGGCAAGACCCCACCCGTCAAGCTGGCGGAGATCCTGGCCGGCTACGAGCGCGGCGAGATCGACGTCCTGATCAACGCGATGCTGCTCGCCGAGGGCTGGAACTCGCCCCGCGCGACCGTCTGCATGCATCTGGCGCCGACCGCCAGCCGCCGCGTCTACCAGCAGCGGATCGGCCGGATCATGCGGATCCACCCGCGCAAGGAGGCCGGCATCGTCGTCGACTTCGTCCCCAAGGCGGCGACGCACAACGAACGGGTCGTCTCGCTGCACGGCCTGCTCGACTCCGACTTCTACCGGGAAGGGGCCCGGGTCACCCCCGCGCCGCGCCGGCGCCAGCAGCGGCGCGCGCGGCGGAAGCTCTCGCCCGCTCCCTGGCTCGTTCCGGTCACGGCCGACGTCAAGCGGCGCCTGAACGTGATCACCCGCGAATGGCAGCGGGTCGACCCGCGCTTCCTGGACGAGGACGAGCAGCGCTACTGGGCCACGATCGCCGGCCGCAACGTCCGCTTCGACGAGCGGGTCGAGTTCGCGAAGAAGTTCACCGAGGGCGGCGCCTCCAGGGCGGCGCTGGAGACCTTCCTCGCCACCTGCGCCGCGGAGAACCCGAACCGGCGCCTGCGCATGACCGCGCTCGCAGACCGCGTCTCGATGGTGGTCGAGCGGGCCGACTTCGACGATCTCGTCACGCTCGTGACCCAGGCGCCGACCTGGGAGAAGGACCGGGTCCAGGGCGTCCGGACGCTGCTGCGCGCGATCGGGGAGGGCAAGGCCGACGCACCCGAGCAGATCCTCAACCGCTGGACCTGGAAGCTCGCGCGCGCGACCCGCAAGGTGCAGGATCGCCGCGCCAGCTCCCAGTTCCCGGAGGCGAAGCGCCTGCTCGGCGCGCTCGCCAACTCCCGCGGCCACAGGCACGAGGAGAACGCCGCCAAGCTCGTCAATGCCGCGAGGGAACAGCCGCTCGAGGTGGGAGTGGCGCTCCTCGCCTCGGCCGAGGGCTACACGCCGCGGGCGAACCAGCTGATCGACGCGGCGCGCGAGCGGCTCGGCACGCTGCAAGAGGTCGCGCACGCGCTCGCCGAGAACCTGCCCGCGCCCAAGCAGCCGAGCGGCCGCTCCCGGCGGCGACGAAGGCGGCGGAAGAAGAAGGGCCAGGCCGGCCACGAGCAGGCGGAGCGAAACGGCCGGCAAGCGCTGCAGGCCTCGGCCGACGGCGCCGCGCCGTCACCATCACCCGAGGCGCTGCCGCAGCCCGAGGCGCCGCCGAAACCGTAACGCGCGGGGGAACGAAAGGACCGTAGGCCGTGGTCCTGCTGCTCGGGATTGCCCTACTCGCCGGAGTGATCACGGCCGTCTCGCCCTGCGTCTTGCCGGTGCTGCCGATCATCTTCGCCGGCGGAGCAAGCGGCGGCAGGCGGCGGCCACTCGCGATCGTCGCCGGGATCGTCGTTGCCTTCACGGCCTCGCTCTTGGTTTTGACCTGGGTCCTGCGCCGGCTTCACCTGCCCCAGGACCTGCTGCGCGACCTGGCGATCGCACTGCTCTTCGTCGTCGCGGCGATGCTCGCCTTCCCCCGCTTCGCGGTCTTGCTCGAGCGTCCGCTCTCCCGCCTCGGCCGCCGGCCGGGCGGGGACCTGGGCGGCGGCTTCCTGCTCGGCCTGAGCCTCGGGCTCGTCTTCGTTCCCTGTGGAGGCGTGATTCAGGGCTACATCGCGGCCCAGTCGGCAAGCGTCGGCTCGCTCGGCGCAAAGACGGTCTCGATCACGGTCGCCTACGCACTCGGCGCGGCGGTGCCGATGCTCGCGATCGCCTACGGCGGCCGCGCGGCCGCCTCGGGCCTGCGCGCCTTCCGCGCGCACGCGGGCTCCGTCCGGACCGCGCTCGGCGTCGTCGTGGCGGCCTGCGCCTTCCTGATCGTCTTCCACGTCGACCGGACGCTGCAGACGAGGATCGGCGACTACACGAAGGTGCTCCAGCGCCACACAGAGAGCACCTGCGCCGCCAAGAAGCGGCTCGGCTACCGCTGCAACCGCGAGACGCTGCAGCTCGCCGACTTCGGAGCCGCGCCGGACTTCCAGGGGATCACGGACTGGTTCAACTCCAGGCCTCTTTCGCTCAGGCAGCTGCGCGGCAAGGTCGTCCTGGTCGACTTCTGGACCTATTCTTGCATCAACTGCCTGCGCACGCTCCCGCACCTGAAGGCCTGGTGGCGGGACTACCACCGCGCGGGCCTCGAGCTCGTGGGCGTGCATACGCCCGAGTTCGGCTTCGAGGCGGTCCCCTCGAACGTGCGCGACGCGATCAAGCAGCTCGGCGTCACCTGGCCGGTCGCGCTCGATCCCAACTACGCGACCTGGAAGGCCTACCAGAACGAGTATTGGCCGGCCGAGTACCTAATCGACAGGAACGGCCACCTCCGCAACGCGCACTTCGGGGAGGGCGACTACGCGCGGAGCGAGCGCCTGATCCGCCAGCTCCTCGGTCAGCCCGGGCCCGCCCGCGCGAGGCTGGCGGATCTGACCCCGACGGAGCCAATCACGCCCGAGACCTACCTCGGGTTCTCGCGTCTCGACCCGCGCTATGCGGGCCTGCCGCTGATCGACAACCTGCCGCGCGCCTATCGGCTGCCGCCGCGGCTTGCCCAGAACGAGTGGGCCTACGCTGGCTCCTGGCGTGTCGGCGCCGAGCGCGCGGTCGCGCTTCGGAACGCGCAGCTGGCCCTGCACTTCCAGGCCCAGGCCGTCTACCTCGTGATGGGCGGCCGCGGCCGCGTGCGCGTCAGCGTCGGCGGCCGTCCGGCCCGCCCGATCCGCGTCGCCGGCATCAGCCGCCTGTACACCCTGCTCCACACGCCCCGCCTGCAGGACGCCGAGCTTCGGCTTTCCTTCAGTCCCGGGATTTCCGTCTACTCGTTTACCTTCGGCTGATCACTGCTCGCGCGGGCCCGGCTCGGACTCTCCGTTGCCGGTCTCGCGCTCGCGCAGGTAGCGCGTCAGCTCCGCTGCCAAGGCGTCTCCGGAGGGAAGCTCCGCCTCCTCGTCGATCGTGTCCGAGCGGCGCTCGAGCTCCTCGACGTAGGCGGCCGTCTCCTCGTCGGCCGCGACCGCTTGGCTGACCTGCTCCTCGTAGGTCTCGGCGGCCTGGCGCAGCTCGGTGGTGTCGATCTCGATCCCGAGCAGGCCGCCCAGTCGCTCGCACAACGCGGCCGCGGCCCGCGGGCTCGGCGTCAGCGAGACGTAGTGCGGCACCGCAGCCCAGAAGCTGGCTGAGGGAATGCCCGCGTTGTGACAGGCATCGTGCAGGACGCCGACGATCCCGGTCGGGCCCTCGTAGCGCGAGGTGCTGAGGCCGAGCTCCTTGACGAGCTCCTGGTTCGACGCGCTGCCGGTGACCGGGGAGGCGCGCGTGTGCGGAACGTCCGCCAGGAGCGCCCCCAGCGTGACCACGAGCTCGACTCCGAGCGCACGGGCCTGACCGACGACGAGCTCGGTGAAAGTCCGCCAGCGGATGTTCGGCTCGATCCCGAGCAGGAGCACGAGGTCTCGCTCCAGGTGCCTGGGTTTCGCGTGGTAGAAGGCCGTTTCCGGCCAGTCGATCTGGCGGGTGATGCCCTCGACGAGCGAGACGTGCGGGCGGGTTGCCTGGAAATCGAAGAAGCCCTCCGGATCCACGTCCGCAAACCGGTCCGCGCCCCAAAGCCGCGCCAGGAAGCCGGCCGCGAGCGAGGCAGCCTGGGCCCCGTCGTTCCAGCCGCGAAAGGCAGCAACGAGAACCGGCCGCGTCAGCTCCGGCCTGGACGAGACCCGAAGCTCGCTATCCGCCATGGAGAGAGTCTACGTAGGGCCGCGCGCGAGGGCGGCTGGCGGCCGCCAGAAGGCCGTCACGAGCGCGACGATCCCGAGCCACGCGGTCGCCGCCATGGCGACATGGAGCAAAACGAGGTACCACGGCAGCTTCAGCCGGTACTGCAGCTCGCCGAGCCCGGCCTGCAGAAGCAGCACGCCGAGCAGGGCGAGGGCCGCTCGGAAGAGCTCCGGGGAGCGCTCCCGGCGGGCGGCCAGGTAGCCGAGCAGGAAGAGGTACGAGCAGCCGAAGACCGCGACGACGCCCGCATGCGCGAAGACCACCGGCTGCAGGCGCGCGAGGCGGTGGACCTGGGTCGTGCCGCCCCCCGAATGCGGACCGGCCGCCGTTGCGAGCGAGCCGCTGACCAGCAGAGCCAGTCCCGCCGCCGCCAGGCCGAGTCCGAAGCGCTGCACCTCCCGCGGAACCAGGGCCCGGGCGCGGCCGCCCACGAGCTCGTACGCCGCGAAACCGAGCACGACCGCCCCGGCGAGGAGCAGCATCGAAAGGAGCAAATGCGCCGCCACGACCGGCCACTGGAGATGGGTCTTGACCGCGAGATAGCCGAGCGGTGCCTGGGCGAGCGCCCCGGCGAAGAGGACGGCCGCAAGCCGCCGGGCGCCGCGTGAGAGCGGCGTCCAGTGGGCGGCGAGCGCGACCACGAGCGTAATCAGGATCGCCACCCCTCCGACGACCCGGTTACCGAACTCGATGTAGGCGTGGTAGTCCTTCTGGGGCAGCGGCTGGCCCGCTTCGCAACCCGGCCAGTGTCGGCAGCCGAGTCCCGAGCTCGTCAGCCGGACCGCCGCCCCGGTGGCCACGATCAACCAGAGGGCGAAGAGCTCGAGCGCCGCCAGGCGGGCGAACCAGGCCGGGGCGACCGCGAAGGCGCGGAGGCGGGCAACGGTGGTTGATTCCACCTGCACGCGAATCACTCTAGAGGAGCGGTTCCAAGAGCTCCCGGTCGGGGTAGCCGTCCGCGCCCTCGACCGGGGTCGGACGCGAGCCGAGGAAGAGCGGCCGGTCGGCCGCGTTCAGGAGCACCGGCATCAAATCGCGCCCGCGCAGCCGGCCGAGGATGCCGGCGGCGCAGGGCAGCTCGCCAAAGCTCGTCACCCCGTCGGCGCGGACGCCCGGCCCGGCGACGAGCAGGGGCACGGGGTCGCCGGAGTGGATCACGTCCGGGCTGGCCGGAGTCGCATGATCACCGGTCACGCAGACGACCGCGCCGGCTGCGAGCTCCGCCAGGCCACTCAGCTCGGCGTCGAGCTCCTCGATCGCCCGGCGCTTGCGCTCGGGGTCCTTCGCGTGGCCGGCCTCGTCCGCCCGCTTGTCGTGCGCATAGACGAACGTGTCGCCCGCCTCGAGCCGCTCGGCGACTAGGCCGAGATCGAGCGGCCGCTCGATCGGCTCGAGCGAGAGCGAGCTCCCCAGGC
>DASUWJ010000073.1:0-16207 GCA_036378475.1 Gaiellaceae bacterium
CGGCCTGGGGCCGACGCACGACGATCGCACCATCGAGGCGCTCGCACGGGTCGCCGGCCGCGGGCTGCGCGCCGATCCGGGGCTCGAGGCGGAGATCGAGGCGGTCTCGCGAGGGATCGCGAGCCGGCTCCGACGTCCCTACGCCGAGTTCGCCGAGGGAGTCCGCAAGCAGGCGTCGCTGCCCGAGGGCGCCCACTCGCTTGGCCTGGCCGGAACGGCGCCGGGGATCGTGCTCGAGACCGACAGGTGCCTCGTCGTCGTCTTGCCGGGGCCGCCACCGGAGCTCAGGCGGCTCTGGCTGCACGCGCTCGAGACCGAGCCGGTGCGGCGCCTGTTGGCCCGAGCCCGGCCGCCGCACCGCCGCAGCCTGCGTTTCTACGGTGTGAGCGAGTCGGCGGTCGCGCGCGCGCTCGCCGAGTCAGGCGGCGAAGGGGAGGGGGTGGAGGCGACCGTCTGCGCACGCGACTTCGAGATCCACGTCGATTTGGTGGTCGCGCAGGGCGCCGAGGAGCGGGCGGAACGGCTGGCAGCCGGCCTGCGCGCACACGCGGGCGAGCACCTGTTCGCAGAGGATGAGCGGCCGGTGGCGGAGCTCGTGCTCTCGCTCTGTCGCGAGCGGGGCTGGAAGCTCGCCACGGCCGAGTCCTGCACCGGCGGGCTCGTCGCTGCACGCCTGACCGCGATTCCGGGCTCGAGCGAGGTCTTCCGCGGCGCCGTCGTCGCCTACGACGATGCGATCAAACGGGAGCAGCTGGGGGTGCCGGCGGACGTTCTGAGCCGGCACGGGGCGGTCTCCGCCGAGACGGCCACCGCGATGGCCGCGGGGGCACGCGAGCGGCTTGGGGCCGAGCTCGCCGTGTCGGTGACCGGCATCGCCGGGCCGGGGGGCGGCACGCCCGCGAAGCCGGTCGGGCTCGTCTATCTGCATGCCGCCGGGCCCGAGGGCGAGCTGGCCTCGGAGTTCAGCGTTCCGGCCGACCGGGAGACGATTCGGGCCCGCGCGGCCGTCGCCGCCTTGCACCTCCTCCGGCGCCTTTTGACCCAGAGTCGGCACGGCTCCGCGTGAACCCGGCTGCTAGCCTCGCGCCTGGTGCGCGCCTCCGCCTCTTCTGCGCTCTGCGTCTGCCAACCGGCGCCCTCGAGACCCTCGTCCGCTGGCAGCGGGAAAGCCTCGCCGCTCCCGAAGGGGTCCGCCTTACACGCCGCGAGCAGCTGCACGTCACGCTCGCTTTCCTCGGCAGCAGGCCCTCCGAGGAGGTCGACCCGATCTTCTCGGAGCTTCGCGAGGCCGCTGCCGCCCTCCCGCCGCCGCGGCTCGCGGTCCGCCGCTACCGCGAGACGAGGAGTGTCGGCATGCTCGTCTGCGACGACGAGGACCGGCGAGCCGCGAGCCTGGTGGCCGATCTGCACGAGCGCCTGGAGCGGCTCGGCGTCTATGTGCGCGAGCAGCGCGAGTGGCTGCCGCACATCACGGTCATCCGTTTTCGACAACGGCCTCGGCTGGAGCCGCCACTGCCCGCGCTGGAAGGGGTCGTGATGTCCGAGGCTGCTGTTTATATGTCCGTCCTGCGGCCGTCGGGGGCGCAGTACGAGGTCCTGCAATCGGTTGCGGTAGGAGGGAGATAGACGTGGATCGCGAGCAAGCACTCGATACCGCGCTCGGCCAGATCGAGCGCGCATTTGGCAAGGGCGCCGTGATGAAGATGAACGACGCGGCGGCAGTCTCGGTCGGCGCCGTCTCCTCCGGCTCGCTCGCGCTCGATCTCGCCCTCGGGATCGGAGGCCTGCCGCGCGGACGGATCGTCGAGATCTTCGGTCCCGAGTCCTCGGGGAAGACGACGCTCGTCTACCACGTGATCGCGGAGGCTCAGCGCCGTGGTGGGATCTGCGCCTTCATCGACGCGGAGCACTCGATGGATCCCGCCTACGCGAAGCGGATCGGTGTCAACATCGATGATCTGCTCGTCTCGCAGCCCGACACGGGCGAACAGGCGCTCGAGATCGCCGAACTCCTGATCCGCTCCGGCGCGCTCGACGTCGTCGCGGTCGACTCGGTCGCTGCGCTGACGCCGAAGGCCGAGATCGAGGGCGAGATGGGCGACTCGCACGTCGGCCTGCAGGCGCGGCTGATGTCGCAGGCGCTGCGAAAGCTCGCGGGCACGCTCAACCGGACCGACACGATCTGCATCTTCACGAACCAGCTGCGCGAGAAGATCGGCGTCATGTTCGGCAATCCCGAGACGACGCCCGGCGGCCGCGCGCTCAAGTTCTACTCGTCCATTCGCCTCGACATCCGCCGGATCGAGACCCTGAAGGAAGGCGTGGAGGCGATCGGCAACCGCGTCCGCGTCAAGGTCGTGAAGAACAAGGTCGCGCCGCCGTTCAAGCAGGCCGAGTTTGACATCATCTACGGCTCCGGGATCTCCTGGGAGGGCACCGTGCTCGACAGCGCGCTCGAGCGGAAGATCGTGGCCAAGTCGGGCTCGTACTTCAGCTTCGGCGACGAACGGCTCGGCCAGGGCCGGCAGAACGCGACCGCCTTCCTGCGCGAGCATCCCGACGTGACGCAGCAGATCCTGGCGAGAATCCAGGCCGACGCCCCCGACCAGGTCGTCTCGGCGCGGCTCTTGCCCACCGTCGTCGAGCAGGCGCCGGCAGCGGCCGGGGAGACGCCTGCCGCCAAGGAGCCACCGGCAGATGCCAACGGTGACAGCCCTCCGGCCCGCGCGGCCGGGGCGCGTGCACGTTGAGCTCGACGGCGGCCGCTGGCGCACCGTCCCGCTCGATGTCGCCGCCCGTGTAGGGCTGTCGGTCGGCGCCGAGCTCGACCGCCAACACCTGCGGGCGCTCCGCCTCGAGCTCCGCCGCGCGAAGGCGCTCGACGCCGGCGCGCGCTCGCTCGCCCGGCGCGAGCGCTCCGAGCGAGAGCTTGACCAGATCCTCGAGCGAAAGGGGATCCCGGCGGCCGAGCGCAGCGAGGCGCTCGCGAGCCTGCGCCGAGTCGGCGGGCTCGACGACGAGCGCTTCGCACGCTCCCGCGCGGCGGCGCTGGCGAAGCGGGGCCTCGGCGATGCCGCGATCGCCTTCGCGCTCGAGCGCGCCGGGGTCGCAGGGGCTGTCGCGGAGCAGGCAGTGGCGGAGCTGGAGCCGGAAGCCGCTCGGGCGGCGCGTCTGGCCAGCCGCCGGCGCCCGTCCGCCCAGGCCGCCCGCTGGCTCGCGGGTCGCGGCTTTTCCGCCGAGTCGATCGAGGCCGCGCTGCCCGGGATTGCGGAGACAGGAACAGCGGAGTTAGGATAGAAGCACTTCACCGACAATTAGCCTGCATCTGACTGTTTCGCAATCGGTATCCGAATCTTGATCTCGTCCTCCGACCACGCAATGCGCCAGAAGGCCGTAGCAGCGCTCAAGTAGCGGCCGCTCGGCCCGCTGGGCCCCTTCGCGGGCACCCGATTCGAGGCATGCCTGATGTGGGCGCTACTCAGGAGCGCCCATGTTCGTCGTCATCGGAATCCTGATCGGGCTGGCCGCAGGAGCGGCCCTGGCTTTCGTCGCGCTCTACGCGCTGACTGGCTCGCGCCTCGCCGCCGCGAGGCGGACGCGGCAGCTCGTCGTGGCCGAAGCGCGCCAGGACGCGGAGGCGCTGCGGCGCGAGGCTCAGATCGAGGCCCGGGAGGAGGCGGTCAAGCTCCGCGCTGAGCTCGAGCGGGAGGTGACCGCCCGCCGCTCGGAGCTGACCAAGCTCGAGGAGCGCCTCCTCGCCAAGCAGGAGGAGCTGGAGCGCAAGCTGACCGAGCTCGCCCGCCGCGAGCAGGGCGTCTCCGACCGCGAGACGCACTCGAAGCAGCTTCAGGAAGAGCTGAAAGAGGCGAAGGAGCTCGAGCTGCGCGAGCTCGAGCGAGTCTCGGGAATGACGACGAACGAGGCGAAGAGCCATCTTCTCGACCGCTCGGAGGAGCTCGTCCGGCACGAGCTCGCCCGCCGCGTCAGGCAGCTGGAGGAAGAGGCGCAGACCGAGGCGAAGCGGCGGGCGCGAAACCTCGTCGCCGACGCCCTCCAGCGGGTCGCCGCCAACCACGCCTCGGAGGCGACCGTCTCGCTCGTCGAGCTTCCCTCCGATGACATGAAGGGGCGGATCATCGGCCGCGAGGGGCGGAACATCCGCGCGCTCGAGCACCTGACCGGCGTCGACTTCATCATTGACGACACCCCCCAGGCGGTCGTGCTCTCCTCCTTCGACGGGATCCGGCGCGAGATCGCCAAGCTGACGCTCGCCAAGCTGATCGAGGACGGGCGCATTCATCCGGCCCGGATCGAGGAGATGTACTACCAGTCGAAGGCCGAGATCGAGGAGCACATCGTGCACGCCGGCGAGCAGGCGGTCTTCGAGGCGAACTGCGGCTCGATCCACGAGGAGCTGGTCAAGATCCTGGGCCGGCTGCGCTTCCGTACGAGCTACGGGCAGAACGTGCTCAAACACACGCTCGAGGTCGTGCACCTGGTCGGGATCATGGCCTCCGAGCTCGATGCCAGCGTCAAGACGGCGAGGCGAGCGGCGCTCCTGCACGATCTCGGCAAGGCGTTGACGCACGAGGTCGAGGGCTCGCATGCCCTGATCTCGGCGCAGTACGCTCGCCGCTACGGCGAGAGCGATGCGGTCGTGCACGCAATCGAGGCGCATCACTACGAGGTGCAGCCGCAGACGGTCGAGGCCGTCCTCTTGATCGCCGCGGACGCCGTCTCGGCCTCGCGCCCGGGAGCCCGCGGCGAGAGCCTGGAGCACTACATCAAGCGGCTCGAGGCGCTCGAGGAGCTCGCCTCGAACCATCGCGGCGTGGAGAAGGTCTATGCCCTGCAGGCAGGCCGGGAGATCCGCGTGATCGTGACGCCGAAGGAGGTCGACGACGACCAGGCGGTGCTGCTCTCGCACGAGATCGCCCGCGAGATCGAGGACCAGCTCGAGTATCCGGGCCAGATCAAGGTGACGGTGATCCGGGAGAGCAGGGCGGTCGAGGTTGCCCGCAACACGACGGACGGCGCCCCGCCCGCAGCCGAGAGCGCGCGCGAGGAGGAGGCGCAGCAGGCGCTCGGCCAGCGCGCGAAGTAGCCGAGTACCCTGTCTTGCCGATGCGGCGCTACCACGTCACCACCTTCGGGTGCCAGATGAACGCGCACGACTCGGAGCGGATCAAGGGGATGCTCGAGGAGCTCGGCCTCGGCGAGACCGGCAGGCGAGACGAGGCCGATGTGCTCGTCTTCAACACCTGCACGATCCGCGAGAAGCCGGATCAGCGCTTCGCGGCACATCTCGCGCAGGCGCGGGCGCTGAAGGAGCGCCGGCCGGAAACGGTGATCGCGGTCGGCGGCTGCTACGCCGAGGCGCAGCGCGAACGTCTCTTCGAGCTCTACCCCTACGTCGACGTCGCCTTTGGGCCCGGCTCGATCCCGCATCTGGGCGAGTGGCTCGGTGCCGGCGGCGCCGGCCCGAGAGGCGCCTTCGGCCTCGAGGAACGCTGCTTCGCCGGCGGCCTGCCCATGCACCGCGAGCGCCGCTTCCAGGCCTGGGTGCAGATCTCGATGGGCTGCAACTCGAGGTGCGCCTACTGCATCGTCCCCTCCGTTCGCGGCCGCGAGCAGAGCCGCCCGCCGAGCGAGGTGCTCGCCGAGGTGAAGGCGCTCGCCCGGGACGGCGTACGCGAGCTGACGCTCCTCGGCCAAAACGTCAACTCCTACGGCCGCGACCTGCTGCCCGAGACCCGAACCGAGTTTGGCGAGCTCCTGCGCGCGTGCGGCGCGGTCGAGGGAATCGAGCGGATTCGCTTCACGAGCCCGCATCCGAAGGACTTTCGCGCCCCGGTGATCCAGGCGATGGCCGAGTGCCAGGCGGTCTGCGAGCATGCCCACCTGCCGCTGCAATCCGGCTCGACACGGATCCTGAAGGCGATGCGCCGGACCTATAGCCGCGAGCGCTATCTCCGCCTGGTCGAGGAGCTCCGCGGCA
The DNA here is from genome assembly GCA_036378475.1 of Gaiellaceae bacterium. Taxonomy (GTDB): domain Bacteria; phylum Actinomycetota; class Thermoleophilia; order Gaiellales; family Gaiellaceae; genus 13-2-20CM-68-14. The sequence continues at coordinate 5,999 of DASUWJ010000073.1, forward strand.
CGATCCCCGATCTCGCGCTGACGACCGATCTGATCGTCGGCTTCCCGGGCGAGACGGAGGCCGACTTCGAGCAGACGATCACAGCCGTGGAGGAGGTCGGCTACGACGCCGCGTTCACGTTCGTCTTCTCCCCGCGCCAGGGAACCGAGGCCGCGACGATGGCCGGGCAGGTCGTCGAGGAGGTCAAGCAGGAGCGGATCGAACGGCTGGTCGAGGTCGTGCAGCGGGTGGCGGAGCAGCGAAATCGTGAGCGGGTGGGGCGAACCGAGGAGGTGCTCGTGGAGGGGGCGAGCAGAAGCGGCCAGGACTTGCTCCGCGGCCGGACGAGGCGGAATACGACCGTCAACTTCCGGGGCGAAGCCGAACCGGGCGAGCTCGTCCCCGTCCTGATCGAGGCTGCCACCTCGACGACGCTCCGGGGTTCCCAGGCCGCAGCCATCGCCGCTTAGACGGGGCGCGTTGGCGGACGGCCTTCAGCTCAGGCGCTGCCGCGAACTGGGTCGCCTGCCCGGAGCGACCGCAGCCCGAACATGGCCGGGACGATCGGCAGCCAGAAGTTGACGATCCGGTAGGCGACGACCGCGGGGACAGCCGCCGCGAGCGGCGTTCCGCTCCAGGAGAGCGCGAAGGGGAGCAGCGCCTCGACGGCACCTGCCCCGGCCAGCGGCAGCGTCCTTCGCGTCAGGGCATAGCCCGTCGCATAGCCGATCAGAAGCGGGCCGACCGAGGGGAAGTGGCCCTCGAAAGCGCGCAGGCAAAGCCACAGGCAGGCGATGTCGCCGAACCAGTAGAGCCCGGTTCCGATCGGCGCGGCGAGGTGGTCGAGCCGCAGAAAGAGCTGGCGCAGCACGTGGAGCGAGTCGAGCCACTGCGCGAGCCCGTCCCGCCAGCCACGGCGTCCATGCAGCCGCTCACGGAGGCGGAGCGCGGTCAGCGCGAGGATCCCGCCGACCGGCACCGCGATCGCCCACGGCAGCGTGAGCCCGTCGTCCGGCCGGTGCACGTTGTCGAGCAGCATCAGGATCGCGACGATGCAGGCCGCGGGCGCGAGCAGCGCGTATTCGAGTGCGCCCAGGCCGAGCACGCGCACGCGCGCGTCGCGGTGGCTGTCGAACTGGAGCTTGAAGTGGTGGAGATCGACCGCGAATCCTCCCCGGGCGACGAACGCCCCGAACCCGGTCGCGACGAGCGCGAGGGCGCGCCCGTGCGCCAATCTGGGACCGCCGTCGACCCGTGCTACTTCACGATAGGCGAGGGCGTAGCCGAGGTAGGCGAGCGCTTCGGCCGCCAGGGCAATTGGTAGCCACGACCCGTCGACGTGCCGAAACCTCGCCGCCACGAGGCCGAAGCCGGCGGCCCAGGAGACGCCGACGACCGCCGCGACGGACAGCGCGGCGCCGAGGGCGATGAAGACGGCGATCTCTGGCGGGCTGCGCTCGAGATGCGTGCGCCCCCCGAACGGCAGCGGGACTCTCACCCCGGTCCTATCGGCACGACGGCCGACTCGAAAACACCACAATCGAGGCATGGCTCCGCCCAAGGTACTCGCACTCTTCGCTCCCACGGCGGCGGGAAAGAGCGCGGTAGCGGCGGAGCTCGCGCGCCGGCTCCGCGTGGAGCTCGTCTCGGCAGACGCGCTGCAGGCCTACCGCGGGCTGCCGATCCTGACCAACCAACCCAGGGAGCCGACGCGGCTGGTCGCGGTCTGGGAGCTCGACCACGAAGGTTCGGTGGCCGAGTACCAGCGTCTCGCCCACGCCGCGATCGACGAGATCCTCGCCGGCGGCAAGACCCCGCTCATCGTCGGCGGCACCGGGCTCTATCTGCGGACTGCGCTCTCGGCGCTCGAGCTGCCGCCTGCCCCGGCGGCCGGCTCCAGAGAGCACTGGCAGCGCGTGTATGACCGGGTCGGCCCCGAACGGGCGCACGGGCTCCTGCGCGAGCGAGATCCGAGCGCGGCCGCCTCGATTCACGCGAACGACCGCCGACGCGTCGTCCGGGCGTTCGAGCTTGCAGACCTGGGCCGCTCCCTGAAGCCGTCCGCCGATCGCCTCTGGAGCGCCGACGTGCGTCACCCGACGCTCGTCTTCGGGCTCGACGTGCCACGAGCCGAGCTCGTCCGCCGGATCGAGGCGAGGACGCGGGCGATGTTCGAGGCGGGGGTGCAGGAGGAGGTGGCTCGTGCCCTTTCCGGTCGCATCTCGACGACCGCTCGACAGGCCCTCGGGCTCGAGGAGGTCGCCTCGCTGCCCCGCGAGCAGGCGATGGCGGCGCTCGTGATCCGGACGCGTCGCTACGCCGCCTACCAGCGCAAGTGGATGCGCAGGATCCCGGGCCTTGTTAGCGTCGCCGCCGCTCGCCCTCCCGTTGAGGTCGCCGATGAGATCCTCGAAGTGGCACGCGCACGGCAATAGGTACCTGCTCGTCGAGGACGAGCGGCTGACGCCTGCACGGGCGAAGGAGCTCTCGGCCGGGCACCAGACGGACGGCGTGCTCGAGGTGCTCTCCGTCTCGGGACGGAGCGTCGAGGTCGCGATCTGGAACCCGGATGGCTCGCGGGCAGAACTCTCCGGAAACGGCACCAGGATCGCCGCACGCTGGCTGCTCGAGCGGGGCGGCCAAGACGAGGTGGAGGTTCGGGTCGGCGGGCGGGTCAGCACCGCGCGGGTGGTCGGGGCGCTGATCGAGCAGGAGCTCGGCGAGGTCGAGGTCGGCCCGCCGGAGCACTTCGAGGGCATCGAGTACGTGCCGGTCTCGGTCGGCAACCCGCACGCCGTCGTGCAGGGCGACCCGGCCGAGATCGCGCGGATCGGTCCCCTGCTGGCGCGTGCTCCGCGCTTCCCGGACGGAACGAACGTCCAGGTCGTGCGGGTGGAGGCGCCCGGACGGGTGGAGGCGCGGGTCTGGGAGCGCGGCGTGGGGGAGACGAGCTCCTCAGGGACGAGCGCGGTCGCGGTCGCGGCCGCGACCCACGGCGAGGGGGAGGTTGTCGTCAACTTTCCCGGCGGCGAGCTGGAGGTTCGGCTCGAAGGCGGCCGGGCCTTCCTGACCGGACCGGCCGAGCGGCTCGAGTAGCCGCGCGCGGACGGTGGCGGGAGCACGTCAAGCCCCGACGCACCAGCGACGCTCAGCGGGCCGCCGGCTCTCAGGCGCCGAGACCGTGCTCTCGCAGGGCCTGGTTCAGCGAGACCTTGGGCTCCGTCGCCTCGCTTCGCCAGCCGATGATCAGCGCGCAAGCGAGGTTGAACGTCCCCGCGGGGAACTCCCTCGGACGAGTGCCGGGGACGACGATCGCCCGTGCGGGGACCCGGCCTCGGTGCTCGACCGGCTCCTCGCCGGTGACGTCGATCACCGGGATCGACGCTCCGAGCGTGACGTGCGACCCGATCACCGCCTGCTCTCCGACGATTACCCCTTCCACGATCGCGGCGCGTGAGCCGATGAAGGCGCCGTCCTCGACGATCACCGGCCGGGCTCCCGGCGGCTCCAGGACGCCGCCGATGCCGACGCCGCCGGCCAGGTGGACGTCGGCACCGATCTGGGCGCCCGAGCCGACGGTCGCCCAGGTGTCGACCATCGTCGCTGGTCCGACCCAGGCGCCGATATTCACGTAGCTCGGCATCAAGACGACGCCCGGGGCCAGGTAAGCGCCGTAGCGGACCGTCGCGGGCGGGACGACCCGGACCCCGAGGCGCTCGAAGCCCCGCTTGAGCGGGATCTTGTCGTGGTACTCGAAGGGTCCTACCTCTTGGGCCTCGAGCCGCCGCAGCCCGAAGTAGGCCAGGATCGCGCGCTGCGCCTCCTCGTTGACGCGCCAGTCGCCCTCGCTGGGCTCGGCGATCCGGAGCTCGCCGCGGTCGAGCGCGGCGACCAGCTCTTCCACCCGCTCGGGTGGGAGCTCGCTCATAGGACCCGCTCGAGGATCTCCGCCGCCCTGGCGCATTCCTGCTCCGTCGGGACGAGCGCGAGTCGCCAGTAGCCTTCGCCCGAGGGGCCGAAGAAGGTGCCCGGCGAGACGATCAGGCCGGCTTCGAGCAGACGCTCCGCGAGCGCCTCGGCACTCTCGCCCACGGGTACTTCGAGCCATAGGTACATCGTCGCCTCGCTGCCGGCAACCCGGATCCCCTTGCGCTCGAGCACGGGTAGGAGCAGCTCCCGCTTGCGCCGGTAGACCGCCCGCGTCCGCTCGACGTGGGCCTCGTCCTCCCAGGCGACGACCGACGCTCGCTGCACGAACTCCTGCGGGGCCGTTCCGACCGAAGGCCGGTACTGGCGAAGCGCCTCGATCACCTCGGCGGAGCCGGCGGCGAACCCGGAGCGGTAGCCCGTCATCGAGGAGCGCTTGCTCAGCGTGTTGAAGGCGAGCACGTGGCTTCGCTCGCGGGCCTCGAGGGCCGAGTGGGGCGCCCGCTCGAACCAGAGCTCACTGTAGGCCTCGTCGGCTGCGAGCAGGAAGTCGTGCTCCGCCGCCAAGGCGGCGAGGCGCTCCAGGAACTCGAGCGGCGCGACCGCGCCGGTGGGATTGTTCGGGTAGTTGATCCAGAAGATGGCCGTCCGTCGCCAGGTCTCCCCGTCGATCGCCTCGAGCGCGGGCAGGAAGTTGTTTTCCTCCAGCAGGGGCAGCTGCTCGACCTCGGCGCCGGCAAAGAGGGCGCCGCGGTCGTAGACCGGGTAGCCGGGCTCGGTGGAGAGGACGAGCCGTCGCTCGCCGTCCCGGTCGAGCACGACCTGGGCGAGGTGGAAGATCGCCTCCTTGCTCCCGTAGGTCGGGATCACCTCGCGCTCCGGATCGAGCTCGACGCCGAAGCGCCGCCGACACCAGCCGGCGACAGCCTGGCGGAGCTCGGGCAGGCCCTCGGCGAGCGGATAGCTCGAGCGCGGCTCGATGCTGTCCACGAGCGCTTGGCGGATCGCGACGTCCGTTTCCTCCCGGGGATCGCCCTTCCCGAAGTCGATCAGCTCGATCCCCCGCTCCGTGAGGCGCCGCTTTGCCTGCTCGAGCCGGACGAAGGGGTAGGTTCCGGCGGTGGCCAGCACGGGGGAGAGCTGCACGGCTAGACGCTACCCGCGAAGCGCCGCAGGGCGTCGTAGGTGCGGACGAGCTCCTCGACCGACACCCGCTCGTCGGCCGCGTGCGCGTAGCGGGTCGCGCCCGGGCCCAGGTTGACCGCGTCCAGGCCCGCCTCGGCGAACTGTGCGACCGGCGTCCAGGCCTGCTTGGGCTCGACCGCGAAGCCGCCGGCCTCGCGCAGGCGCTGCACGAGCGGGCGGTCGACGACGACCTCCGCCGGCGGCGAGTTACCGAGGAGCTCGAGCTCGGTCTCCGGCACGAGCGCGCGCAGACGCTCTTCGGCAGCCTGCCGCGAGCGGCCGGGCGCATAGCGGTAGTTGAGTCGCGCGAGGCAGCGGTCGGGCACGACGTTGTCGGCGATTCCGCCTTCGATTCCGACCACGCTGACGACCTCCCGGAAGACAAGCCCCTGCACCTCGACCTCGTGCGGCTCGAGCCGCGCGAGTGGCGCGAGCGCCTCGGCCGCCTTGTGGATCGCGTTCTCGCCGAGCCAGGGCCGCGCCGAGTGAGCGCTCTTGCCGCGAAAGAGGATCCGGGCGTTCAGGTTGCCGAGACAGCCGGCGTGAATCTCGTTGTCGGTCGGCTCGAGGACGACCACGAGCGCCGCCGCGCGTGCCTGCTCGGACTGGGCGAGAAACGCCGGCACCGGACTTTCCTCGGCCGGCAGCTCCTCGCGCGCGAAGAAGAGAAAACCGAGGTCGAGCCGAAGCTCGGCCCTCGCAGTCCAGGCCGCGAGCTCGAGCATCACCGCCAGCCCGCCCTTCATGTCGCTCGCGCCAAGGCCCACGACCGCACCGTCCTCGAGCCGGCCCGGCAGGTTGGCCTGGGCGGGGACGGTATCGAGGTGGCCGGCGAGGAGCACGAGCTCGCGGTCGGAGCGCCGCGGCGTCGTCGCGAATAGGGCGTCCTCGCTCGCGAACACTGGCTCGAGCGGAAGCTCGGCGCGAACATGCGCCATCAGCTCGGCCTCCTGGCGGCTGACCGAGGGAACGTTGACGAGCTCGAGCGTCCGCTCGGCCAGTCGCTCGCCTAGCTCCGGGTCCGCCACGAGCGGATTCTGCCCTGCGAAGGTCATAATCTCGGCGTGACGCTACGCCAGCCGGATCCTGCGCCGGGTGCCGAGCCCGAGCGCGGGTTCTTCGTGGCCGTGCTGGCCCAGGGCGCCGACCCCGACCGGGAGCTCGCGGAGCTGAAGGAGCTGGCCCGAACGGCGGGCGTCGAGCCGGTCGGCGAGCTCGTCCAGCACCGAACTCGGCCCGCTCCCAGGACCTACGTCGGCAAAGGGAAGCTGGCCGAGCTTGCCGAGGCGTTTGCCCGCTCGGACGCCGAGTCGGTGCTCGTCGACGCCGAGCTCTCGCCCGTCCAGCAGCGCGAGCTGGAGAATGCGCTCCAGGCGCGGGTGATCGACCGGACGCAGTTGATCCTCGACATCTTTGCGCAGCACGCCGTGACCGCCGAAGGCAAGCTCCAGGTCGAGCTCGCCCAGCTCGAATACAACCTGCCGCGGATGCGCGGGCTCTGGCAGCATCTGGAGCGCCTCGGCGGCGGCGTCGGCACGCGCGGTCCGGGCGAGTCCCAGCTCGAGACCGACCGTCGGCTCGCGCGCAGGCGCGTCTCGGTCCTGCGGGGCCGGCTGCGCGAGCTCGAGCGCCAGCGCGCTACGAGGCGCAAGTCGAGGGGGCGCTCCGAGACCCCCGTGATCGCCCTAGCCGGCTACACGAACGCGGGCAAGTCGACGCTGCTGAACGCGCTCACCGACGCCGATGTCTCCGTCCGCGATCGGCTCTTCGAGACGCTCGATCCGACCACGCGCGGGTTCGAGGTCGAGGGCCGCAAGTACCTGCTCACCGACACGGTCGGCTTCATCCGCCGGCTGCCGCACCAGCTCGTCGAGGGCTTCGCGGCCACGCTCGAGGAGACCCTCGTCGCCGACCTCGTGCTGCACGTCGTCGATGCCTCCGTGGGCGACGACGAGCTGGACGAGATGCGCTCGGCGGTCGACGACGTCCTCGCCGAGATCGGCGCGGCCGAGGTGCCGGTCGAGCTGGTGCTGAACAAAGTCGACCGCGTCGATCCGCTCAGGCGTCGGCGCCTGGCCAATCGCTACCCAGGCTCGCTTCAAGTGTCGGCCTCGACCGGCGAGGGACTCGACGGCTTGCGCGAGCGGCTGGCCTCGCGCTTCGGGGAGCGCTTCGAGGCCGTCCGACTGCTGATTCCCTACCACGAGGGCGCGCGCCTGGCCGAGCTCTATGCGCTCGGGACCCCGATCGAGGAACGTGCCGACCGTCCCGAAGGCGTCTTCATCCGGGCGCACCTACCGCGGCGGGAGCTGCCACGCTTTGCGCCCTACCTGTTGGCGGAGGCGCGCGAGGCGCCCGTTCGCTCGGCCAGGTGATCGAGCTCCCGGTCCAGCGGGTGCGCGCAGGCGCGTTCTTGCCCGAGCGGGCCTACGACGGCGATGCGGGCCTCGATCTGGCCGCGTGCGAGCGGGTCGAGCTGGGGCCAGGAGAGCGGGCGGTCGTCTCGACCGGCCTCGCCGTCGCCGTTCCCGAGGGGTACGCGGGCTTCGTCCAGCCGCGCTCGGGCCTGGCCGCCAAGCACGGGCTCTCGGTCGTCAATTCGCCCGGTCTCGTCGATTCCGGCTACCGGGGCGAACTGCGGGTCGTGTTGCTGAATACCGACGCCTCCGAGCGGTTCGTGGTCGAGCCCGGCATGCGGATCGCGCAACTCGTCGTCCTGCCCGTGCCGGCGGTCGAGCTCGTCGAGACCGAGGAGCTACCGGCGAGCGAGCGCGGCGTGCGCGGCTTCGGCTCTTCCCGGGAGCGCTGAGCGATGACCGCGGAGCCGCGCATTCGGGTCTCTGCGCTCCTGCGCTGGAACGAGGGGGTGCTGCTCTGCCGGCACGAGAAGCCCGGGAAGGAGTACTGGTTGCTGCCGGGGGGCGGAGTCAACTCGGGCGAGAGCCTGATGGAGGCCCTCTTCCGCGAGCTGAGCGAGGAGCTCGGGATCGCCGAGGAGCTGGCGCTCGAAGGACCCGTGGCGATTGCCGACTCGATCTCTCCGGCGCGAAGCTTCGCGGCCAAGCACGTCGTCCACATCGTCTTCGCCGGCGATCTCGGCGGCCGCTCGCTCGAGGCGGTCACCTCGAAGGACGCCGCGGTTCGCGGCCACCGTCTCTTCGGCCTCGACGAGCTCGACGACATCGTCCTGCACCCGCCGATCCAGCGCTTCGTCCAGCGCTGGCGCTCGGGTGATCCCGCCGTCTACCTCGGCGCCCTCTGGGCCCGGTAGCGGGGCCTCTTACGCGAAGCGTCGATCCCTTCGGGCTAGGACCTGCCTCCGCGGGCCTCGGCGCGTCTGGCCGAGACCGCATGGGCCTCGTGCTCGAGCGAGTCGGCGAGCGGCTCGAACGCCGGCGCCTCGCCTGTTCTGTGTGCCAGCGCCTGCTCGAGCAGCCAGTCCGCGAGCCAGGGGTTGCGTGGCAGGAGGGGACCGTGGAGATAGGTCCCGATCGCCCGGCCGGCCCGGCAGCCCTCGTAACCGCTCGCGCCGTCGTTGCCGAAGCCCGCGATCACCCGCCCGAGCGGCTGCGTGCCCTCGTCCAGGTAGGTCTGCCCGGCATGGTTCTCGAAGCCCGCTAGCGTCCGCCGCTCGCCCGGCTCGAGCTCGCACTCGAGCAGAACATCGCCGATCATCCGCCGCGAGCCGGCGACCGTGTGCAACGGCAGCAGCCCGACTCCCGGCAGCTCGACACCGCTTTGGTCCCGGTAGAAGCGGCCGAGCAGCTGGTAGCCGCCGCAGACGGCGAGGAAGGCAGCGCCCGCCTCGAACCCCGCGCGGAGAGCCGGCCCGAGGGCGGCCAGCTCGGGCGCGATCAGCTCCTGCTCGCGGTCCTGCCCGCCGCCAATGTAGAAGAGGTCGTGCTCGCCAGGCTGGAGCTCGGCGCCGGCGCCGAGTGGCCGCACGTCGAGCTCGTAGCCGCGCCAGGCGGCCCGCCTCGCGAGCACCGCGATATTGCCGCGGTCGGCGTAGATGTTCAGGTAGTCCGGAAAGAGATGGCCGACGACGATCCGGGTCACGTGGAGCTCACCGCTGCCACGCTACCGGCTCGGTCCCGGGCTACGGCTGCGATCGCGGGGCCGAGACGCTCGGCGTCCAGGCCGCTCGTCCCAGCCCGCCTCCCAGTACTGGCGCACGAAGCCGCGGCGCGAGACGAGGTCCCGCAGGGCGAGCATGGCCGTGTAGGTGGGGAGGGCCACGAGCTCGCCGCCGGGGGGTGTCAGCGCCAGAGCCCGGTCGAGCGCCCGCTCGAGCTCCGGCACGACCTCGATCGCGCTCTCCTCGAGGCCGCCGTACTTGAATCGCAGTGCGAGCTCGGCCGCACGGGCTCCGCTCGCGATGAGCCGCTCCAGCTCCGGCAGAAGCGGCTCGAAGTCGACGTCCCAGATCCAGGAGACGTCCCGCCCGTCGGCCGTCGCGTCGTTCAGGGCGACGAGTGCGAGGCGTGGAGTTCCGCCGGCCAGCAGCGTGCGCACGGCCTCGTTCGCTCCGGCCGGATTCTTGATCAGGAGCACCAGAAGCGACTTGTCGCCGACGGTGATCCGCTCGAAGCGTCCGAAGGCGCCCCGGAAGCGCTCCAAGCCTTCCTGGACCTCGTCGAGGGAGGCGCCGAGGGCCCGGGTCAGGGCAGCGGCCGCGAGGGCGTTGTAGACGTTATAGAGCCCGGGGAGACGGAGCTCGACTCGCCGCGAGCCCTCGGGCGTGACGAGTTCGAAGGAGACCCGCTCGAGACCGCCGAGCTCGACCTCCCGGGCCACGACCTCGAGCGGCGGCCGAGCGTGGCCGCAGGCCGGACAGCGGTAGTCGCCGAGATGGCCGACATAGGCGGCCGCGTACTCGTAGGCCGTCCCACAGCGGACACACCATTTCGAGTCGGCCGCGTGCTGCAGCGCGGGGTAGGACTGGCGCGGGTCGTCCAGCCCGAACACGACCGTTCCGGGCCGTGCCCGGGCGAGCTCGCCTACCTGCGGATCGTCGCCGTTCACGACGAGCGCGCAGGCCTCCGGTAGCTCCCGCACGGCTCTCCGCCAGCGCTCCGCGATCAGCTCCAGCTCACCGTAGCGGTCGAGCTGGTCGCG
>DASUWJ010000074.1:0-9624 GCA_036378475.1 Gaiellaceae bacterium
GCTCGCGCGGCTTTATCTGTCCCCCTAGCGAGATTACTGCGGCTTCCGCCTACGCGGTTGGACCGGAACCTTTGCCGCTACTCCGGCCGCTGCCGTGCTGAGGGTTCGGCCTCAAACCCCCGACGGAATAAGACGCATGAAGAGCAGGATGCTTCGCGCCTCGTGTCCAGAAAATCCCATCTAACTTCGCGTCGGCCTGTTCGCGCGTCGTGATGTGCCGGCCGCCCCCCGTAACGGAGACGACGTAGATGGCTTGGCAGCTGCAGCGCGGGTCCCAGCCGACGTAGGCGACCTCGCGACCGCTCGGCGAGGGCGAGGCAGGGCTCGTGCCTGTGTATCGGGCCAGTCGTCGTTTCAGCCGCCCGTCGCGAGAAGCGTAAAACAGCGGAAAGGTCCCATGAGGCATGGCTCTGGTGAAAACGAGGTGTCGGCCATCCGCCGTCCAAGTTGGCATCTCGCCGAAGCCCAAGGAGACATCGGCGGCGCCAGTGCTGTTGACGACATGCAGGCGAACAGCCCTTCCGTTGGTATAGGTGTAGGCGATCCAGCCGCCGCGCGGCGCCCAAGCAACCTCTGCGGGTGCGTGGATCGGCCCGACGAGCACACGCCTGCCAGCGCCATTCTCCCCTTCGACGACGAGTTTCCCGGCGAGTCCGTCCGGAGGAAGGTCGCCCATGAATGCAAGGTGCTGGCTATCCGGCGCCCAGGAAGCAGAGGTCGTGCATGTCTCTAAGCGCGACCGCGAGGATCCGTCCACGGCAACGACCCAGAGGTCCTTGCCGCCGCAGTTTGGCTCTCCCGATGTCGCCCACGCTTCCAAAGCGATCTTCTTCCCGTCGGGCGCCCAGGCCGCCTCCGTAGCACTCAGGTCAGCGATCTTTCGCACCTGGGTTCCATTCAGCCGGGCGACGTAGGTCGAAGGGCCCTTAGTGAAGACGATTCGCGTCCTGTCCGGTGAAATGTCAAGGAGTGTCCAACCGCGCACGCCCTGGTTGGCAAGTAGCAGCTTCTCCAAGCCTTGGCCCCTGGCGCTGATCTCGAGCAGATCGTACCCGGGCGCTTGTAACGATGCCCGCGCGCCAGCAGCCTGGGTAGGCAGGAGAGCCAGCGCAGCAACCTCGAGAGCAGCTAAAGCCGCGACGACGAACAGCCGGCAAGCGGACTTCACCCTCCGACAGTAGGCTCGCGCTTCTTGGCGGTGGTCGACCTTGCCGTCCTCGGCGCTAGGCAGAGACGTCGCCCTATGCACCTGCTTGAATCATCATGCCTGCGACGGCGTCGGCGTCGGCAACGCTGAAAGACGAGGCAGGGCCGTAGACGTCAAATAGAACTCCTCTTCTGAGCCAAAGGACGCCGTCGCTTGCTCCCGGCGCAGCGATCAAGACAGCCGGCGTTTGATTCGCAAGCGCGATCATCTTCCAAGTCCCTTGGCACCCGCTCCCGCAAGAGTTAACGATTGATTCGTCGAGCTGCTTTTGCGTGTTAGATGGCGGGCTGCTCCTGGATGACAAACCGGCCGTAGGTCGGGCTCTGATAGACGAGGCCAAGCGCCTGCTCGCTTCGAGGGCGACCGGGGCCATGCAAGATAATGGCGAAGATGTGCGGCGCTTTTCTCGAATCTCGCCCGCAAGGGAATGGGTTTCATTTCGGACTTCTCCAATCGTTCGCCCGGCCCAGCCTCGCGTACGCGCAGCTGGCCGAAAACGGGCACCTTCTCCGTCAGTGTGTGAGGCGCCGCATGTGACTCCCGTCGACCCGCATCGTGCAGATTTCACCAGGGCCTCGATAGGTGCGCGTCGGCGAGCCGCTACCGCAGTCGTAGACGATTGAAGTCCCGCCTCGAGACCACGACGGATGTTGCCCAGTCAGCAAGCGACTGATCCGTCCCGTTCGCAGGTTCAGCACCTCGATCCTGTCGAGGGTGTCAGACACAGCGATCTTGCTCCCATCCCGGGACCAGGCCGGCTGCCACGGCGCGTACCCGAGCTTCAGTCGCTTGATGCGTCCGCGACCAGTCGCCCGGATCAGCCCCAGATAGCCCCGAGCGCTGCCGTTTCGCGCAGGAAGCAGGTATGAGAAGGCGATCCAGGTTCCGTTTGGCGACCAAGTCGGGTATGTATAGCCGACTCCATCGGCTGTCGGCGAAGCGATACGTCTCTTATTGCTGCCATCGGAGCGCATCACCCAGATAGTGGCAACATTCCCGTGTCCGTTGACGTACGCGATCTCCTGGCCATTCGGAGACCATGCCGGGCAACAGGCGCCGAAGTCTTCGCCGGCCTGAGCGAAGAGCCGTTTCCAGTGCGTTCCGTCAATGTTGATCCGATCGATGTAGCCAAACGCTTGATACGCGATCGTCTTTCCGTCGGGTGACCACGCCGGGCCAGCGTGGCCATAGGCATCGCTCGTGAGCCGTTGCACGCTGCTGCCGTCGGCCCTCATTACGTAAATCTCAGGAAACTTCGCTAGATCACCGACGTCGCTGGCAAAAGCGATCGAATTCCCATCGGGAGACCAAGCGGGATCGCCGTAATAGGCGCCAAGACTGCTCCCGCTCCTAGCGCTGGCCGATAAATCTCCACTTAGGAAAAACGCGGCAACTGAAAGGCCTGCGATCACCGCGGCAAGCCGTGGCATCGATGAAGTTCGCAACTCGCGACAAATCTTATAGCGTACTCGTTAACGCCTCGTAAAGCCGAGCGCCCTGCGCTTATGCAGCCGATGCAACATCCTCAATCGCGTTCGCAACCGCCAGCGCGTCGTTGGTCGAAAATAAGTTGTCCGGACCCGCGATCGTGAACATGACGTTTCCGTGGATCAGCATGACCGAATTGACTCCCTGACCGGTAGTCAAAAAGTGCTTCGCCGTTGTCATTGAGCACAACGATGCTCCAGGTTCCTTCACAGCCAGTTTCAATGTGACAGCCAGCGACGAGGCCGCGGAGGTATGCGTCCGTCTGATTTGTCAGCTGCTCGATAACCAAAAACCGCCCGAACGGCGAGCTCCGGTAAACAAGACCGAGAGCCTGCGGACGGTATGCCTGATGCACAAATACGGAGCTTGGTTGCCCAAGGCTGGACGGTACAGCCGACGCAAACGGCAATTGCTTTCCTGCCGCCTGAACACTCGTAACCGACTCCCCGTCGATGAGCGGGTGGTCGAAGTCCGGGGGTTCCGACGCGCTCCCTGGCGACCTGCTGCCATAGGCGACGAGAAGTCGTGCACCCGGTCGGTGGGAGACCTTATGCTGACTCTGTCGTTGCAACGCCTCGCCCGAACTACTGCGCGTTGCCGATACATGTTGAGCCTTTCCGGCAGAGGCGCTCCCGCCGATCAAGGCCGCCGCAAGCAAAGCCCCGCCAGCGACAAGAAGGTTTGGCGTGTGGCGACGCTTCATTTCCGCCCCCTTATGTCTCGTCAACAAGGCTCTCCACCAGAGCTGACGATATTGAATGAGTTTCCTCCACTAAGCCAATTTCCGCGCCAGTAGGAGCCTTTTTGTAACCGACATCCGACACCGTCCGGGTAGATCGAGCCCGACGTGGCGTGCCAGACGTAGCCGGTATCAAGCCACATCAGACTCTGATGCGTCTCTGCCATGTTGTTCGCGACGCCGTTAGCGTCTGGAAGATCGAATCCCTCGTTATCAGAATAGCCAGACTGCGTAGGATCATAATGATAGTCGACTAGGTACCAACTACCGCTCGAATAGCATTGGAGATCACCCTCCCAATAGCTAGCCGTATTCCAGTACATCTGCCAGGCCGATCTTGTTCCGGGATTGAGGCACGAGAACTGATGGCTCGTCTGATAATCGGTGTGAAAGCCAACCTGGTGTTCATAAAACGCTCGTTGGCAAGCCGAACCCGCCGCGCACCATAACTTCGCCCAACCGACCTCGACGTAATGGCCACCTGTCGAGGCGAGCAATTCACGGACGGTTTGACCTGTCTCGTAGACGCCGATATCGGTGCAATTGAGTCCGGGGTTGCTCTCGGTGATTTGCGCATAGGCGCCCACGGTGCCGTTTATCGCAGAGCCACCTGAGTTCGTATCGACCCAGAAGACTCCTTGCTCGTTCGTGCTAGAGGTACATGACGTTGCTGCGGCTCTTGGTGCGGCTAAGCCGCCCACTAAAGCCGCAGCAGCCAAACACGTCGCCAAAACAAGCGGCAGGCGCGTAAGCATTGCGAACCCCCTCTCCCGAAAAACGGGCTGAGTACGCTGCTACGAGCGTTCGCGCCAGTTCGAAAGCTCTTTGGACACGAACCAGGCAACACTAACTCGCCGTAGCGAAGAAAGTCAAGGCTAATTGCCTACCATTGACGTCAACGGGGTTGGCCGACCAGCGCGGCCAGGCAAAAATTGTGGCCGATGCTGTTCGAGGCGGCGCGAGCGGTGTTCGGGCCGAGCGCCTCCTTGCCCGAGCTGACCCTTGTCAATGACTTCGGCCCGAATTCGCTCCCCGGCAATCGTGCTCGGTCCGACAACCCCTGCGCGCTAATCACCCCGTTGACTCGGCCCACACCAAACACATCGACGCTAAAGCAAGCCCGCCCTCTCAGGCGGACGAGAGAGTCGATGTCGCCCTCCTCCGCCGCGGCTGAAGCGGCTTCGCTCGTCCACCGAGCCGAACAACCGCCGTGTCCGCGTACCGGTAGGCCGCCCGCCAAATAGCCGGCCCGCTCGCCCGGCGGCCCCGCTGATCGACCCAGTGACCCGGATGGTTGGTGCGATACCAGGCGCGCTGCAGCCAGCCGGCCTGCCGATCGGGGTGCTCCTCCGCCGGCACCCAGCGCGCGAGCCCGAGCTTGCCCAGCTCGCGCAAGAGACTGGCCTCGTCCTCGTACGGGATCAGCGCCGCCAGATGGTTTCGCAACTCCTGCCAGCGCTTCCGCTCGGCTAGCTCCCTCGCCTTGTCCGCCCGGGCTTGCGCCTCGATCCGCGTGCGCTCCTGCTTGTCCGCCTCGCGCCGCTCGAGCCACGCTTTCGCTCCCTCGAGGTAGCGCTCCGCCTCCCGCCAGGTGCAGTCGAGCGAACTTTCGCTCCGGCAGCCGCGCAGCTTGTCCGCCGCCCGCGTCAGCGTCTTGGCGAGCGCGCGTCCCTCCGGGTCGGAGGGGCGGCCCATCTGCTGCCGCAGCTGGCTCAGAGAGGCGGCCCGCAGTTCGCGTTCGTGCTCAAAATCGAGTCCCGCTGCGACCGCTTGCCGTTCCGCCTCCTCCCCGCTGCTCCGCCGCTGCTCCGTCTCCGACTCGGCCGCGGCCCGATCCGGCAAGAGCAGGACCTGGCCGCCGAGCGTCGGCCCCAGCCGGAGCGCGAACCGCGCCTCCGCCTGCCCGAGCGTCGCCGCGCAACTCAGGTAGTCGAACACGGTTGCGAGTACCGCGTGCTTCAGCTCGCCTCCCGTGAGCGCCGCCCGCCCGAGCGCCAGCCGGCCGATCGCCTCAACGTCGGCCAGCCGCCAGCCCTCCGCGCTCAGGTTCGCCTTCAGCTGCGAGCGGAGCAGCGTTCGCAGCTCCTCGGGCAGCCGTTCGGCCGGCGGGCGCAGGCGGGCGAGCGGGAGGCTCGGGAGCCGCGTTCCGGTGAAGAGCCGGTGCGCCGCCTCGTCGATGTCCTCGAGCAGCGAGCCGAGCGCGCCCGTATCGAGCACGACCGAGCGGCGCAGGTAGGCCTCGTGCAGCGTCGCGACTCCGCGGCCGGCGTCGTTCATGCAGACGAGCACGGTCGGGCGGATGACCAGCTCCTTGCCCTCCAGCTCGCCGACCGTCTTGCCGAGCAGGAGGGCGCTCGCCGCCCGCCGCGTCTCCTGCTCGGCCTTGTCCCACTCGTCGACGCAGGCGAACGGGAGCTCGAACAGGGGCGGGCGCTCGAAGCGGAACCCGTCCTTGCCGGGCTGGCGCCGGCCGAAGAGCGAGCCGGGCGTCTCCTCCGGCGCGAGCCGGATCGCCTGCCGCTCCTCGAGCCCAAAGAGGCGGCAGACGAACTTGGCGACCGTCGTCTTGCCCGTCTTCGAGGGCCCGACGAGGACGAAGCCGCCCCAGCCGTCGGGATGGCTACCGGCGCGAGGCGGTCGAGGCTTGGATCGAGCAGAACGAGCGGGGGCCGCGACCGCCGGGTAAGCCTCCGGGAGGTTCTTCGCGTGGCTAGCCGTGATCCCGGCGCGAGGTACTGCCGGTGGTACTCGCCTTCCGACCGGGATGGAGCTACGGTCGGAGAAAGCAAACGGCGGGGCGGCGCTACGAACGCCCCCCGCCCGGCACAGGAGGTGTGGCCTCCCATGCAAAACAAGAGTAAGGCACGACGTCCGCGCGGCACCGGCTGCCTCTTCCTACGCCGAGACGCGGCCGGGCGCGAGACCTGGTATGCGAAGTACTTCGCGGGCGGCCGGCAGGTGAAGCGGGCGCTCGGGCTGCGGCGCCAGCCCGGCTCGGGCCTGGGGCTGACCCGCGCTCAAGCAGAAGCGGAGCTGCGGCGGCTGCTGCAGACGGTCAGCTCGGCACCACCGCTTCGGGAACGGGTTGATCTCGCCGAGGCGGGCGCCCGCTACCTGGAGCGGCTGGCGCTGCTCGGGCGCCGGCCCTCGACCCTGGCCGACTACGAGTCGATCCTGCGCGTTCACCTGGTTCCCTTCTTCGGCGGCCGCTCGCTCGAGGGGATCGGCCCGGAGCAGGTCGAGGCCTACGTCGGCCTGAAGCTGCAGCAGGGCCGGGCGGTGAAGACGGTCCTGAATCAGCTCCGGCTCCTGCACGGGATCTTCGCCTTCGCCGAGCGGCGCGGCTGGGCGGGGCGTAACCCGGTCAAGCTGGTCGAGAAGCCCCGCGCCGCCCAGGGGACGGAACCGGACGTCCGCTTCCTCGACGAGGCGGAGCTGGAGGCGCTGCTCGCCGCAGTCCCGGACGATCGCCTCGGGGCGACCGAGCGCGCCATCTACCTGGCCGCCGCCCTCTCCGGGCTTCGCCGCGGCGAGCTGCTCGCGCTTCGCTGGCGCGACGTCGACTGGCAGGCGGGACTGATCCGGGTGCGGCGAAGCTACACCCGCGGTCAGTTCGGGCCGCCGAAGTCTCGCCGCGGCAGCCGGGCGGTGCCGCTCGCGGCCCGGCTCGCGGCCGAGCTCGAACGCCACTACCGGCGCTCGCAGTTTCGGGCCGACGAGGATCTCGTCTTCTGCCACCCGCAGCTCGGCTCGGTCTATGACCCGGCCAAGTTGCGCAAGCGCTTCTGCGCCGCGGTCGAGCGGGCCGGCCTTCGCCCGGTTCGCTTCCACGACCTGCGCCACACCTTCGGCACCCGCATGGCGGCGGCCGGGGCGCCCTTGCGGGCGCTGCAGGAGTGGCTCGGCCACCGCGACTACAAGACGACCTCGATCTACGCCGACTACGCCCCCGATGCCTCGAACGGGCGTCTCTGGGCGGAGAAGGCCTTCGGAAACGGCTGGCCGAGCGAGAAGGGCGAGGAAGCGGCAGGTCGGCAGGCGGAATTCGGCTCAAGCATGCCGGTTTCCACGCCGGCAGAGAGCCTGAGTGGCGCCGACCGGCAGGCGGAAAGCGCCGAAGCGGCAAGCGAAGCGGCGGGCGGGGAGGGCGAGCGTGCGGCCTGAGGAGCTCGGTGCCCGGAGCGCTGCCCAACGCGCAGCTAATGAGGACGCCGTCCTCAAGGCGCTCCTTGCCGCGGGCGAGACCGGCCTTCGCCCCGGCCGGGAGCTGGAGGCGGCGAGCGGGCTCAAGGAACGGACCTGCCGCGAGACGGTGCGGCGGCTCGAAGGGAAGGGCCTGCTCGTCCGCGAGGGAAAGCGGAGAATCCGCGCGACTGCGGCGGCGCGGGCGGAGGTGGGGGCCGGCCTGCCCGGTCTCGCGCTGGCGCCGGCCCTGGATGCCGCGCTCGCCTGCTTTCCGGCCGAGTCGCAGCGGGCCTTCGGCCGGCTGCTCCTCTCCGCGATCCCCGCCCGCTGGCAGCTGGCGCAAAGCCACGCCGACGGCTGGGGCGGCTTCGTCCTGCTCGGCCCCTCCAAGACGGGCAAGACGACGATCGCCAAGTTCGTCTGCCGGATCTTCGGGCTCGAGGAGCGGCAGGCGATCCGGCTGGCGCTGGAGGAGACGCCCGGCTCGCTCTTCGGCCGCCGCCTGCGCGGTGCCGAGGGCTACCGCTTCGAGCCCTCGCCCATGCTCGGGCTTCCCTTCGCCTGCATCGACGAGTGGGACAAGGCGGACGAGCAGACGCGGCGCATGGGTAGCGGCCTCCTGCTCGGCAAGACCGTCGCCGAGTTGGAGGGAGAAGAGCTCTTTGTCCGGCCGACGGTGCTCCTTTGCCTGAACAGCGACCGGCGCGGTCTCGCGGTTCTTCCGGAGGCGTACGTCCGCCGCTCGGTCGTACTCGACACGGGCGCGCTCGGGTCGCTGCTCGAGGACATGGACGAGGCGGCGTACCGGCTCTTCAACGGGACCGCGATCCCGCGCCTGGCGCTGGCGCGCCTGCGGCTTCCGGCCGAACGCCTGCCGGAGGAGCTGAGGGCGCTCTTGCGCTCGGAGCTGAAGGCGAGCCTGACCGAGGAGGGCTGGCGGCTCGCTGACGCGGAGGCGATCAGCCGGCTCGCGCTCGGGCGGGCGGCACTAACGCGAGGCGAGCTGAAGCAGGCTGTGCTCGCGACCGTCGTCGACTGCCTCAGCTGCGCCGCGACGATCGGGCAGGCGCAGCCGGACTTTGCGCTTCGGCTGGGGCCGATGCTGGGCGTCGAGGCCCCGCTTCGCCCGGATGCCAAGGCCGCTGCGGCTGAGGCAAACCGGCCGCGAGAGGTTCACGAGCGGGCGCTCAGGCAGGAGGCTGCGGCCGGGCTCGCCTTCGAGCACGAGCGGGAGCGGCGGGCGGCGGAGCTGGCCGAGGTGCGGCAGAGGATGGGGCGGCCGGGAGACCCCGAGGGGCGGGCGCTCGCGAAGACGCTCACCTCGGCGGCGCGCAGGCTGCGCGGCTGTCGGAGCAAGGCTTCGCTTGAGGCGATCTGGCAGGAGGCTGTGCCCTACCTCGAGGGCGCGTACCACTGGCTCGCGCGTCGAGAGGAGGCGAAACGGGAGCGCGAGCGGATCGAGGCGGACACTCGGGCCGCGAAAGCGCGGGAGCTAAGGGATCGGAAGCGGTGGCAGGAGCGTCGAAAGCAGCTGGCCGCGCTCATCCCCTATGAGGACGAGCAGAGCCTCTTCCGCGAGCTGCAAAAGCTCGGGCTTGCGCACCCGGTACCGGCCCGAACCCATCCCGACCCGCAGGCGCACGGGCTGCGCCGCTGGTGGCACGAGGCGGCCCATCCGGGCTACTGGGCCGACCGTCACGGTCGTCGGAAGCCCGCCCCGGCCGTCTGGCAGGAGGCGTACATGGACGCTGATCGGGCGGTTGTTCAGCTCGGTGGAGCCACGAAGCCGCTCGCACCGCGGCAACGCCGGACGCCGAGCAATGGTTCGGCACGCCAAACGTGAAGTGGTTGCAACCATCCAGGCAGGTGGCGTCCCAGCGCCCGGGTGAAATCGTCCGGGCGTAGCTCCGCTTGGACGCGATCCTAGGCTGCGATCACCTCCTCGGTCGAGGGCGTGTCGTTCTCGTCCGTGGTTGCGCGGCGACGGAGCCGTTCGATCTCGGCG
>DASUWJ010000075.1:0-23095 GCA_036378475.1 Gaiellaceae bacterium
CGCCCGGTAGCCCCGAATCCGCAGGGACCCGCCTGGCTCGTCCAGTTTGCGCCGGGCGCGCCTTGCACAGGCGGCGGACGTTTTCGCGCGCGGCGGCCCGGAAATCACAGACGACGCGTGACTCGAGTGCTTGTTCTCGCCCTGTGGTCTTTTGCCGTCTGGCTGCTCCTGACCTGGACGATCACGATTGAGCAGGAGGCCTTCGGTGTCGGCATCTCGCTCGTCGTCGCGCTTTGCCTGTCGCCCTTCGGCGGGGTGATCCGGCCCTGGCTGATTCTTGATCCTCGCCGACTCTGGGCGCTTGTAAGGCTGATCGTTGAATCGCTGGGCCGGATCCTCGTTGCGAACATCAAGCTGGCCTATCGGATTTGGGCTCCGAGCCGACCGCTGAAGCCCGGCATGGTGATCGTGCCGACGCAGGAGCGCTCGGATGCCGGCCTGACGGCGGTCGGCTTGATCAGCTCCCTGATCGTCGATAACCAACTCGTCGACCTGGATCGGAGGCACCGAGGCCTGCAGTACCACGCGGTCTCCGTGCCCGGGGGCGATGCCGAGCGGAAGCGAACGGCCATCAACGGGCCGCTCGAGCGGCTCCTGCGCCCACTAACTGGAGGAGGTGGCTGATGTCGTTGCTCTACATCGCGGTCGCGATCGCGGAGATCTCCGTGGTCGCGCTTTTGCTCGTGCGGCTGGCCCTCGGGCCCACGATCTCCGATCGGCTCGTCGCCCTGAACACGATCTCGACGCAGGCGACGCTGACGCTCCTTTTCTTCGCGGCCTTCGCCGACCGGGGCATTTACCTCGATGTCGCGATTTGGCTCGGGTCCTTTAGTTACCTGGGCACCTTCGTGTGGTCGCGCTACCTCGAGCGAGGCTTGCTGTGAGGGAAGCGATCGTGATCGCCCTCTGCGCGCTCGGCTTCGTCTTCACGCTGAGCGGCGCCGTCGGGATCCTGCGGATGCCCGATCTCTACTGCCGGATCCAGTGCTCCTCGAAGACGATCACGATGGGCGCGCTGCCCACCCTCGCCGCGCTCGTCGTCGCCGAGCACGGGTTCATCTTCGGTGGCCGCGCGCTGCTCGTCGCCTTCCTGCTCCTCGTCGTCAACCCTGCCTCCTCGCACGCGCTCGCTCGCGCCGCCTACAAGGTCGGTGTGCCGATGTGGTCCGGTTCCGTTCTCGATGAACCGCGCGAGGCCGGGTCGGGGGGCCACAGCTCCGCTCGCGAGCGGAGCTGACCGGTGTTCTGGGCGCTTGACTACCTCTGCCTTGGACTGATCCTCGGCGCAGCCGTTCTCGTCGTTCGCCTCCGGAATCTGAACGGGTCCGTGCTCGCGCTCTCGGCGCTCGGGACGACGCTGTCCCTGCTCTTCGTCGTCCTGCAGGCACCCGACGACGCTCACTCGGAAGTGGTGGTTGGGGCGATCGCGTTGCCAGTTTTGTACCTGGTCGCGATCGGTAAGTCGCGGACGGACGTGCCGGACGAGGGCGAGCTTGGCGAAGATGTGGAGGAGGGAAGCGGTGAGCGCCGCTAGCGCGGGCGAGCCCGGGCCAGAGCCGACGCATCGCTCCTGGCTCGCCTTCCTCTTGGCCGCGGCCGTCGCTGCTTCTCTGGCGACCGCCTACGTGGGCATCCCGCGCGAGCGCGCAAGGCTGCCGGCGATCGCCCGGTACGCGATGAAGGTGGCGCTGCCACGCTGGCACATCACCGAGCCCGTGAACGAGGTCGTGTACGGGACGCGCGGCTTCGACACCTTCGGCGAGACCTTCTTGCTGCTCGCGGCGGTCGTGTCGGTGATCGTGCTGACCCGCCGGCGCGAGCCGAGACGGGGATTCATCGGCGAGGAGAAAGCGGCGGAGCTGGAGCAGGAGCAGTTCGACCCCGAGCCCGGTCTGGCCCCAAGCGAGCGCCTCGCGCGGCGGGCGGAACGTGCGGAGCAGCCCGAGGGTGGGGGGAGGCACCCGGCGACTCCCGATGCGGTACCCCTCGGCAGTCCTGCTCCCGAACGAGCGCAAGCGATGACCGTTGTGATCCGAACCGCAGCGCGCCTCGCTGCCCCGGTCCTCGCCGTCGCCGGCTGCTACCTCGTCGCCTGGGGCTACTCGCCGGGCGGGGGCTTCCCGGCGGGGGCGGTGATCGTCGGGGTGATCCTGTTCCTGTACGCCGGTTTCGGCTATCAGCGAATCAAGCGCGCCATCCAGGCGAGCCTGGTCGAGGTGCTCGAGTTGGTCGGCGCGTTCGCGATCATCGTGGTCGAGGTGCTCGGCCTCGCGCTGAAGGGTTCGTTCAGCGCGAATTTCCTGCCCCTGGGGACGCCGCAGACGATCCGTAGCGGCGGCATCCTGCAGCTTTTCTCGGGCAGTGAGCTGTTCGAGGTCGCGACCGGGCTTTCGCTCGCGCTCTTCGGGCTGATCGCGATGGCGCACGACTGGGCTCCGGACGAGGGCAAGCAGGGCCGCCGCCGGTGATCGTCGGCAACTACCTCGCCGCCGCGGCGCTCTTTTGCACCGGTCTCTTCGCGGTCTTGAGCCGACGCAACCTGATCAAGATCGTGATGGGCCTATCGCTGATGGAATCGTCCACCTACCTGTTCATCGTCTCGCTGGCCTACCGCCGCAAATCGACTGCTCCGGTGCTCCTCAGCCCGCCCAAGGGGCAAACGATGAAAGACCTCGTGCAGGGAAACGTCGCCGACCCGGTCCTGCAGAACTTCTGCCTGACGGCGATCGTGATCGGGGTAGCGGTCACCGCTGTCTTCCTGACGGTTGCCGTTCGGATCGCGCAGCACTACCGAACACTCGATGCAGACCGTGTCCGGGCGCTCCGCGGCTGAGCCCCTGAGATGAGCCAGGCAACGCTCGCCTCGTTGCTGCCGCTGGCGGTCGCGATCCCGATCACGGGGGCGGTCGCCGCGCCGCTGGCGGCGCGGCTGTCGCGGCGGCTGCCGCTTCTGATCTCGGTCGCCGCCGCGTCGGGCTCGACGGTGGTGCTTTGCCTGGTTGCCCCGCGGGTCTACGGCGGTCACGTGCTCGCGCACTATCTCGGCCACTGGGTGCCGGTCGGCGGCAAGCCGCTCGGGGTCGGCTTCGCCGCCGACGCGTTCGGGCTCACGTTCGCGCTCGCGACCTCGGCGATCGGTGTGGTGCTCCTGATCTACACCCTCTCCGAGATCGGAGGCGGACTCGCGCCCCGCGAGCTCGGCGGCTACACCTGCCTGTTTCAGCTGATGCTCGCAGGGCTGATCGGCGCCGCCCTGACGGCGGATCTCTTCAACCTCTTCGTCTGGTTCGAGGTGGCCTCGCTGTCTAGCTACGGCCTGACCGGCTTCTTCCTCGAACGGCCGATCGCGCTCGAGGCCGCGTTCAAGCTGCTGGTCTTGAAAACGCTCGCCAGCTTCGCGATCTTCATCGGTGTAGGCCTCCTGTACGCCGAGCATGGAGCCCTCAACTTCGGCCAGCTGCAGCACGCACTGGCGGGGCACGTGCATCGCTCGGATCTGGTCGCGCTCGGGCTGCTCGTGGCCGGATTCGCCACGAAAGCGGGGCTCGTTCCCTTCCACGGCTGGCTTCCCGATGCCCACACCGCCGCCCCCGGCTCGGTGTCGGCCCTCTTCTCCGGACTGATGGTCAACCTCGGGATCGTCGCGCTCGGTCGGATCGGGTTGCAGCTCTATGGACCGCATGGCCGCCACCACGTGCTCGGCCTTTTGATGGCGATCGGGCTCGCCTCGGCGCTCGCCGGCTCGCTGCTCGCACTCGCCCAGGACGACCTCAAGCGCCTGCTTGCCTACGACACGGTCTCGCAGATGGGGATCCTCGCGGTTGGCCTCTCGACCGCCGATCCGGGCGGCGTCGCCGGCGCGGCCTACCACCTGGTCAACCACGCGCTCTTCAAGGCCCTGCTCTTTCTCTGCGCCGGCGCGATCCTCACCATGACCGGTGCGACGCGACTCTCCCAGATGGGAGGGCTCGCCCGGCGGAAGCCTCTGCTCACGGCCGTCTTCACGCTCGCCGTGCTCGCGATCGCGGGTGTTCCGCCCTTGAACGGCTACGCGTCACTCGGCCTGATCCACGACGCGCTGCAAAAGACCGGGCATCCGGTCGTCCTGGCCGGCGTCCTGGTCGCCCAGATCTTCACGATCGCCGCACTCGGCCGTGCCGCCTACCTCGGCTTCTACCGTCCGCGTCCCGAGCCGTACGAGACGATGGAGCGCCTGCGCCCCGGGATGCTGATCGGCATGTGTGTCCTCGGTGCCGGCTGTCTCGCCTTCGGGCTCGCACCGGGGATCATCGTTCACCACGTTGCCGCCCCAGCTGCCTCCAGCCTCCTTCATCCGGGGAGCTACGCCACCGGCATTCTCGCCGGAGGGGTTCGTCTCCCCCACCAGGCGATCGCGTTCGACTACTTCAAGCCCGAGGACATGCTGCTCGTCGCGGCGACGGTCGTCCTCGGCGTCGCGCTCGCCCGCTGGTACCTGCGAACCGCGGAACCCGTCCCGATTCGCGCGCTCCGCTCGCTCCAGACCGGCTCGGTCAACGACTACGCCGCCTACGCCGTGCTCGGACTGCTGATCGCCGTTGTCGCGCTGCTCGTTTGACGAGCCGATTCGAGCACGAGCAAGGGCCTTCCCCGGGCTACTGATCCAGCCGCGCGGCTTCGAAGTCGAGGTCGCGCTGGACGCGCTGCATGACCGTGTCGTCGATGACTCCGTCGTTTCGAAGCGCCAGCAGCGCCGCCTGCTCCGCCTCGAGGAGCTGTCGCGTCAGGCGCTGATAGGCGATCGAGCGCTCTTCGATCGCGCCGTCGTCGTCATCGTCGAAGCGAGCCCGGAAGCGATCGCGCCGGAAGCCGAGCAGGCCGCGCATGCGCTCGGCGGTGTCCGGATTGACCTGGCCGTC
This sequence comes from Gaiellaceae bacterium, assembly GCA_036378475.1. GTDB lineage: Bacteria > Actinomycetota > Thermoleophilia > Gaiellales > Gaiellaceae > 13-2-20CM-68-14. The sequence goes on from DASUWJ010000075.1 coordinate 4,899, forward strand.
CTCGACCAGCTCCTGCAGGCGCGCGAGCGCGGCCTCGGCCGCCTTGATCCTCGCCTTGGCCTCTTCCCGCTCGGCACTGCCGTCGTCGCTGATCTTCAGGAAGCGGATCAGGGGCGGCAGCGTCAGCCCCTGCAGGACGAGGGTCGCCACGATCACTGTGAAGGTGAGAAAGACGATCAGCTCGCGGTCGGGAAAGTTGGTCGGCAGGGCGAGCGCCGCGACCAAAGAGACGGCGCCGCGGATCCCGATCCACGACAAGAGCGCCGGCATCTGCCAGGGTGGATAGGGGTCGTGCTCCCGGACCGACCGGAAGGCCCAGCGGGGGAGGTAGGTGAAGATCGGCACCCAGACGATTCGGATCAGCATCACCGTGGCGCAGACGAGGGCGGCGTAGCCGGCAAGCCTGAGCGAGGAGAGGCCCGAGAGCGCGTCGACGATCCGCCGCAGCTGCAGGCCGACGAGCACGAAGAGAAGGGCGTTGACGAGGAAGACCATGATCTCCCAGAACGCATCCCCCGAGAGCCGCGTGCGCTCCGTCGTCAGCTCCGGGGTGTGCCAGCCCATGTAGATGCCGATCGTCACGGCGGCAAGGACGCCGGAGACCCCGACCGCGGCCGCGGGCAGGTAGGCGAGGTAGCCGCTGAGCACAGCGATCGCGACCTCGACCGGCGGATCGTCGAGCCGTCGGCGCACCTGCCGGACGACCCAGCCGACGGCGAGTCCGATCGCGACGCCGCCGAGCACGTTCAGAACGATCCGCCCCGAGGTGTCGAGGAGCGAGAACGTCCCGCCGATCGCGGCCCCGACCGCGGCTTTGTAGAGGACGAGCGCGGTGCCGTCGTTGACGAGGCTCTCGCCCTCGACCAGCGAGATCAGCCGCCTGGGCGCGCCCAGGCGCGACGCGATCTCGGTCGCCGCGAGCGCGTCGGTCGGCGAGACGATCGCGCCGAGCGTGAACGCGACTGCCCAGGGCAGTCCGATCCAGTCGTGCGCGACGACGGCGACCCCGGTCATCGTCGCCGCGACGAGGCCGAGGGCAAGCAGCGTGATCGGTCGCCTGTTCGCGCGCAGGTCGCGCAGCGAGGTGAAGAACGCACCTGAGTAGAGGAGCGGCGGCAGGACCGCGACGAGGATGAGGTCGGGCGGGAGCGCGATCTGCGGCAGTCCCGGAATGAAGCCAAGCACCACGCCTCCGATCACGAGCAGCGTTGGCAGCGGCAGCCGTAGAGTGGGGGCGAGCGCGAGCAGTGCGCCCAGCGCGACGAGCAGCCCGAGAAGCTCGAGATCCTGCTGGGCGCCGAAGTGCACGAGGGCCGAGCTTATGCCGCCGCGGCGCTCGTTTCGGCGAGACGCTCTCCGAGCCTTCCCCGTCGCGCTACCGTCCGCCGAGTCGACGTTCGACGAAACGGTGCTGGATCACAGGAAGGCGAGGATGCGGATCAGCCGGGAAGGTGGCCGGGCGGATACGGAAGCGATGAAGGCCGTGCCCGGTGCGAGCCGCGCCACTCCTTCGACTGCGCCACCGTGCCCACTCGGGTCGGCAGGTGCCTGCCTGCCGCGGCGGCATGGGGCCGGAGCTGAGATCCAGTGTTGACGCTCTACCAGGCAGAGTGGTGCCCCTTCTCCGCCGCGGTTCGCGAGGTGCTGACCGAGCTCGGGCTCGACGTCGTGCTCCGGCAGGTCGAGCCCTGGCCGAGCGAGCGCTCCGGGCTTCAGCAGGTGGCAGAGACCGGCGAGATCCCGGTCCTGCAGACGGAGGATGGCCGCCTCTACCGCGGCACGCGCGAGATCTTCGCCCATCTGCGCGAGCGCGATCCCTGGCAGTTCGCCGCCGCCCACCGCCGCCGCTTCGTCGAGCACCGGGACGCCCGCGAGTCCGATGCTCCGGGGCAGCTCGTCGAGTTCTTCCGCGGCAGCGGCGAGCTCGAGGCTGCGACCGAGTTCACCTCCGAGCCGGAGGTCGTTCATGTCCCCGGGTCAAGCCGCTATGAACTCCGGCTCGACGGGCGCCTGATCGGCCTCGCGGCCTATCACCGTCGGGACGGCCGGATCGCCTTCACCCACACCGAGGTGGACGAGTCCTGTGAAGGCCGTGGCTTCGGCAGCCGTCTCGCCGAGGCTGCCCTGGCAGATGCGCGCCGGGAGGGCCTCGAGGTCGCGCCCCTCTGCCCGTTCATTGCGCACTACATCGAGCAGCATCCCGAGTACGAGCCCCTCGTGGCGGCCGGTTACCGCGAGCGGTGAGCTACGGTCTCCGGCAAGGAGCCCGGGAGGTAGCGATGGAAGACGAGCGAGTCCACGACCGGATCGAGCAGCTGGTCGCCGAGGAGCACGAACTCTACGAGCGCGGCGCGGCCGGGGGCCTGAGCGAGGGCGAGCACCGCCGCCTCGAGTCGATCAAGCTCGGGCTCGATCAGTGCTGGGATCTGCTACGCCAGCGCCGGGCCCTGCGGGAGGCAGGCTTCGACCCCGACTCGGCGCGTGTCCGAGATCCCGAGGTCGTCGAGGGCTACGAGCAGTGAGCGGGTGGCCGGCAGGCTGACGATCGAGTAGCGCCCGGCAGGACGATAACCGGAGCGATGGCTCCGCTTCTGGCATACTCTGATGGTGAGCGCCCAGGTTCAGACGCCGACGCGGCCGCTGCGCCGAGATGCCCAGGCGAACCGTGAGCGGATCGTGGCCGCCGCCCGCACCGCCTTCGCGGCGGCCGGGCTCGATGTGCCGGTCGAAGAGATCGCTCGGCGGGCCCGGGTCGGGATGGGCACGCTCTACCGCCATTTCCCGGCAAAGGAGGATCTGGTCGACGCGGTGCTCGAGGAGGCGTTCACCGAGTTCGTGAGCGCTGCCGAGAAGGCCTTGCTCGCCGAGGACGCGTGGCTCGGCTTTTGCGGCTTCCTCGAGCAGGTATTCGCCCTGCATGCCGCGAACCGCGGGCTCAAGGACGTGATCTCCACGCGCGCGCACGGACGGGCGCGTGCAGAGGCGATGCGCGCACGGATGCGGCCGCTGATCCGCCGGCTGATCGAGCGGGCTCAGCAGCAGGGAGCGCTCCGCGCCGATTTCACGCCCGAGGACATGCCGCTCCTTTTTTGGAGCGGCGGGCGAGTGCTCGAGGCGACCACGGCCGCGGCGCCCGAGCTGTGGCGGCGCCACCTCGGCTTCATGCTCGACGGCCTGCGCGCGGAGGCGGCGAGGCCGCTGCCGCACCCGGCCTTGACGCCCGCTCAGCTCCGGCGCGCAACCGGGCGGCCGGTTTGAGCGCCGCCCAGGCCGAGAGCCGGCTGACCGGCCGGGCGCTTTGGACCGTGTTCGGGGCCCTGATGCTGGGCATGTTTCTCGCCGCGCTCGACCAGACGATCGTCTCGACCGCGCTGCCCACGATCGTGGGCGACCTTGGAGGCCTCAGCCGTCTCTCCTGGGTCGTGACCTCGTACCTGCTCGCTTCCACGGTCACGACCCCGATCTACGGGAAGCTGGGCGACATGTACGGCCGCAAACCGATCTTCCAGGCGGCGATCCTGATCTTCCTGGCCGGCTCGATGCTTGCCGGGCTCAGCCAGACGATTGACCAGCTGATCGCCTTCCGGGCGCTCCAGGGCGTGGGAGCGGGCGGCTTGATGGTCGGTGCTCAGGCGATCATCGCCGACATCGTGCCGCCTCGGGAACGGGGGCGCTACATGGGCTTGATCGGCTCGGTGTTCGCGGTCGCCTCGGTTGCCGGGCCCCTGCTCGGCGGCTTCTTGGTCGACAACTTCTCCTGGCGGTGGGTCTTCTACGTCAACATGCCGGTCGGGGCGCTCGCAGTCGCGATCGTCGCGCTGCGCTTGCGGTTGCCCTCGTCGCGGAGCAGCCACCGGATCGACTACCTGGGCGCGGCATTGCTGGCGGGCGGCGTCGGCTCGCTTGTCCTGCTGACCACCTGGGGAGGCAACCAGTACGCGTGGGGATCGGCGACGATCCTCGGGCTCGCGCTCGCCGGTGTGACGCTGCTCGTGCTCTTCGTCTGGCGGGAGAGCCGCGCCCCCGAGCCGCTGCTGCCGCTCGGCCTCTTTCGCTCGCGCATCTTCGACGTGGCGAACGCGATGGGCTTCACGATCGGGATGGCGATGTTCGGGGCGATCGTCTTCATCCCGCTCTTCCTGCAGCTCGTCTACGGCGCCAGCCCCACCAGCTCGGGGCTCCGGCTGCTGCCGCTGATGGCGGGCCTGCTCACCGCGGCGATCGCCTCGGGCCGGGCGATCAGCCGGATCGGTCGCTACAAGGCCTTTCCGATCGCGGGCACCGCGATCCTCGTCGTCGGTATGTACCTGCTCTCGCGGCTGACGCTCGGAACCGCTCCTTGGCTCGCCTCCGTCTACATGCTCGTCGTCGGCGTTGGCATCGGTCTCGTGATGCAGGTGCTTGTGCTCGTCGTCCAAAACGACGCCCGGCCACAGGAGATCGGCGTCGCCACCTCGACGGCGACCTTCTTTCGCTCCGTTGGCGGCTCCTTCGGGGTCGCGATCTTCGGGGCGATTTTCGCTTCGCGGCTGGGCGCCCAGATCAAGCGGCTGCCGCGAGCTGCGGCTCGGCATCTCAGCGGCGGGGTGCACCTGACGCCCCAGCAGGCCAAGCGGCTGCCGCCCAGCGTGCACACCGCCTTCCTGCACGCCTTCTCACACGCCCTGCACGGTGTCTTCCTCTGGGGAATGCTGATCGCGATCGTGCCGTTTGGCCTGGCCTGGTTGCTGAAAGAGGCGCCGTTGCGAACGACGCTCGCCCGGCCGGGCGAGCCCCCGGCGGAGCAGGCCGCCGCCGGAGTAGTGCCCGGGGCCGAGGCGATCGTCGAGCCCGTTGCCGACCCGGCGGCGACGAGCTGAGCGTCGCCCGGGTCCGTGTGCGACACGCTACCCCGCCGGGCGCGCGACCGAGCTCGTGCGAGCGTATGAGGGGATGTCGCGCGTGACCGCGCAGGCCAGGGCGGCCGGCGAGGTACCGCTCACCCGTGGGACACAGTCACCGTGAGCGTTCCTCTGGCCGGGGGGACGTTCGCCTCGGTTACGGGGTTCCCTCGTAGGGCTGAAGCCTCGCGCCAAGCTTGTCGGCGAGCACCTCGAGGGCGTCGTCCTGGGCCTGCAGGTGCTTCTGGATCTCGAGCGCGTGGTGCAGGATCGCGTCGGCGTCATCGTAGGTTTGCTCGGCGCGCTTGTCGGACGCGGCTGCCTGGACGTTCTGGCCGACGATGATGATCGGCAGCAGGACGAGCTGGAGGAACGTCTGCGCGATCCAGGCGATGATGACGATCAGGTTGCCGGTGTTGAGCGCCGAGGGCAGGCTGATCAGTGCCAGGACCGTGAAGAGGTAGGCGCAGATCATCGTGCCGACGATCGCGGTGATCTTGACCGCGAGCCACGTGTCGAGACGGCTGAAACGGCCCTTGCCGACCAGCGCGTACTGGTCGATCACCTTGACGGGCCCGCGTAGCCGCCGCCGATCGAGGTGGGGATGACGCACTTCCCTGTAGAGACTCATGCTGGGACTCCTTCGCCGGTCGGGTCAATTGTTCCGGTCCGGTCTGACGGAGCCAGGGAGCGTTAGAAGCCGCGACACGGCGGGTTGGCAGACCAGCGCTGTTCGCCGGCCGCTGGTGCGCGCCCGCGGGAGGCAAATTCATTCAGGGCTCCAGCCGAGCTCGGCTATTGAGTCTCTCTTCGCGGTAGGGAAGAATCTCCGGCGACCCCGCGGCCGCGCTGGCCGCACGGACAGGAGGAGGGCTGGTGGAGCACACTGCTGCCGACAAGGATCGCAGCATTCTGCACGCGCTCGGCTACGCGCAGGAGCTGCGGCGAGGGATGGGCGGGTTCTCGAACTTCGCCATCTCGTTCACGATCATCTCGATCCTCTCCGGCACGCTGACGCTGTACAGCACGGGGATCAACTACGGCGGGCCGGTCATGGAGGCCTACGGCTGGCCGCTCGTCTCCCTGTTCGTGATCATCGTCGGGCTCGGCATGGCCGAGATCGCCTCCAAGTACCCGACCGCCGGCGGCCTCTACTACTGGTCGTCCAAGATGGGCGGCCCGGTCTGGGGCTGGTTCACGGGCTGGTTCAACCTCGTCGGCCAGATCGCGATCACGGCCGGCATCGACTACGGCGCGGCGATCTTCAGCGATGCGCTCCTGAACCTGCTCTGGCCCGGGACGTTCCACTCCACCCCGCACGAGATCATCTACGTGTACGCCGTGATTCTCGGCCTGCACGCGCTGATGAACATCTTCAGCGTCAAGCTCGTCGCTTTCCTGAACGACATCTCCGTCTGGTGGCACGTGTTCGGCGTCGGAATCATCGTCGGCTTCCTCGTCTTCAAGCCGACGCACCACCAGTCGTTCTCGACCGTCTTCGGCCACGCGATCAACAACAGCGGCTTTTCCTCGCACCGCTGGATGTGGTTCGTGCTCCTGCTCGGCCTCCTGCAGGCCCAGTACACCTACACGGGCTACGACGCCTCGGCCCACATGAGCGAGGAGACGCGCGATGCCTCCAGGAGCGCGGCGCGTGGCGTGATCATGTCGATCGTCGTCTCGGCGGTCTTCGGCTACATCCTCGCGCTCGGAGTCACCTTCGCGATCCAGAGCTTCTCGAGGACGACCGGCGCGGGCATCTTCGCCGTCAAGCAGGTCTACCTGGACGCGCTCGGCTCGACGACGGCCAAGGTGATGCTGTTCGTCACAGTCGGGGCGCAGTTCTACTGCGGGATGTCCTCGATCACCTCGGCCTCGCGGATGCTGTACGCCTTCTCGCGCGACCGGGCGACACCCGGACACCAGCTCTGGCGCCGCTTGAACCGGGAGCGTGTGCCCTACCTGGCCGCGATCGCGATCGCCATCCTCGCCTTCCTCTGCGCCTTCCCGGCCTACTTCTCGAAGAACATCGGCGTCGGCGCCGGCTACGTCGCCTACGTCGCGGTGACCTCGATCGCGACGATCGGCCTCTACATCGCCTACGCGCTGCCGATCTACCTGCGCCTGCGCGAGGGGGACGCCTGGCAGCCCGGCGAGTGGACGCTCGGCCGCTGGTACAAGCCGATCGGGATCATCGCCTGCATCTGGGTGGCGTTCATCTCGGTGCTGTTCATCATGCCCACCTTGCCGAGCGGCACGCCCGGCAACGCGCACTTCACCTGGCTGTCCTTCAACTACGCCCCGATCGCGGTCGGGGGTGCGCTCGTGCTCTTCGGCGGCTGGTGGCTCGTCTCCGCGCGCAAGTGGTTCAAGGGGCCGATTCCCCAAGGCTCGCCGGAGGACCTGGCCCGGATCGAGTCCGAATACGACGAGCCCGCGCTCGTCAGCGAGCCGGGGCCGGCCTAGTCCTCCCGGCGCGGAGGCCCGAGAGGGAGCCGGTCCGCCGGCTCCCTCTCCCGATCTAAGGTGGCTGCATGCTGACGCTCGAACAGCTCCGGAGCGAGGTCGAGGCGGGCCGGATCGACACGGTCGTGACCGCCTTCACGGACATGCAGGGCCGCCTGCTCGGCAAGCGCGAGCAGGCCGAGAACTTCCTCGCGGAGAGCGTCGAGCACGGGCTCGAGGGCTGCAACTACCTGCTCGCGCTCGACATGGAGATGGACCCCCAGCCGGGCTACGAGATGGCGAGCTGGGAACAGGGCTACGGCGACTTCCACCTGCGGCCCGACTTGGCGACGCTCCGCCGCATTCCCTGGCTCGAGGGGACGGCGCTCGTCCTCTGCGACGTGTACTGGGAGGACGGCCAGCCGGTCGTCCCCTCACCGCGCCAGGTGCTGAAAGCCCAGGTCGAACGCGCCCGCGCGGCCGGCTACGAGGCGATGTTCGGCTCCGAGCTCGAGTTCTACCTCTTCCAGCAATCCTACGCGCAGGCCCACGAGCAGCACTACCGGGACCTGACCCCCTCCGTGCCCTACATCCTCGACTACCACATCCTCGCGACGAGCTACGACGAGCCGCTCCTTCGCCAGCTGCGAAACGGCATGCAGCTCGCGGGGATCCCGGTCGAGAGCTCGAAGGGAGAGGCCTGGCCGGGGCAGCACGAGATCAACTTCCGCTACGCCGACGCGCTGACGATGGCGGACAACCACGTCGTGTACAAGAACGGTGCCAAGGAGATTGCCGCCCAGAACGGGCGCTCGCTCACCTTCATGGCCAAACCGGACCACACCTGGGTCGGCAGTTCCTGCCACATCCACTCCTCGCTCTGGCGAGACGGCCGCAATGCCTTCGAGGGCGAGTCGGAGGTCTTCGGGCGCTACCTCGCCGGTCAGATCGCGAGCCTGAAGGAGTTCGCGCTCTTCGTCGCGCCGACGATCAACTCGTACAAGCGCTTCGCCGCCCGCTCCTGGGCTCCCACCTCGCTCGCCTGGGGCCACGACAACCGCACCTGCGGCTTTCGGATCGTCGGGCACGGCCAGGGCCTGCGGACGGAGACGCGGATCCCGGGCGGCGACGTCAACCCCTACCTCGCCTTCGCGGCTCTCCTCGCGGCCGGGTTCCACGGCATCGAGCAGGAGCTCGAGCTGCCGCCGCCGCTCGAGGGGAACGCCTACGACTCGGATGCGGAGCGTTTTCCCTCAGCGCTCCGCGATGCGATCGCCGCGCTCGAGTCGGGCTCGATCGCCCGAGCGGCCTTCGGCGACGCGGTCGTCGACCACTACTTGAACTACGGGCGCACCGAGCAGCGCCTGTTCGACGAGGCTGTCACCTGCTACGAGCGGGAGCGGTTGTTCGAACGTGGCTAGGCCGATCGTCGGCATCACCACCTACGTCACGCCGGCCAAGTGGAGCTACTGGGAGCTCGACGCTGCGCTCGTACCCGCCCAGTACGTGCGGGCGGTCGAGCGCGCGGGAGGCAGGCCCGTGCTCGTGCCGCCGAGCGAGGACGGTGTCGAGGAGACGCTCGACTCGCTGGACGGGATCATCTTCTCGGGCGGGTCCGATCTCGGCCCCGAGACCTACGGCGCGGAGGCGCATCCCGAGACTTTGGGTGTCCATGCCGAGCGCGATCGCGCCGAGCTCGCGTTGCTCAAGGCGGCGCTCGAGCGGGACCTGCCCGTGCTCGCGATCTGCCGCGGCAGCCAGGTCCTGAACGTCGCGCTCGGCGGCGACCTGGAGCAGCACCTGCCCGACGTGCTCGGGAGCGAACGGCACAAGCAGACGCCCGGCGTCTTCGCCGAGCACGGCGTCGAGGTACTCGAGGGGACCCGGCTCGGGCGCCTGCTCGGCGAGCACGCCCCGGTCAAGTCCCACCATCACCAGGGTTTCGGGCGCTTGGGCGAGGGGCTGGTCGAATCGGCGCGGGCCGACGACGGCACGGTCGAGGCGGTCGAGGATCCCTCGCGCCGCTTCGCGCTCGGCGTGCTCTGGCATCCAGAGGCCGGCGAGGACCTGAAGCTGTTCCAGGAGCTCGTGCGGGAGGCGGCCGGCTACCGCTCCGGGCGGACTAGCCGTTCACGGCCGGGCTCAGAGGCGGCGCCGGCAGCTCGCCCGGCGTAGCCGAGGCGGTCGGGCCCGAGGCGCCCGGCGGGCGCAGGCGCGGCTCGCTCAGAGGCGGACCCTCGTCGGAGGGCCGCGGCAGGGGAGCGACGGGGGGTAGCTCTTCGCTCTCGGCTGCCGCCGGCGGCTCGGCGGTCTCCGTGAGCGCGGCGGGGGCGAGCGGTGCCGGCGTCTCCGCTTGCGCGCGAGCGGGCAGCGAGTTGGCGACGGCCTCGGCGACGGCCGAGGTCACGCGGCGTTCGATCTCGAGCTGGAAGATCGCGTTTTGGGCCTGAACCCGGTAGTGGAAGGCTCGGCCCTCGCCGATCACGTAGCCGAGGAGGATCCCGAGGAGCGCGCCGACGATGATCGTCGCGAGGCCGAACCCGGCCGGAACGCCCCAGATCGACTTCAGCGGCGTCAGGGGTACGGAGCCGACGACGACGCCGAAGATCCCGCCGCCGACGGCGAAGCCAACGCGCACCGTGTCGGCCTTGCGCAGCAGCTGCTCGGCAAAGCGTTCGATGATCTTCGGGTCGTATCCCGCGCCGCTCACAGCTTCTTAGATCGGCCGTCCGGCCCCCGGCCTTGAGGCTCGTGCGTGTTTGAATAGCGCGATGTCCTTGACCGTTTTGAATCCGGCGACCGAGCAGGCCGTCGCCGAGCTCGAGCCGGGTGGAGTCGAGCAGACAGACGCGGCGGTCGAAGCCGCGCGCGCGGCCTTTCCCGTCTGGGCCGCGATCTCACCGGCAGAGCGCGCGCGCCTCTTGCGCCGGCTCGCGAGCCTCGTGGAGCAGCGGGCGGAGGAGCTGGCGCTCCTCGAGACGCGAAACGTGGGCAAGCCGATCGCGGATTCGCGCGGCGAGGTGTCGATGGTCGCCGAGGTCTTCCATTTCTACGCCGGCGCGGTCGACAAGCATCACGGCGAGACGATCCCGGTGCCCGGCGGCGTCGACCTGACCTTCCGCGAGCCGCTCGGCGTCGTCGGCCTGATCGTCCCCTGGAACTTCCCGATCGCGATCTCCTCGTGGAAACTGGGTCCGGCCCTCGCCTGCGGAAACACGGTCGTGCTGAAGCCGTCCGAGCTGACCCCTTTGACGGCACTCCGGCTGGCTGAGCTTGCGCTCGAGGCCGGCCTGCCCGAGGGCGTGCTCAACGTCGTCGTCGGGCCGGGCTCGGTCGTCGGAGCGCGCCTGGTCGAGCATCCCGCCGTCGCCAAGATCGGCTTCACGGGCTCGACCGAGGTCGGGCGCGGCGTGATGGCGGGCGCGGCGCAGACGATCAAGCGGGTGACGCTCGAGCTGGGGGGCAAGTCGGCGAACGTCGTCTTCGCGGATGCCGACCTCGAGCGAGCGGCTGCCGCGGCCCCCTACGCCGTGTTCGGCAACGCCGGACAAGACTGCTGCGCCCGCTCACGCATCCTCGTTCAGCGCTCGGTCTACGACCGTTTCCTGGAGCTGCTCGTCGAGGCGACGAAGGCAGTAAGGGTGGGGAACCCTGAGGATGAGGCGACGGAGATGGGTCCCCTGATCTCGGCCGAGCAGCGCGAAAAGGTGGCCGCCTACGTCGACGGGAGCGTCGCCTACCAGGGAAGCACGCCGCCCGGCAAGGGCTTCTGGTTCCCCTGCACGCTGGTCGAGGCGACGAACGAGGAGCGCATTGCTCGCGAGGAGGTCTTCGGCCCGGTCGCCGCGGTGATCCCCTTCGCGGACGAGCCCGAGGCGATCCGGATCGCGAACGACACGCCGTACGGGTTGTCGGGCTCGATCTGGACCGAGAACGGGGCGAGAGCCCTGCGGGTGGCGCGGGCTCTCGAGACCGGGGTGCTGTCCGTCAATTCGAATACCTCGGTCCGGGTCTCGACCCCCTTCGGCGGCTTCAAGCAATCCGGCTTCGGCCGCGAGCTCGGCATGCACGCCCTCGCCGGCTACTCGGAGCTCAAGAACGTCTACGTCGCGACGGAGGCCTAGGGTGGGACGGCTCGAGGGAAAGGTCGTCGTGATCACCGGCGCCGCGCGGGGGATCGGGCGCGAGGCGGCCCTGCTCTTCTCCGAGGAGGGGGCCAGCGTCTGCGTCGCCGACGTGAGCGCCGAACACGGTCTCCAGACCGCCTCGGAGTGCCGCGAGGCCTTCTTCCAGCCGGTCGACGTCGCCGACGAAGCGAGCGTCGGGGCGATGTACGCGGCCACCGCCGAGCGCTACGGCGGGATCGACGTCCTCTACAACAACGCGGGCATCTCGCCGGAGGACGACGGCTCGATCCTCGAGACCGAGCTCGAGGCGTGGCAACGCGTCCAGGACGTCAATCTGAAGGGCGTCTACCTCTGCTGCAAGCACGGGATCCCGCACCTGCTCGAGCGGGGCGGCGGCTCGGTGATCAACGTCGCCTCCTTCGTCGCGATCTTGGGCGCCGCCACCTCGCAGATCTCCTACACGGCCTCGAAGGGGGGCGTCCTCTCGATGAGCCGCGAGCTGGGCGTGCAGTTCGCGCGCCAGGGCGTGCGCGTCAACGCACTCTGTCCTGGCCCGGTCGAGACGCCCCTGCTGCTGCGCATCTTCGGGGACGACCCGGCGGCCTTCGAGCGCCGGCGCGTCCACCTGCCGCTGGGACGGCTCGCCAAGCCCCGGGAGATCGCGCAGGGCGCGCTCTTCCTCGCGAGTGACGAGTCCGCCTACGTGACCGGCTCGACCTTCCTCGTCGACGGTGGCCTCACCGCCGCCTACGTGACCCCGGACTAGGTCGTGCGGCTGCGGCGAGGGAGCGAGGAAGCGGGGCCGGTCAGGCGGATCCTCGTCGGCACCGACCGCTCCGAGACGGCCACCAGGGCAGTGCGCTTCGCCGCCCAGATGGCCGAGCGCTACGAGGCGGAGCTGATCGTCTGCCAGTCGGTTCGAGACGGGATGGACAAGGCCGCCACCGAGAGCGAGCTCGCCGAGTACACGGCCAAGATCGCCGGGCCGCAGGCGCGCGCGCTCGCGGCGCAGGGAAACGACCCGGCCCGCGTGATGGTCGAGGTGGCGAAAGCGGAGAGCGCCGATGTGATCGTGGTCGGCAGCGTCGGCATGAGCGGCCGCAAGGAGTTCCTGCTCGACAACGTGCCGAACCGGGTCTCGCACAACGCGGCCTGCACGGTCGTGATCGTGAACACCCACCGCGAACCAGCCAAACGGTGACGCAGGCCGAGGTCGAAGGCAGCCTGCTCGGCCGCGCGGCGCGGGTCGCGTCGGTCTTCGCCAAGTACGGGTTGCGGGAGACGCGCGGGAGCGGCGACGAGCTCGACCTCCGCGCGCGGCGGCTACGCGACGCGCTCGAGGAGCTCGGCCCGACCTACGCCAAGCTCGGCCAGATCCTCTCGACGCGGCCGGATCTGCTCCCGCCCGAGTTCATCGACGAGCTGGCGACGCTTCAGGACAAGGTGACGCCGATGACCGAGGCGGACGTCGTCTCGGTGATGGAGGAGGAGCTGGGCGTGCCCTGGGAGGACGTGTTTGAGTCGATCGACCCGCAGCCGCTCGCCGCCGGGACGATCGGTCAGGTGCACCGGGCGACGCTCGAGTCGGGCGAGCGGGTCGTCGTCAAGGTGCAGCGCCCGGGTGCCCGCGACGAGATCATGCGAGACCTCGGCCTCCTGCGGCTCTTCGCCGAGAAGACCGAGAGCCGGGAGGCTTTGCGCCGCATCATCGACCTGCGCGCGGTCGTCGAGCACCTGGCAGGATCGCTGCAGCGGGAGCTCGACTTCGAGCAGGAAGCGGCCAACATCGACCGCATGCGCGAGGTGCTCGGGCCGTTCTCGCGGCTCGACGCGCCGGCAGTCCAGCACCGCCTCACGAGCAAACGCTTGCTCGTTCTGGAGCTGATTCCGGGCGGCCCGGTGCGGGAGGCACCCTGGGGGCCGGAGCGAAAGGAAGCGGCCCGGCAGCTACTCGAGGCCTTCTACCGCCAGATCCTGACCGACGGCTTCTTCCACGCCGATCCGCATCCCGGGAACCTGCTCTGGTCGGACGGCAAGATCTACTTCCTCGACCTTGGCATGGTCGGCGAGGTGACGCCGGACCTGCGCGAGCGTGTGCTGCTCCTCCTGCTCGCCTTCTGGCAGGAGGATGTCCCGTTCCTGGCCGAGATCCTGCTCCTGCTCGCGCCCGAGCTGCCGGAGGAGCTCGACCTCGAGAGCTTCCGCGAGCAGATCGGCGCGCTGCTCGCCGAGTACAGGCACAAGTCGCTCTCGGAGATCCAGCTCGGCCCGATCATGCAGGGGCTGACCGAGATCGCAAGCCGCCACGGCGTTCGCCTGCCGGCCGCACTCGCGCTCGTCGGCAAGGCGCTGGCCCAGATGCAGCTGAGCGCCGCGGAGCTCGATCCCGAGCTCGATCCCTTCTCGGTCGTCGGCGGCTTCGTGGCCAAGAACCTGCTGACGCGCGTGCGCACGAGCGCTGACCCGAAGCGGGTCTTCTACGGGGTGCAGAAGCTCGAGCTTCGTGCCAACGCGCTCGTCGAGGCGATCGAGCGGATCGCGGGCGCGCGCCCGGGAGCGCGGATGCAGGTGGACGTGAAGGGCACGACCCCGCTCGAGGACACGATCCGGCGAGCGGCCCGCGCTCTCTCGCTCGCGATCGCGGCCGGCTCGTGCCTCGTCGCGGCCGGCTCGACCGCCGCCGCCCACGTCAGCTCCTGGGTCCCGCTGACGCTCGGGAGCGCCGGGGGCGCGCTGACGCTCGTCCTTTTGGCCGGTCTCCGGCGGCCGCGGTCGGGCCGCTAGCAAGAGCAATGGCGCCGCTCAGCGCTTCTTGCGAAGCGCCTTGACCACCCGCCTCTCCGCGAGCAGGGCCACGAGGCTCATCAGCGAGCCGAGCAGCAGGCGTTCGAGCCGGGGCGGGATCCGCACCGGGCGAGACTAGCGGGCGGCGAAACGAGGCGGTCGATGGCGGCGCGGCTAGAATCAACGCGATGGCCGAGCTCGGAACGATGCGCGTCAAGGGCGGTCTCGCCGAGATGCTCAAGGGCGGGGTGATCATGGACGTCACGACCGCCGAGCAGGCCCGGATCGCCGAGGAGGCGGGCGCCTGCGCGGTGATGGCGCTCGAGCGCGTGCCCGCAGACATCCGCGCCGAGGGCGGGGTCGCGCGCATGGCCGACCCGGAGAAGATCCGCGAGATCCAGGAGACGGTGACGATCCCGGTGATGGCAAAGGCCCGGATCGGCCACTTCGTCGAGGCCCAGATCCTGGAGGCACTCGAGGTCGACTACGTCGACGAGAGCGAGGTTCTGACCCCCGCGGACACGGCCAACCACATCGACAAGTGGAAGTTCACGGTTCCCTTCGTTTGCGGCTGCACGAACCTCGGCGAGGCCCTGCGGCGGATCGCCGAAGGCGCCGCGATGATCAGGACGAAGGGCGAGGCCGGAACCGGGGACATCGTCAACGCCGTCACGCACATGCGCGCGGTCTTCGGCGCCATCCGCCGTCTCGGCTCGCTGAGCGGAGACGAGCTCTACAGCGAGGCGAAGACGCTCCAGGCGCCGGTCGAGTTCGTCCAGTGGGTGGCCGAGCACGGCCGCCTGCCGGTCGTGACCTTCACGGCCGGTGGGATCGCCACGCCCGCCGATGCGGCCCTCTGCATGCAGCTGGGGGCAGATGGCGTCTTCGTCGGCTCCGGGATCTTCAAGTCCGGCAACCCCGCGGAGCGGGCGAAGGCGATCGTGGAGGCAACGACGCACTTCCAGGACGCCGAGGTGCTCGCGCGCGTCTCGCAGGGTCTCGGCGATGCGATGAGCGGGCTTTCGGCCGCCGCGCTCGCGCCCGAAGAGCTGCTCGAAACACGCGGCTGGTAGCATCAGCCCCGCGGCTCCGCGGGGGTTCCAACAGGCGCCGAGACTCGAGGCGAGCGGGGGTGCCGCGGCTACGATCTGGCCGGTGGCTGAAGCAATCCGGATCGGCGTGCTTGCCCTGCAGGGCAACTTCCGCGAGCACGAAACGATGCTGCGGCGCCTCGGCGCCGAGGTGATCGAGGTGCGAAAGCCGGAGCAACTCGAGGGTCTCGACGGGTTAGTGATTCCCGGTGGCGAATCGACAACGTTCATGCGCCTGATGCGGCTCTACGGGCTGGACGAGGCCCTGCGCTCGTTCGCCGGCCCCGTGCTCGGGACCTGTGCCGGGATGATCGTGCTCGATCAGAACCATCTCGGGGCAATCGAGCTCGAGGTCGACCGCAACGCCTACGGCCGGCAGGTAGCGAGCTTCGAGGCGGATCTGGCGCTCGAGGGCGAGCGCGAGCCGCTGCGCGGCATCTTCATCCGGGCGCCCAGGGTGCGCTCTTTCGGGGAGGACGTGCAGGTGCTCGCCGAGCTCGACGGCGAGCCGGTGCTCCTACGCGACGGGCGCTTCCTCGTCGCCTCGTTCCATCCCGAGCTGACCGGCGACCCCCGCGTGCACGAGCGGTTCCTCGAGCTCGTTCGGGAGGAGAGCCGTGTCGGGGCATAGCAAGTGGTCGTCGATCAAGCATAAGAAGGGCGCGGCCGACGCGAAGCGCGGCAAGCTCTTCTCCAAGCTCACCCGGGCGATCATCGTCGCGGCCCGGGAGGGCGGCCCGGACCCGGCCGCCAACCTCGCGCTGCAGAACGCGATCGAGAAGGCTCGCAGCTATTCGATGCCGAAGGACAACATCGAGCGCGCGATTGCGCGGGGGTCCGGAGCCGGTGGCGACAGCGAGGCCTTCGAGCAGATCAGCTACGAGGGCTACGGCCCAAGCGGGGTCGCGATCATTGTCGAGGCCGTGACGGACAATCGCAACCGCACCGCCTCCGACGTCCGGCACGTCTTCGCCAAGAACGAGGGCAACCTCGGCAGCTCGGGCGCGGTCGCCTGGCTCTTCGAGCGCCATGGCGTGATCCTCGTCGAGGCCGAGGGAGCCGACGAGGACGAGGTCATGCTCGCGGCCGCGGAGGGCGGCGCCGACGACGTTGCCAGGGACGGCTCGAGCTTCGAGATCACGACGTCGCCCGAGGCGCTGAGCGCAGTGCGGCAGGCGCTCGAGGGCGCCGGGATCGCGGTCGAGTCCGCCGAGATGACGCTCGTTCCGAAGACGACGATCGAGCTGGGGGATGAGGCGGCGGCCCGAAAGACGCTGCGCCTGATCGACGCGCTCGAGGAGCTGGACGACGTCAGCGAGGTCTACGCCAACTTCGACATCCCCGAGCACCTGCTCGAGGCTGTCGCCTCGTAGCCACCCGGCGAACGGCGAACTGACGCGGCCAAGGACGCGCTCGATGAGCGTCCCTCTCGGCGCCCGCACCCCGCCGTGGAGTGCTGTAAGAGCACGTGCCGGCGCGCCAGCCGCCGTAAGGACCCGCGGCCGAACGGGCGGCTGCAAGCCCCACGCCTCGTCGCGGCAGCCGACGGGCTCGAACCAGCAACCAAGCGCTCCGCGGGGCGAGGCAGGAACGTCCGGGGCGGTCACTAATGTCGCAGCGTGAAAGTCCTCGGCATCGATCCAGGCACGGCCGCATGCGGGTGGGGAATCGTCCACGAAAGAGGAGGCCGCCTCCGGGCGGTGGAGTGGGACTGCTGGCGAACGCCGGCGGGTCGCCGCCCCGAGCTGCGCCTGAAGACGATCTTCGACGGAGTCCGGGAGCTCGTGGCCGAGTTTGCGCCGGACGCCGTCGTGCTCGAGGAATCGTTCGTCGGCGTCGACGCCCGCACCGCGCTCTCCGTCGGCCAGGCCCGCGGAGCGGTCATGGTCGCGGCCGCCTCCGCCGGCGTCGAGTGCGCTGAGTACGCGCCGGCGCGCGTCAAGCAGACCGTGTGTGGCTATGGTCGCGCCGAGAAGGCGCAGGTGCAGCGAATGGTGATGGCGATCCTCGCCCTCAAGCAGCCGCCGACGCCGCACCACGCCGCCGATGCGCTCGCGGTTGCGATCTGCCACGCGCTCGCACCGCCGCTCCTCAAGATCGCCTAGCCGCCTTGCCCCGCGCCGGCAAGGCTCGGCAGGATCGTCCGGCGCCGCGCCTAACCTGAGCGCATGATCTCGCGGCTTCGCGGGGAGGTTGTCACGCGCTCGGCGAGCGGTATCGTCCTCGACGTCGGCGGCGTCGGCTACTTCGTCAATCCGACCACGAGCGCGCGGCGCCTGGCCGAGCCTGGGCAGGAGGTCGTGCTGGAGACCTACCTGCAGGTGCGGGAGGACGCGCTCCAGCTGTACGGCTTCGCCGAAACCGCGGAGCGGGAGCTGTTCGAGCTGCTGCTCTCGGTCCAGGGGGTCGGCCCCAAGGTCGCGCTCGCGATCGTCTCGGGGTCTGCACCCGGTGAGCTGCGGCGCGCGATCGCACTCGAGGACACCGCCCGCTTCCAGGCGATCCCGGGCATCGGCAAGAAGACCGCCGAGCGCGTCGTCTTGGAGCTGAAGGAGAAGCTCGGCTCGGTAGGCGGGGCCGAAGAGCCGACCCCGCTCTCGCCCAGGCCGCATCTCGTCGCGCGCGATGCGCTCGTCGAGCTCGGCTACTCGCTCGCCGAGGCGGAAGAGGCGCTGGCCGGAACCGATCCAGAGGCTCCCCCGGAGGAGCGCGTACGCCAGGCGCTGCAGAAAGCGGCGTGAGCGCCGTGGCCGAGGAGTCACAGTTCCTCGCTCCGAGGCTTCGGCCCGACGAGGACGAGCTCGAACGCTCGCTCCGGCCGCGCAACCTCGAGGAGTTCGTCGGCCAGGAGCGGGTCAAGGAACAGCTTG
>DASUWJ010000076.1:0-2114 GCA_036378475.1 Gaiellaceae bacterium
TGGACGAACGGCTGCCGGACAAAGCTCGTCACCTCGTCCTTCGAGAGCGTCCGAGCGGCCTTGAAGGAGGCAGCGGCGAGGACGGCGAAGTCGAGTGCGGACTGGCACTCAGGGTCGCGCTCGACGAGCCGGCCGAGGGCGCCGGCGGTGGCGAGCAGGCCGGCGAAGGCGGCCATGATCGCGGCGTAGGAGCGATACGGCGGCCGTGCTTCGAGCTCGGACATCGCAGCTAGCCTTGTTCCGAATGCCGGAGTTCAAAACATCCGACGCCTACCAGCCAACCGGCGACCAACCGCGCGCGATCGAGGTGCTGAGCGAGGGCTTGCGGGCCGGCGAGCGCTACCAGACGCTGCTCGGGGCGACGGGCACCGGCAAGACGGCGACGATGGCCTGGATCATCGAGGAGGTCGGCAGGCCGGCGCTCCTGATCGCGCACAACAAGACCCTGGCCGCCCAGCTCTGCAACGAGCTGCGCGAGTTCTTCCCGGGCAACGCGGTCGAGTACTTCGTCTCCTACTACGACTACTACCAGCCCGAAGCCTACGTGCCGCAGGCCGACCTGTACATCGAGAAGGATTCCTCCCAAAACGACGACATCGCGCGGCTGCGTCTCGCCGCCACCTCGGCCCTCTTTACAAGGCGCGACGTGGTGGTGGTCGCGTCGGTCTCCTGCATCTACGGCCTCGGCTCGCCGGAGGAATGGCGCGAGCGCGTCCTGATCCTGAACGTGGGGGAGGAGCACGACCGCGACCTCGTCCTGCGCAAGCTGGTCGACAGCCAGTACGTTCGCAACGACTCGGTGCTCGGGCGCGGCCGCTTCCGCGTCAAGGGGGACGTGGTCGAGGTGCAGCCCGCGAACTCCGAGACGGCCTATCGGATCTCCTTCTTCGGCGATGAGGTCGAGCAGATCAGCCACTTCGACCCGCTGACCGGGGAGATCTACGCCCACCTCGACAACGTGGCGATCTGGCCCGCGACCGAGTACGTGACCTCGAAGCCGACAGTGGAACGGGCCGTCGCCGAGATCCGACACGAGCTCGAGCAGCAAGTCCGGCACTTCGAGTCCGAGCAGCGGCTGCTCGAGGCCCACCGGATCCGCCAGCGGACCGAGTACGACCTCGAGATGCTGCAGGAGCTCGGCTTCTGCAACGGGATCGAGAACTACTCGCGAATCCTCGAGGGCCGGGCACCCGGCACACACCCCTTCACCCTGCTCGACTACTTCCCGCAGGATCTCGTCGTCTTCGTGGACGAGTCACACCAGACCGTGCCCCAGCTCGGCGGGATGTACGAGGGCGACCGCTCCCGCAAGCAGACGCTCGTCGATTACGGCTTCCGGCTCCCCTCGGCACTCGACAACCGCCCGCTTCGCTTCGACGAGTTCCTGGAGAAGGTGCCGCAGCTCGTGTTCGTGTCCGCGACGCCGGGGCCGTTCGAGTTCCGCCACTCGACCCGGGTCGCGGAGCAGTTGATCCGTCCGACCGGGATCGTCGACCCCGAGGTCGAGCTGCGCGCGACCAAGAACCAGATCGACGACCTCCTGAACGAGATTCGCCGCCGCGAGCAGGCGGGCGAGCGCGTGCTCGTGACGACGCTGACGAAGAAGATGGCCGAGGACCTGACGGACTACCTGCTCGAGTCGGGCGTGAAGGCGCGCTACCTGCACTCCGAGGTCGACACGCTCGAACGGATCCAGATCATCCGCGAGCTCCGGCTCGGCGACTACGACGTGCTCGTCGGCGTCAACCTGCTGCGTGAGGGGCTCGACCTGCCCGAGGTGTCGCTCGTGGCCGTGCTCGACGCCGACAAGGAGGGCTTCCTGCGCGGCAAGACGGCGCTGATCCAGACAATCGGCCGGGCGGCCCGGAACACGAACGGCAAGGTGTTGATGTACGCGGACAAGCTGACCGAGGCGATCAAGGGCGCACTGGACGAGACGAATCGCCGTCGTGCCGTGCAGCTCGCCTACAACGAGGAGCACGGGATCACGCCGGAGTCGATCCGCAAGGGCGTCTCGGACATCGCGGAGTTCCTCGCGCTCGAGTCGCCGACGGTTCCGGGCCGGCGCCGGCGCGACGGCAAACAGGTCGAGGGGCTGCGCCCCGAGGAGCTGG
>DASUWJ010000077.1:0-12585 GCA_036378475.1 Gaiellaceae bacterium
CTCCCGCTCCTCGCGTTCGGCGGCCGCACCGCCCCGCAGTCCGAACAGCCGTTTCGCATAGAGGAGATAGACGGCAATCGCGAGGTTCACGATCAGCGCGATCAGCTTGAAGGCCGAGACCCGCTTCGTCAGCTCGTAGCACTCAAGCGGCAGGAGCGCGCTCGTGGCAACGAAGGTCAGATACTCGGCCCAGCGCTTCATCAGCCAGAGCCCGACCGCCTCCGCACCCTCGAGGAGGGCGTAGGCCGCGGCGACGAGGGCAACGAGCCTGAGCGTCCCGGACTGCAGCGTGACCAGTCGCTCCAGGCTGTGCAAGAGGCCGTGGCTCGGAACCCTCGCCGGACCGCCGTAATCGGCGACCACGCGCACGAACAGGCGGTGCAGCTGGCGGACGTGGTTCGCGAAGACGAGCAGGAGCACGGCCAGCCCCGCCAGCAGCACAAAGTGCAGGGCTCGGTCGATCGCGATCAGCCGCAGCACGACCTTGTCTCGCAGCGCCCGGCCCCTCAGAGGCAGCTCGATCGCCTCGCGCTCGGGCGGGAGCTCGCGGGTGGGGTTCTCCGGCCGCGCCAGGGGTAACCAGGAGTCGCAGCGCACGCAGCGGTGCCAGCGAAGCTCGGCCTCGTCCCGGGCAAAGATCGAGTCTTCGGGTCGCAGCTTCCGCGCATCGAGCCCGAGCAGCTCGTGCCCGCTGACGCCGCAGGCGAGCAGCTCCCAGTGAAAGCGCGGCCGAAACCGTTTCGGCTTCTCCAGGCCCGGTGGGCGCTGCCAGGATTGCCGACTCATCCTCCCCACTCTCCCCTCGCCGGACCGGCGGCGAAACAGGTCCGGGGGCGGGCTATTTGCGGCCGGGAATCGTCAGCTGGTGCACATCGCGGGTCAGCGCGAGGATCTCGTTCGAGATCGTCAGCAGCTCCTCGTTCTGCTTCTCCTCCGTGTTGACCATGTGCCATTGCTGGTCGGCGAGGACCTGGCGCTTTTCGTCGGCACGGTTTTGGCTGATCATCACGAAGGTGGAGAGGAAGATCGCCTCGAGGGAGACGATCATCGTCAGGAGCCCGAAGGGGAACTTCTCGATGCGCAGCCCGATCCAGACCGCGAACCAGAGCACATGCACGTAGACGAACGCCATCGAGCCGGCGAACTTCGTGATCGTGTCTGCGATCCGGGCCTGAAGATGGGAGGCGCGCTGCTCGGCGTGCTGGATCAGAACCGGGTTGTGCGGCGGCCCCGGGTTCGAGGGCGAGAGCGGGCTGTGGGGATTCGAGCGGGCGGCCACGCGCAGCAATTCGGGCCGGCGCGCCTCTACCCTTCCCGCAGGTGAGCGGAGACCCGACCGTCATCTTCTTCCCGGAGGGGGCGTTCGGCCCCACGAACAACTGCGTCGGAATCGGCCAGGTGCTCCGCGCCCGGGGCGCACGCGTCGTCTTCGTCGTCGAGGAGTCGTTCGCCGGGACGCTCGAGGAGCAGGGTTTCGAGGAGCGGTTGATGCGGCTGAAGCCTCCACTTGAGGTGGAGGAGGCGCCGGGCCAGTTCTGGAAGGACTTCGTCCGCGAGACGGCACCCGAGTTCCGCAGGCCGACGCTCGAGCAGCTGGAAGGCTTCGTCCTGCCGGTCTGGCGCGAGCTCGTGGACGGGGCGCGCTACGTCAACGAGCGCCTAGGTGAGATCTTCGCGGAGGTGCAGCCGGACGTGATCGTCGAGGACAACGTGGTCGGGTTTCCCGCGGTGCTCGCCTCGGCGCGGCCCTGGGTCCGGATCGTCTCCTGCAACCCGCTCGAGCTGAAGGATCCCGACCTGCCGCCGACCTTCTCCGGCTATCCGGCCGCCGACCGCTCCGGCTGGGAGGAGTTTCTCGAGCGCTACCGCGCGCTGCACGAACCGCTCCAGGGGGAGTTCAGCGACTTCTGCGTCGAGCGCGGAGCCCCGCCGCTTCCCGAAGGCGAGTTCATCCACGCCTCCGCTTTTCTCAATCTGTACCTCTACCCGGCCGAGGCCGACTATCAGCGCGGGCGACCGCTCGTTCCTACCTGGCACCGGCTCGACTCGTGCGTCCGGGACACGCGCGAGGCGCTGGACGCGGCCGTGGACGAGGCCCTGGCGAGGCCGCCGGAGGGAGGAGCGCTCCTCTACCTGAGCCTCGGTAGCCTCGGTTCCGCGGATGTCGGGTTGATGCAGCGGCTGCTCGACGTACTCGGGGAGACCCGGCATCACCTGATCGTCAGCATGGGCCCCCAGCACACGGAGCTCCGCCTGCCTCCGAATGCGACCGGAGCCGAGTTCCTGCCCCAGCCGGCGATCCTGCCGAAGGTCGATCTCGTCATCAGCCACGGCGGCAACAACACCGTCACCGAGTCGCTCCAGTTCGGCAAGCCGCTGCTCGTGCTGCCGCTCTTTTGGGACCAGCACGACAACGCGCAGCGAATCGACGAGCTCGGCCTCGGGGCGCGGCTCGCGCCCTACCACGTTGAGCCCGCCGAGCTGACCGAGTCGATCGACCGCCTACTCGGCGATCACCCGCTGCACGAGCGCCTCCGGCGCATCTCCCGCCGCCTGCGGGCAGATCCGGGCACACGCAGAGCCGCGGAGCTGATCGCGGCGGTCGCCTCGAGCTGGGAACGGCCGGTTCGGGACCGGCAAGCGCGCGGGCTGCGGCCAGCCCGCGCGCCCGTCAGCGACGGGGGCGCCGCCTGCGCCTGCGCTCGAAGAGCAGGCGGACGAAGCGGCTGATCTGCCGGCGGCCGGGAGCCGCGGCTGAGACGGTCAGCTCTTCTTCGAGCTCGCGGTGGCCGAGCCGCTTCAGAGCGTCCGGGTTCTCCTCGGGCGCGGGAGTTCGATCGGCGTCTTTCTCTGTCACGAAAATCGAGCGCGGGTGGCGACTCGAGCGAATCGCCACCCGCTCGCACCAACCGGTCGGGCGGCTTGTGCGGCCCATCGCGGTGCTGCGATCGTTAGTCGTCCCAGTCCTCGTTGCCACTCTCGCCGACGGTCGCCTCTCGGTCTTCGGCGCTGGGGTCCGACGGGCTTTCCGCAGCTGGCTCGTTCTCATCTGTCGGAGCTGCGGTCTCCTCGATTCCGTATTCGGACATGACGTTCTCCTTTCGTGGTGGACGTCGAGTCCGATTGTCGCCCCACGAATCGGCTCCTGGGGCGCCTGAGACCCGGATCGTCACCGGTCGTCAACCGCCATGACTTGCGGCTCAGGCGGCGCGAATCAGCTCGCGCGAGGCGGCGTCGAGCCGCGTTAGGGAGACGGGCCGGCCTGTGCGCAGGTGCTCGAGCACGGCCTCTTCGCTCGGCTCGGCCGAGACCAGGGTCTTCCACGTCTCCAGGTGCTCCGGGCGGTGAAAATCGCCGCTCGCGACGACCGGCAGCCGGGCCTGGGCGACCCAGTCGAAGAAGTCGTGCCGATTGCAGACCTCGAAGCGGTGCACCGAAGCGGCCGCCCACTCGGGCTCCTCGGCAAAGCGGGCAGTCGTCCTCGCCGCAGCGCCCGCCGCCGCCAGCGTGTAGGGATGCGCCGCGATCAGAACCGCACCTGCGGCCGCGGCGGCGCCAAGCGCCGCGTCGAGGTCTCCGCCAAGCCCGATGAAGGAGCGCAACCCGAGTGCGAGCGTGTGAGCGGCGCGGCGCGGATCGGGATCGTCGTAGGTCAGCTCCAGGCCGGGGATGACGAGCATCCGGTAGCGGAGCAGCGCACGCTCGGCGTGGGCCTCGATCTCCTCGAGGTAGACGCTGAACCGCTCCGAGCGGAGCGTCGCATCGTTTTGCTCAAAGTCAGCCTGGTCGCTGCGAACGACGTGGTCGGTGATCGCGAGGACGTCGAAGCCCGCTCGACCGTAGAGATCGACGAGCGCACGAACGGAGAGGCCGCCGTCGCTCCAGGTTGTATGCGCGTGCAGCTCGCAGAGGAGTGGCTTCGTGGCCATACCCGAAACTTCGGTCTCCTCGCCGCATCTCCAACCTGGCCTCCCCGGATCGACACCAAGCTGGGACCGGTCCGTCACCAGTCTCTCGGCAGGGCTGCCGAAGCTCCGAGCCGCCCCTCGACGACCGAGGTTCGCTCAGCTCGAGCTTGGGCGTCTCCCACCCCCGGCCTCATCCGGCGGCCGAACGCCAGCAATTCGCTCGATCAGATCCAGCCCGGCCCGGCCGGGAGCCGTCACGGCCCGCACCAGCTCGGCGAGCCGACGGTCTGCCTCGGGAGAGCCGAGCTCGCGCTCGAGGGCCGAGAGCGCCTCCTTGGCCTCGTGTTCGGCCGCCTCCTGAGCCATCTCCCTCGCGAGTCCCTCGGCGGTCCGCCGCACCGCCTCCTCGGCCCGGCGGCGTTCCACCCGCGCTTGCTCGATCAGCCGCTGGTGAAAAGCGTCCTCGAGCCGCTGCGCGAGCCGGCGCGGATGGCCGAGCAGAACGATCGCGCCCGCGACCGCCCCCCAGCCCGCCGCCACGATCAAGCCCGCGAGCCAGGGCTGCACCGCCTGCGCCAGCCCGAGACCGGCGGCGAATGAGAGCGCGGCGAGCGCGAGGAGGCTCGCGACCGCCAATACGAGTCCGCCGAGAGAGTCGAGCGTGAGGCGCCGAAGCTCCGGCAGCCTCTCGGCCGCGGAGAGCTCCAGATCTGCGCGGACGAGCAAGGACAGTTCGTGTGCGAGCTGGCCGAGGCCTTGCTCCGACCGGGTGCGATCCGTGTCGCTCACGCCAAGCGTTCTCCCCGTTGGTGCAGCAGGCGAAAACTCGCCTGGAAGCACTCAGACTCGAGCGCGACCGGCGCGCTGCCCCGGTCGCTCGATCTTTAGCTCAGCGAGAGCGGCGCGGGGAGGCCGGGGAGGGCTGCGCCCTCCCCGGCCAACGCGGAGCTACGAAGCCGCGATCCCCTCGATTCCCGCGGGCAGCCCGGCCGCGGTGCCGATCGGCGCGAGCGAGCCGTCACCGTTGACGTGGAACTCATCGACGGTGCCGGTGAGTCCGGTCTCGGCGTACAGGAACGGGCCACTTGCCGCGAGGTCGATCGGACCGGGGTCCGTGTTCGCTGCGACCGGCGCCCGCAGCACCGGCTGACCGTCGGGACCGACCGTGAAGGAGCTGAGCGTGTTGCTGGCCGTGTTCGACACGTAGTAGAAGCCTCGAGCCCGGGCGATCCAGCAGAGGGCGGCCTGGCCGTCCGTCTGCGACTTGGGGTCGCTGAGGGTGCCGTCGCCGTTGAGCGCGTAGGTCGTCACCGAGCTCGCGCCGGCTTCGCCGGCCACGAGCCGGCCCTCTGGGCCGAAGGTGAACGCGAAGGGGACCGGAGTCGCCGATGGGTTCGCGACGGGAGTCTCGGAGAGACGACCATCGCGCCGGACACGGAAGACGTCGATCGTGCTGCCGCTCGCCTTGGTCGTGGCGATCAGCTGCTGGCCGTCGGGCGTAAAGCCCGCCTGGCCAGGCGAGGTCAGGAAGAAGGGCGGATCCGTGTTCGCAAGCCCGAGCGAACGGGCCGAGTCGGGAATCGGCTCGAGCGTGTGACCTTGGACCCGGAACCCCTGCAGGATCCCCGTGCCGCCGGAGTTGAGGATGTAGACCAGGCGGTCGGAGACGGCGATGCTCGCCGGGAACTGCCCGCCCGAGGGAACGATCTGCTCGAGCTTGAGCCGGTCGCCCTGCACGCGGAAGACGGAGACCGTGTCGCTGCCCGCGTTCACCGCGAGCAGCAGCGCGTGGTCGGCGTCGTAGACGAGGGAGCCTTGCGAGGCGAGATGGTCGGATTGCGTCCCCGGCAGCGCGGCGCCGCCGTTGCCGCCGGTGGCATAGGTCCCGGCCGGCGTCAGCGTCCCGTCCGGGGAGCGATCGTAGACGGCGATCCGATTGCCCGTCAGCTCGTTCGTCTGGACGAACACGGCTTGGCCGGCTCCGTCGCGATCGCCGCTCCCGGCGGAGGCGGCCGGCGCTGTCGCCATCACCGCCGCGGCGGCGGCAAGGCCGAAGAGAAGTGTCAGTCGTTTCATCGATCCCCCTTGAATCGGTCTTGGGCAGAGCCCGTTTTCGGGATACGGGCACGCTAGAGCGGAGGGCAAGCCAATGCGCTTACGATTCCGGGAACTCCCACCAGCTCCCGGGGCGGATTCGACCGGTGGGTGCGGTGCGCGCGGACTGGAGCCGCGACGAATTAAGAAACGCGTAACGACCGCTTGCCGTTCGCGACTACAAGGGGCAGGCAGGCTACGGAGATGACGACCGTCCTGATAGTGGATGACGAGCCGATTGTCCGCGACGTGGTCACGCGCTACCTCGAGCGCGACGGCCACACGATCCTCGCGGCCGAGAACGGCGACGCCGCCCGCGGCCTGATCGAGCGGGAATCGCCCGGCCTCGTCGTCCTCGACGTGATGATGCCGGGCGAGACCGACGGCCTGGACCTCTGCCGCTGGATCAGAGCCACCTCTGATCTGCCGGTGATCCTGCTCACGGCACGGGGCGAGGAGACCGACCGGATCGTCGGGCTCGAGCTCGGCGCCGACGACTACGTGACGAAGCCGTTCTCGCCCCGTGAGCTGGCGACGCGCGTGCGGACGGTGCTCCGGCGGGCCCGGCCGAGCGCGCCCCCGCCGGGGCGACTCGAGCTCGGCTCACTCGTGATCGACGCGAAAGACCACCAGGCTGGGCGTGACGGCGAGAGGCTGCGGCTGACAGCGAGGGAGTTCGAGCTGCTCTGGTTCCTCGCCTCGAACCCGAATCAGGTTTTCTCGCGCGACCAGCTGATGCACCGTGTCTGGGGCTATTCGGCCGCTCTCGACACGGGCACCGTGACCGTCCACGTCCGCCGGCTGCGCGAGAAGCTCGAGCTCGACCCGTCGCGTCCCAAGCTACTCGAGACCGTCTGGGGCGTCGGCTACCGCCTGCGGGCATGATCGAGACGGCCGTCATCTTCGGACTGATCGTGCTTGCGGCCGGAGTCGCCGCCGCCACGGTCGTGCGGCTCCTGCCGACCCTGCGGCTGCAGCTCTCGGCGCTCGCGCTGCTCGCCGTCTGCCTGCCACTCGGAGTCGTGCTCGGCTCGGGCTGGGTGATGTTCGGGATGCATAGCGACGCCAAGGTCGTGGCGGTCTCGGTCGCCTCCGCTCTGTCCGCCCTGATCGGCGCCCTCCTGCTCGCCCGCTGGATCCTTCGCCCGCTCGAGCAGCTGCGAGCCGCCTCGGGACGCCTGGCGGGAGGCGACCTGAGCGCCCGGGCCTCGGAGTCGGGACCGCGCGAGCTGCTCGAGCTCGGCGCGGCCTTCAACGGAATGGCGACGGGCGTCGAACAGCTCTTCGACGCGCGTCGCCAGCTCGTCGCTTGGGCCAGCCACGATCTCCGGACGCCTCTGGCCTCGCTCCGCGCGATGGTCGAGGCTCTCGAGGACGGCCTCGCGACGCCGCGGGAATACCTGCCCGCGATCAACGAGCAGCTGGAGATGCTCTCCCAGCGCGTCGAGGATCTGTTCGAGCTCGCGCGGATCGACGCGGGAGTGCTCACACTCGAGCTGCACGACGCCGAGCTCGGCGAGCTGATTTCGAGCTGTCTACGCGCCCTCGAGGCCGAGGCGCGGGCGCGGAACATCCAGCTCGAGGCGAGACTCGACCCCGCCTCGCCCCCGGTCCGGATCGCGCCCGACAAGGTCGAACGCGTCCTGCTCAACCTGCTCACGAACGCCGTCCGGCACACCCCGAGCGACGGGTCCGTCTCCGTCGTCGTCGAGCCCGATTCCGACCACGTCGTCGTCGCGGTCGAGGACACCGGGGCGGGCCTGACGCCGGCCGCCGCGCGGCGCATGTTCGAGCGCTTCTGGCGAGACGACGAGTCGCGCAGCCAGTCGACCGGAGGCGCTGGACTCGGCCTCGCGATCGCCCAGGGACTCGTCCAGGCGCACGGTGGTGCGATCTGGGCCGAGAATCGAAGCTCCGGCGGCGCCCGGGTCGCCTTCACCCTTCCGCTCGCCGAGGGCACACCCGAGCTGGGTTGAGGGCCGCAGCCAAGGAGTCCAGCTCAAGGACGGCAGCCGCAACCGCTTCCGTGGCTATCGTTGCGCGCCGGGTTTCGCGACCAAGGTCAGGCTAGGCAAGCACCTGAAAGGAGGGTTCGGGCGCGGTCGATCGAGACCCGAGACCGGGCCGGGCTGGCCCGACGAGAGGAGAGGCATGACCGAAGAGGCAACGTTGCAGGAGACACCGGCAGGCCTTGAGCCCGCCGAGGATGGCTGGTTCGTCGTCAACGTCCGGGACACGGCTTGGCTGACACAGGACGCGTTCGGCTCTGCGTGCGTGTTCGAGAACCGCCGAGAGGCAAAGTTCCCCGAACTCGGGGTCAACATCGGCGTGCTGCAACCCGGACAGCCGGCCTGCCTCTACCACGAGGAGGACGCGCAGGAGGACTTCCTCGTCCTCGCCGGCGAGTGCGTACTGCTCGTGAACGGCGAGGAGCGGCCGCTTCGTGCCTGGGATTTCGTCCACTCGCCCGCCGGCACCGAGCACCTGCTCGTTGGTGCCGGCGAGGAGGTTTCGATCGTGCTCGCAGTGGGCGCACGGCCCGACCCCGTGCGCCTGCGCTACCCCGTCTCTGAGCTGGCGGCGAAGTACGGCGGGAGCGCCGAGGAGGAAACGGCGGAGCCGGAGGAGGCCTACGCGAGGTTCGAACCGCCCCAGCCAGGGCGGCCCGAATACTGGGATCAGTTGCCCTGGGCTTAAGCCCGACTCGCTCGGCAAGCGAACCAGGGGGTTTCCGATGACCTAGCCGAGTGTCTGCCGCATCGCCGCCTGGCGGCAATGGGGCAGGTGCTGGCCGGCGAGTCGAACGAGCAGCGCGTGCAGCTGTTTCCGCTCCTCCTCGTCCAGCGAGCCCAAAAACTCGTCTTCCAGCCGCGCCGAGAGCCGCCGGGCTCCTGCCAGCGTCTTGCGACCCGCGGGTGTCATCTCGACGACATGGCGCCGTCGATCGGCCTGATCGCGCTGCCTGGCAATCAGACCCCTCTCCTCCAGCTCGTCCAAGAGCCCGACGAGCTGTCCCTTGTCGTAGCCCAGTGCATCGGCGATCGCGCCCTGCGTCTCGCGCGAACCCTTATCCAAGACAGCGAGGATCGCGTGGTGGTAGGGGTGAAGGCCGGCCTGTTCGTAGGCGACGAAGGACTGCTCCTTCGCCCTCATGCCGAGCCGCTTCAGCAGGAAGAGCGCCGAGGAGAGGAGCTCCTCGGGAAAGCCCTCCGTCACGGGCTGGACCGGTGCCGGGGATGTCGTGGTGGGAGTGCTCATGGAAGAAGTGTAGCGCGGGGAACGTTGGGTATGTATACTGTTGATCTAATCAACGATTAAGGAGATCAATTGACCGAACGAACCACGAATCCGAGCCGCCGCTGGAGCGCACTGGCGCTGATCGTCACCGCGCAATTCATGGTCATCCTCGATGTCGCGATCGTCAACGTGGCGCTGCCCTCGATCAAGACCGATCTCGGCTTCTCACAGACGAGCCTGCAATGGGTCGTCTCGGCCTACGCGATCTTCTTCGGCGGCGCGCTCCTGCTTGGCGGGCGACTTGCCGACCTCTTCGGCCGTCGCCGGCTCTTCATCGGCGGGCTGCTCCTGTTCGCCACGACCTCGCTCCTCTGCGGGCTCGCCTGGTCCGAGGGCTCGCTGATCACGTTCCGCGCCGCCCAGGGTCTCGGCGGAGCACTCCTCGCGCCCGCCGCGCTGTCCCTGCTGATGACCTCGTTCGCCGAGGGACGCGAGCGCAATCTGGCGCTTGGGATCTACGGCGCGGCTTCCGGAAGCGGCGCCGCTGCGGGGGTGCTGCTCGGTGGCGTGCTCACGAGCTATCTGAGCTGGTCATGGATCTTCTTCATCAACGTCCCCGTCGGCCTTGTCGCCGCACTGCTGGCCCCCGTCTTGTTGCGCGAGAGCCGACCCGAGCTTGGGCACCGCCACTTCGACCTCGCCGGCGCCGCGACCGTGACGGCAGGGCTGATGCTGCTGGTCTACGCGCTCACGCGTGCGGCGACCGCTGGCTGGGGCTCCGCTTCCACGCTCGCGCTGCTCGCCGGTTCGGCGGCTCTGATCGGCTCCTTCGTCCTGATCGAGTCGCGTTCCCCGTGGCCCCTGTTGCCGTTGCGGATCTTCCGCTCTGGAACGCTCAGCGGTGCCAACATCGCGATGGCGATCGTCGGCGCCGTCGCCTTCTCCGAGTTCTTCCTGCTGACCCTGTACCTCCAGGAAGTGCTGCACTACAGCGCCGTCCAGAGCGGCGTCGCCTTCGTCGGCTTCGCCGGCACCGTGGTGATCGTCTCCAATCTCGCCCAGCTCATCGTCGGCCGATTTGGCGTCCGCGCCACCCTGACCGCCGGGCTCGCGGTCTCCGCGCTGTCGGTTGCCTGGCTGACGCGCCTGCCGGTCGACGGGCACTACTTCTGGGATCTCTTCCCGGCCTTCGTCCTCGGTGGCGCGGGCATGGGCCTGTCGTTCGTGCCGGTCACGATTGCCAGCCTCTCAGGCGTCGAGCGCGCCGACGCGGGCATCGCCTCCGGACTGGTGAACACGAGCCGCCAGATCGGCGGCGCCGTCGGGCTGGCCGCCGCCAGCGCGATCGCGGCATCCTCGGCCGGTCATTTCAACGGCGCGCCCCTGAACAGTGCCGCGGCGCTGGATCACGGCTTCCAGACGGCCTTGTACGCCCTCGTCGGCTTGCTCGGCGTTGGCGCCTTAGTCGCTCTTACACTCGTCAGGCCGAAAGCCGCGGCGCCGGTCGCTGAGCTGCCAGGTGTTGACGCCGCCCTCGTGGAAGAGGCAGCCTAATGCGTTTGTCAAGCGGCTCTGGCGTAGTCGGTGCGGTATGGCTGCCGGATGCGGAGGATGGAGTGGAGGACGTCGACGCGTCGGCGTGCGAGCGCGATCACGGCTTTGTGGTGGCGTTTCCCTTCGCGTCGCTTGCGGGCGTAGAAGGTGCGGCTGGCGGGGTGTTGGAGCGAGCAGAAGGCGGACTGGTAGAGGACGCGCTTCATGGCTTTGTTGCCGCCGTTGGCGCGTCGCAGGTAGCGGACCTTGCCGGACTGCTTGAGGATCGGCGCGAGCCCGGCCGCGGCGGCGAGCTGGTCGGGCGTCGGGAAGCGGCCGATGCCGCCTGCCTCGACGATGAAATCGGCCGTCAGCGTCGCCCCCATCCCGGGCAGGCCGCGGATGAGGGCGGCGTCAGGGTGGCGGATGAGTGTCTCCTCGATCTGCGTATCGAGCCTGGCGAGCCGCTCACGGACGCTGAGCGCCTCCTCGGCGAGCTCGCGCACGAGCTCGGCAGCGAGCCGTTCGCCCGGAAGCGCGAGCTGCTGCGCCTTGGCGGCAGCAAGCGCGCTATCGGCGAGCCGCTCGAGGTGCGGACGCGGCAGGTGGCCGGCCTTGAGCATCGAGTTGATCAGCCGTGTCCTGCCGGCGCGGCGGATCTCGGCCGGCGTCACGTAGCGGCCGAGCAGGACGAGGCTCGCCTTCTGGGTCGGATCGACGACGCGCTCGAGGCCGGGATGGATCGATGCGAGCAGGTCGCGCAACCGGCCGATCCTCCGGGTCTGGTCGGTCACGAGCTCACGCCGGCGGTTGACGAGCAGTCGCAGCTCGACGTCGATCTCGCTGCCTGTTTCGATCGGGCGCAGGTCGCCGCGGCTGCGGACCTGGTCGGCGATCACGCGCGCGTCGCGCGGATCGCTCTTGTGCTCGCCACCGGTTGTCCCCTGTCGAGCGCGGTTGACCGCGAGACCAGGCACGTGCACGAGCGCGAACCCGGCCTCGGCCAGCATCGCAGCGAGCAGCGACGCGATCCCGCCAACCGCGTCGATCCCGACCGTGACCGCTCCGTGCTCGCTTCGCAGCCGCTCCATCTCCTCAATCAGCGCCTGAATCGCCGTCGGCTCGTTGTCGACCCGTCGGCTGACCGGCTCGCCGCCCCGCTCGTCGACCGCGGCCGCCCAGTGGAACTCCTTCGCAACGTCGATCCCAACCGAGATCTGCATCTCGCTCCTTCCGTCGCCTGGAACCGCGCAGTCTCCTCCTGCCGTCCTCGCCCTACATAGCGATCGATCGCTGAGCCCAATTAGCGGTCCGGAAGAGACGGCGGAGCGAGGGGTCGTGCCTCCTGAGCCATCGAGGGCAGCAAGCATGAAAACCATCCCCGCCCCGCCAGCGCATCCCGCTCGAACTTACAAGAGCGTCGGACACAAAGAGAAAGGTAGGGCGGCGTGAGCGCGGCCGAAGTCGATCGAACCAGTCGCCAGGGACAGGTCGAGACCCTGCTCCGCGAACTCGACGAGCGCCGGCGCGACCTGCATCGCTTGAAGGCCAACGGTGCGGCAAGCGCCGGCCTGCTCGATCAGAAGCGAGAGTTTCTCGAGGTGGGACAGCATCTGCGGAATCTCGTCGGACCCGGCCCGGCGACGCAGCTGACCAGCGAGAGTTGATCTCTCTCCGCTTTAGACGAAAACGTACGTTGCTAGGTCGGGCAACAACTGATTCCGCATTGTCCCTTCCACCTGGGTTCGCCTAGGATCGGTTAGTAGCGTCCCCGCTCGTGGTGTACGAGCGCCCCGGCCGTAGCTCCGTCGCC
>DASUWJ010000078.1:0-26476 GCA_036378475.1 Gaiellaceae bacterium
TCAGCTCCGGCACACCCAGGTGGCGGAGGTGCTCCGGCTCCGCGATCCGGGAGAGCAGGATCCGCGCCCCCCGCTCCTGCGCGGCGAAATGCTCGGCCGGACCCGCGAGCGAGCTCTCGAGCACGTTGTCCGCGAGCATCACGCAGATCCGGTCGCCCGCCCCGAAGCGCTCCGCCAGCCCGAGTGCCTCGGCGATCCCCCCCGGCTGCTCCTGGTAGGCGTAGAAGAGCCGGTCGATCCCGTACTCGTGGCCGTTGCCGAGCAGGCGGAAGAACTCGCCCGCGTGGGTGCCGCCGGTCACGAGCATCAGCTCCGTGATCCCGGCGTCCACGAGCGCGCCGATCGCGAAGGTCACCATCGGCCGGTCGTAGATCGGCAGCAGGTGCTTGTTCGTGATCCGCGTCAGCGGGTGAAGCCGGGAGCCGGTGCCGCCGGCGAGGATGACGCCCTTCATCGGCCGAGATCGTAATCGGCTACCGCCCGGCAGGCCGAAGCGCCGCGCGTGGGGCGCCCTCGAGCGGCGAGGCCCGGACGCGCACGAGGCGTGCCAGCGGCGCCGGCAACCACCAGTTGTAGCGGCCAAAGATCGCCATCAGCGAGGGCACGAGCACGGCCCGGACAAGCGTCGCGTCGACGAAGATCGCAACCGCGAGCCCGATTCCGAATTCCTGCAGGCCGACGATCCGTCCGGCCACAAAGCCCGAGAAGGCGGCGACCATCACGATCGCGGCCGCGGTCACGATCCGACCGGTCCGCTCGAGCCCCTGGGCGACGGCCTCCCGGTTGTCTTTCCCCCCGTCCCACTCCTCGCGCATCCGCGTGACCAGGAAGACCTCGTAGTCCATCGAGAGGCCGAAGAGCATCGCGAATAGGAAGATCGGGATCCAGCCCTCGACCTGGCCCGTCTGGTAAAGGCCGAGCACCTCTCTGCCGAGCCCGAACCGAAAGACGAGCACGAGCATCCCGTAGCTCGCCGCGACCGAGAGCAGGTTCAGGATCACGGCCTTGAGCGGCAGGAGCAGGGAGCGAAACGCGCGCATCAGGAGCACGTAGGTCAGAAGCAGGACGGCCGCGACGAGCCAGGGGAAGTAGCGGTAAGCCTGGGTCAGGAAGTCGACCCCCTGCGCCGGCCCGCCGCCGGCGAAGACACGCGTGGGCGGTGGGAAGCCCGCGGCGGGGATCAGCGAGTGGCGCAGGCGCCTGACGAAGCCCTGCGACTGCTCGGCTCCGTACTCGTGCCGCCCGGCGACGATCAGTTGCTCGAAGCGGCCGCTTCGATCGACGAACGGCGGCAGCGAGGCGAACCGGATGCTTGCCGTCTCGCGGTCGGCGCGCAGCCTGAGCGCCAGGCGCAAGATCGCGCGCTGGACATCGGGGTCGTGGACGCCGCCCGCTCGACCCGTGTCGATCACGATCTGCGTCAGCGACAGCGCACCGGGCCTGACCGCGCGCTTCAGCACGTCGAATCCCCGCACGGACTGGGGGTACTGCGGGATCCCGCTCGCCGAGCCGGGTGTCAGGCGCAGGCCGAAGACCGGCGTTGAGGCAGCCAGGAGCAGCGCAGCGCCGCAGGCCAGGAAGGCCAGCGGCCGGCGCATGATCGCCCGCGCAAGCCGGTGCCAAAAGCCGGACTCGATAGGAGCTCGAAACGCTTCGGGCAAGAGCTGCAGGCGGGCGGTGCCGCGGCGCCCGTAGAGCGAGAGCAGGACGGGCTGCAGGCTGAGGGCGGCGAGGATCGAGCTCACGGGGATCAGGAAGCCGCCCGCACCGATCGAGCGCATGAACGGAAGCGGGATGAAGAGCAGGAGCGCCAGCCCGATCGCGACGGTCGCGCCCGAGAAGACGACCGCCCGCCCGGCGGTCGCCATCGTGCGGACGATCGCCTCCTCCACCTGGTCGTGCCGCGCGAGCTCCTCGCGGAAGCGGTAGACCACGAGCAGCGAGTAGTCGATCGCGATCCCGAGCCCGATCAGAAAGACGAGGTTGGTGACGTAGGTGGCGGTCGTCAGGAAGTGCGCGTAGACGAAGACGCCTCCGAGCGTCGCCATCACCGTGCAGGCGGCGAAGATGAACGGCATCGTCACCGCGACCGAGAGGCCGAACACGGCCAGTAGGACGAGCACCGCGATCGGCAGCGCGATCAGCTCCCCCTTGCGCAGATCCTTGGCGAAGATCGGATCGAGGTCGTGCTGGATCGCCGCCGGGCCCGAGACGTAGGAGGCGACGCCGCGGCCGTGCGGCAGGGCGTGCAGGAGCCGCTCCGTGTAGCCCTTCGCCTGCGCGAGGTTGAGCGTCGAGATAACGTCGCCGTAGAGGACGTGCCGCCCGGCCGGCACGAGACGGCGCGCCTGGCCGCTCGGAAGCCTCGCCGCCGCCCGCTCGAGCGCGCGCTGAAGCCGGACCCGGGTCGTCGGTGCCGCTGCATCTCGGACCGAGAAGACGATCGTGAACGACCCGTCGCTGCGGTCACCGAAGTGCGCCTGCAGGATCGAGCGGGCCCGCTCGGAGTCAGTCCCCGGAACGGTGAACGTGTTCGAGAGGAGCGGACTCAGCTGCCGGAAGGCCAGAAAGCCCGCCACGAGCACAACCAGCCAGCCGAGGAGCACGGCTCGGCGATGGCGGAGCACGAAGCGGGTCCAAGCCTCCACTACCCCACGCCCTCGCTGACGTTCGCTGCCGCCAAGCTGGCGCTCGCTAACTCAAGGGACGGATGTGCACGGTGTCAGGGCGGAATCGACGCTAGCGGAAACATCGCTCTACCCTATGGCGATGGCACGGAGAGATTCATTCGATCGCCTGCAGGGCGAGATCCAGGAGCTGATCGACGAGCTCTGGCAGGTGCCGCGCTTTTCGGGGCTGCGGCGCGGCTTTCGCCCCCAGGTCGACGTCGTCCGAGTCGACGATCCGGCCGAGTTTCACGTCGTGATCGAGCTTCCCGGCGTCGATCCGGAAGACGTCAGCCTGTACGCCGACGACCGCACCCTGGTGATCGCCGGCGAGCGGACGCGAGGCTTCCGCGGCCGCTACTTCCACATGGAGATCGAGTACGGGCCGTTCCAGCGCCGCCTCCAGTTCGCGGAGCAGGTGGATCCCGCCCGGGCGCGCGCCGAGTACCGGCGCGGACTGCTGACGATCTCGCTGCCGATCGCAGACCGCGTGCCCGCGGGCGAGCGGGTGGCGATCCAGGTCGGGAGGAGCGGGTGAGCGAGCTACTGACCGAGGAGCGGATCGACGAGCTCGAGCTTCCGGCCGAGCTGCCGGTGCTACCGCTCAAGGAGACGGTCGTCTTTCCGCAGTCGATGACGCCCCTGGCGATCGGCCAGGAGCGCTCGATCAAGCTGGTCGAGGACGCGGTCGACGGCGACCGCCTGGTCGCGCTCGTCACGGTCAAGGACGCCGAGGCCGACCAGCCCGGCTGGGAGGACCTGTACGAGGTGGGCACGGTGGCCGTGATCCACAAGCTGATCCGCGTTCCCGATGGAACGCTCCGGATCCTCGTCCAGGGAGCGCGGCGGATCCGCCTCGAGCGCCGGCTGCGCAAAGAGCCGTACCTGATCGGCGCCTTCGCCGAGGTCCCCGACAGCGAAGAGGAATCGCCCGAGGTCGAGGCGCTGACGCGAAACGTGCAGACGCTCTTCGGCCGCGTGATCGGCTCGGTTCCCTACCTGCCCGACGAGCTCGAGCTGGCGGCGGCCAACGTCGACGAGCCCAATGCGCTCTCCTACCTCGTCGCCTCGACGCTTCGGATCAAGACGGAGGAGAAGCAGCACCTGCTCGAGCTGACGGAGCCCGGCGCGCGCCTGCGCGCGCTCTCGGTGATCCTGAACCGCGAGCTCGAGGTCGTCGAGCTCGGCTCAAAGATCCAGTCGCAGGTCCAGTCCGAGATGGAGAAGGGACAGCGCGAGTATTTCCTGCGCCAGCAGCTGAAGGCGATCCAGGAGGAGCTGGGAGAAGGCGACCCGGAGCAGGCGGAGCTGAACGAGCTGCGAGAGCGCCTGGCGGCGCTCGAGCTGCCCGAGGAGGCGCGCAAGGCTGCCGACCGGGAGCTGTCTCGACTCGAGAAGCTGCCCTCGGCGGCCGCCGAGTACGGGGTCATCCGCACCTACCTGGACTGGATCGCGACCCTGCCGTGGAGCCGGCTCACCAAAGACAACCTCGACCTCGTCCGCGCGCGCGAGATCCTCGACGAGGACCACTACGACCTCGAGAAGGTGAAGGAGCGGATCATCGAGCACCTCGCGGTCTCGAAGCTCCGCAACGACGCGGCCGGGCAGATCCTCTGCTTCGTCGGCCCTCCCGGCGTCGGCAAGACCTCGCTCGGCCAGTCGATCGCCCGCACGCTCGAGCGCAAGTTCGTGCGGCTCTCGGTCGGCGGCGTGCGGGACGAGGCCGAGATCCGCGGCCATCGCCGCACCTACATCGGCGCGATGCCCGGCACGATCGTGCGAGCGATCCGCGACGCCGAGTCGAGCAATCCCGTGCTGCTGATCGACGAGATCGACAAGATGGGGGCGGACTTCCGGGGCGATCCGGCGAGCGCGATGCTCGAGGTGCTCGACCCAGAACAGAACAAGGGCTTTCGCGACCACTACCTCGACCTGCCCTACGACCTCTCGAAGGTGCTCTTCATCTGCACCGCGAACCAGCTCGAGACGATCCCGGCGCCGCTGCTCGACCGGATGGATGTGATCCACCTCTCCGGCTACACCGACGAGGAGAAATTCGGGATCGCCCGCAAGTACCTCGTGCCGAAGCAGTTCCAAGCGCACGGACTCAAGGCCAAGCAGCTGACGATCCTCGGCAAGGCACTCAGACTCGTGATCCGCGAGTACACCCGCGAGGCCGGGGTGCGCAATCTGGAGCGGCGGATCGCCGATCTCTGCCGCAAGGCCGCACGCGAGGTAGCCGAAGGCAAGACGACGAGGATCCGGATCGACGAGAAGCAGGTCCGGACGTGGCTCGGGCCGCGGCGGTTCGCGGGCGAGGTCCGCAAGCGCACCGCCGATCCGGGTGTGGCGACGGGGCTCGCCGTCACGGCGGTCGGGGGAGACATCCTCTTCATCGAGGCGAGCGCCTACCCGGGCAAGGGGCGCCTGACCGTGACGGGCCAGCTCGGCGAGGTGATGCAGGAATCGGCGACCGCGGCGCATTCGTGGGTGCGGGCCCACGCCGTGCAGCTCGGTCTCGATCCGACCTGGTTCGAAGACCACGACGTCCACATCCACATTCCGGCCGGTGCGATCCCCAAGGACGGCCCCTCGGCGGGGATCACGATGGCGACGGCAATCGTCTCCCTGGTCCTCGGCGAGCCGGTCGCCGAAGACGTCGCGATGACCGGCGAGATCACGCTCACGGGCCAGGTGCTGCCGATCGGGGGCCTGCGCGAGAAGGTGCTCGCCGCGCAGCGGGCCGAGCTCAAGCGCGTGATCATCCCGCGCGAGAACGAGCCGGACCTGGAGGACCTGCCGCAGGAGACGCGCGAGGAGCTCGTGTTCGTGCTCGCGGATTCCCTCGACGACGTCCTCGGCGCGGCCTTCGAGGGCACCGGCTCGGCCGCGCGCAGCGGCCTGCTCGTCGCCGAGCGCCAGGCCGCCGCCGCGGTTTAGCCGCCGGTTTGGGCGGGGTAGAGAAGCCGCGGAAGCGAGCGAAAGGAACGCCGGAGATGACGAAGACCAAAGACCGGGTCTCGGACGTGAAGCCCTATGTCGAGCGGGCGATCCGCGACGAGGAGTTCCGGGACAACCTGAAGAGCGCGTTCACGGCGGCGCGGAACGTCTACGACGAGCTGATGGGCCCTCGCGGCGTCACGGGCAAGGCGGTGCGCGTCGCCTCCGACAAGGAGACGCGCGACAACCTCCGCTCGGCAATCGAGGATCTTCGCGCCGCGGCCGACCGGATCCAGCGCGGGCCGGCCCACAAGGGCCGAAACACGCTCCTGATCACCGGGATCGCGCTCGGAATCCTGCTCTTCAACCCGATGACCGGGTCGGACACGCGCAAGTGGGTGAAGGGTCTCGTCTTCGGTGAAGAGGACGAGTTCGGCTACCAGGGCAACTCGAACTAGCTAGGGCCCGCCGGGCAGGAGCGAGGGGGCCGCGGCGATCCGCCCACCTGGTTGGGGGACTTCGAGCGCGCGCCTCAGCGAGGCCGGGTCGAGCCCGTTCGCCTGCGAGATGTCGGACGCCTCGAGCAGGATCGCCCCCGGCTTGGGGGCCGTGCCCGAGACGACCGGCAGGTAGCCGGCGACGTTGACCGCCCGGACGTCCTGCAGCCGCTTCCAGGCATCGAGGTAGGGCGTCGGATCGACGGCACCGTCATAGCCGAGCCCGAGGAAGGCGACCGGATGCACCTCGAAGTGGAGGTGGTAGGGGGTCGACTGGGCATCGCCCGTGTTGCCTACGAACCCGATCACGTCGCCGGCG
This sequence comes from Gaiellaceae bacterium, assembly GCA_036378475.1. GTDB lineage: Bacteria > Actinomycetota > Thermoleophilia > Gaiellales > Gaiellaceae > 13-2-20CM-68-14. The sequence goes on from DASUWJ010000078.1 coordinate 6,423, forward strand.
CGAACGTGGACGCCGTTCCGCGCCAGCGGCGAGTAGGCCGAGAGGTGCGCGTAGTAGAACTCGTTCCCCTGGCCGTCGCGAAGCCAGAGCCGGTTACCGCCGATGTTGTTCCAGCCGACCGAGAAGACGGTCCCGTCTGCGACGGCGAGGATTGGGGCCCCGAGTGGAGCGAAGATGTCGTCTCCGTGGTGCCAGTTGCCCGGAACGTCGCCCCGGAAGGCGCCGAAGGTATCCGTGAACGACGAAGGCCCGTAGACCGGGAAGACGTAGCCGCCCGCGGTCAGCTTAGGCTGCAGGCCGATCGGGACCGCCCCCAACGGCGGCGGCAGCGCGAGCCTTTTTCGTTTCGGCTTGGCGGGCTTCGGCGCCTTGGTGGGCTTGCGCAGGGCCTTGCCGGGAGCAACCGGGAGCACCGGTGACGGCGGGCCGGCCTGCACCCATGATTCCGCGTAGCCAACGAGAATCTCGCTGCCGGCAGGCAGACCGCCGTGGTCGGCGGTCAGGTGCACGTCGAGCGCGGTGACGTAGCCCCGGTAGTTTTGCGCCCTGCCGACCGCGGCCCGGACCTCGGCCTGCTCGAGCGTGATCGCGTAGCCCCAGGTTCCCAGTGTGACCCGCCCGTTGGGGGTGACGGTCACCGGCGCCCCGTTGACGGTCAGGCCCGTGAGATTCGCCCCGTTCAGGCTCCCGGTCGCCGTGTCACCCGCGGTCGATCCCCGCGCGCGTCCCGAGACGCTCGCGGCCGTCACCTCGCCGCCGAAAAGGGAGAGCGAGGCGATCTGGCTCGTCGCCGTCGATGACGCGCCCTTGCCGACATCGGTCGAAGCCGACGCGGTCAGCGGCCCGGTGGTCACGACCGAGCCGTCACTCGGGTAGGCGAAGCCCGAGGCGAAGCCCACGCTGACCGGTGGTGAGGAGACCGCGGTTGAGACGGCCCCTGCCTGCCCCGGTACGACGACCTTGACCGCGAACGCGCTCGCGGTCGCACCGGCCTGCGAGGACGCACCGGCCGAGCCGGCAAGCAGCAGGACCCCTCCGAGGGCTAGGGCGAGCGGAAGCCGCATACGGACCAAGCCCCATTATGTGAAATCGAACCCGGCGCCGCTGCCGCTTCCCGCCTGTGGCGCGGGAGGGCACCCGAATCGACGACTCTCGGGCAGGCGGCGCGGCTAGCTCTCGCGCTGGCGTTTCGCGAACTCGCGGAAGCGCTCGAGTGCCGCCTCGTCGGGGCCGAGCTTTGCATCGTCGGCGTAGCGGGGATCGGCAGCGATCTCCTCGGCCACCTCGCGGACCCGTGCGACGACGAGTGCCTTCAGCTCCGGGTCTTGCAGGAGCTTCTCGATCCACGTATCCGAGCCGTTGTAGGGCTCGATGTCGTTCTCGACCAGGAGCTCTCCGAGCAGAACGCCGACCCGGATGTAGGCAAACGTCTTGAACGCGAGCAGCCGATGCGGCGTGTCGACGAGCCGCGCGATCTCGGGGTGGTCGGCCTGAATCTGGCCGACGATCGTCCCGATCGGCTCGTCGACGAGCGGGATCCAGAGCTCTTCAGAGCCGGCCATCATCTGCAGGATAGGCCGGTCGCCGCAGCGCCCGCCAGCCAATGCTGGCCGCGACGAGGAGAACGAACGCTCCGAAGAGGCGGCGCAGGTCGTGCTCGGACAGGCTGTGCGCCAGCTCGACCCCGCCCCCGACGCCCACGATCGAGCCGAGGCCGACGAGGATCGCCGCGCGCCAGCGCACGTTTCCGTAGCGCTGCTGGCGCCAGGCACCGGCGATCACCGTCGGCAGGATGGCCAGGAGCGAAGTCGCCTCGGCGTGGACCTGGCTGAGGGCGAGCACGAGCACGAGGGTCGGCACGAAGAGGACGCCGCCGCCGACCCCGAAGAGGCCTGCGAGGGCGCCGCCGAGAAACCCGAGCAGGGCCGCGAGCACCGCCATCAGACGAGCAGCCGGATCCCGACGGCGGTGAGAAGCAAGGCAAATCCGAACGCGAGGCTCCGCGTCGGCAGCCGCTGCTGCACGGTCGCTCCGGCGATCGCGCCGGCGGCCGCCGGCAGGCCGATCAGCGCAGCCGCTCCCGGCTTGACATCACCGTGGATCGTGTAGGCGAGCGTGCCGGCGGCGGCCGTCACGCCGATCGCCGCCAGCGAGGTGCCGGCCGCCGCGCGCGGGGCGATGCCGGCGAAGGCGACGAGGAGCGGTACGACGATGATGCCGCCGCCGACACCGAAGAGCGCGCTGAAGACGCCGGCGACAAGGCCGATCGCGAGCAGGCGCACGCTCGTATCGTACGGCCGTGGACGTCGACCGGCTGCTCGCTCCCCTGCGCCGGGCGCCGGAGCGAGCAGCGGTCTTGCTCGACGTGGACGGGACGCTCGCGCCGATCGTGGCGCGGCCCGAGCTCGCCAGCGTCCCGGAGGAGACGCGCACGCAGCTACGCCGGCTGGTCGGCAAGTACGCACTGCTCGCGTGCGTCAGCGGGCGGACGGCGGCGGATGCCGCCCGGGTCGTGGGCGTTGAGGGGCCCGTCTACGTCGGCGTGCACGGACTCGAGCTCGCCCCGGAGGCGGAGCACTGGCGGGGGCCGCTGCACGAATTCGCCGCCAGCGTCCGCTGGCCGGCGGAGGACAAGGGAGTCGCGATCGTCTTTCACTTTCGCGAGGCCAAGGACGAGCGGGCGGCCCGCGAGGAGCTTGCACAGGTGGCCGCGCGGGCGAGCGCCCTCGGCCTCGACGCCCGCTTCGGGCGCAAGGTGCTCGAGGTCCGGGCTCCGGTCCGAGCCGACAAGGGAACGGCCGTTCGCGGCCTGCTCGAGGAGCGACGGCTGACCCGGGCGCTCTATGCCGGAGACGACACGACCGACCTTGACGCCTTCCGCGGTCTGGAGGGGCTGGAGAGCTCGCTTCGGATCGCGATCGCCTCGGCGGAGAGCCCGTCGGAGCTCGCCGCGGCGGCGGATCTCGTCCTCCAGGGACCGCCCGAGCTGCTGCGGCTCTTGGCCAGGCTCTAGCCTCCGAGCGAGCAGCGGGGCCGCGGCCGGCTAGAGGCGCAAGCGTTCGCGAATCGCACGGCCTTGGCGGCGCGCGACGTCAAGCTCGGTCTGCGCTTCGTCGTCGAGTGCAAGCCGGATTCGGTCGCCGCCCGCGCGGCGGACCGCGGCGACCTTGGCCAGGTCGACGAGGTAGCTTCGATGGATCCGCGCAAACCGGGCGGGCAGGAGCTCGCTCAGCTCGCGGAGCGATGAGGTCGATAGGTACGCCCGGTCGTAGGTGTGGACGCGGCTGTAGTCGCCGTCGGCTTCGACCCAGTGGATCGCGTCGTAGTCGATCAGCGCCGTCCCGCCGCCGGCGGCGACGACCGCGATCTTCTCGACCGGCGGAGCCTCGCGCCGGCGGGCCTGCGTCAAGCGCTCGACGACCCGGGCGAGCCGCGCCGGCTCGACCGGCTTCACGAGGTAGTCGAAGGCCTCGACCGCGAAGGCATCCGCAGCATAGCGCTCGTGCGCGGTGACGAAGACGATCTCGGGACGCTGCTCTCGGTCCGACACCAGCCTGGCGGCTTCGAGCCCGGTCAGACCCGGCAGCTCGACGTCGAGGAAGACGACGTCGTAGCGGGAAGCCGCCGCGAGCTCGAGCGCCTCGCTCGCCGTTGCGGCCTCGCCGACGATTTCGAGCTCGGGGTGCGCGGCGAGCAGATAGCGCAGTTCGCCACGCGCAGGCGCCTCGTCGTCCACGATCAGGGCGAGCAGGGTCAGGCGGGTACCTCGAGCCGGACGACGGTCCCGAACCCGCCGGACTTGAACCGGACCCCCTCGCCGTAGAACGCCGTCAGGCGCTGGTGCACGTTCGCCAGGCCGAGCCCAGCGGCGCCACCGGCGCCGGCACCCGGCTCGAGCACCCGCTCGAGCGCCTCGCGGGCGATCCCGCGGCCGTTGTCCCGAACCGTCACCCGCAGCTTGCCGTGCCGGACCCGGGCCCGGACGAGCAGCCGCAGCGGCCGGTTGGTCTTGCCGTGCTTAACGGCATTCTCGACGAGCGGCTGAATCAGAAAGGCGGGTAGACGCACCTCGAGCGCGTCCGAAGCGGCGTCGATCTCGACCTCCAGCTGGGGGCCGAAACGCGCCTGTTCGAGCCTGAGGTAGCTCTCCACGTGGCCGAGCTCCTCCGCGAGCGAGACGAACATCCCCGGGCGTGAGAGCGTCCAGCGGCAGTAATCGGCGAACGCGAGGATCAGCTCGCGCGCCCGGTCCGGGTCGGTGCGGATGAAGCTCGCGATCGTATTCAGGCAGTTGAAGAGAAAGTGCGGCTCGATCTCCGCCTGCAGCGCCTTCAGCTCCGCCGAGGCGGCGGCGCGGGCCGAGCCGGCGAGCTCGGAGAGCTGCAGCTGCGCGGACAGCTGCTCGCCGAGACTCGAGAGCAGGTCGACGTCCGTGTCGGCCAGGCGTGAGGCGTCGGTGGCGAACGCGACCAGCGCGCCGATCGGACCGTCGCTGAGGCGAAGCGGCACGATCGCCGCGGCTCCCAGGGGGCAGGCCGGATGCCGGCAGGCGACCCGGAGGGCGAGTGGCGCGACCCGGGTCTCGTCCGCCGCAACAGCCTCGAACACCGGCCGGATCGCCTCGTCGCCCGCGGCATGGTGGTCGGCTCCCGCCCCGACGAAAGCGAGCACCCGGCTCGTGTCGGTGACGGCGACCGCGCCGTAGCCGAGCTTCTCGAACACCTCGTAGGCGAGGATCCGCGCGGCGGTCTCGGACAGTCCAAGCCGAAGCTGGGGCAGGGTGACCGAGAGGAGCTCGAGCGTGGGAGCCTCGCGGCGCAGACGGCGGGCGCGGGGCATAACGACTCGGACCGTAGCAGCGGCGCGATCCGCGGCCGTAGAGACCCCGGCCGCGGGCGACGAGCAGCGAGGTCGGGGGCGTTCGAGTCGCTTCGCGGCAGGAGTACGCGGCGGAGGATGCTCAGGTCGGGCGGACGCCTGCTCGCTTAACCCTTCCGCACCCGGACCGCGGTCCCGTAGGCGCAGATCTCCGTCCACGTGTCACCCATCTCGGAGGTGTCGAAGCGCATGCCGACGATTGCATTCGCCCCCTTCGCCTCGGCTTCTTCGACCATCCGGTCGATCACCTGCTGCCGGCTCTCCGCGAGCGCCTTCGTCATCCCCTTCAACTCGCCGCCGAGGATCGACTTCAGCCCGGCGCCGAGCTGCGAGAACGCGTTGCGGGAGCGCACGGTCAAACCGAAGACCTCGCCGTACACCTCCTCGATCTCGTGGCCCGCGAGCTCGTTCGTCGTCGCGATCAGCATCACGCCTCCTTCCGTCTGAAGATCTCACTCAGCCGCCGAGCAGCCGCCTGATCTGTGGCCAGGTGCGCGTATTCAGGATCTGGTCTCTCGTCAGCCACGCACGCCTGGCCTGGCCGATCCCGAGCTCCGGATAGGCGAGCGCCGCCGTCGAGTGGGCGTCGCTGTCAATCGAGAGCAAGACCCCGGCCTCGGCGGCCGCGCGGGCGTGGGCGTCCCGCAGGTCGAGGCGGTCGGGCTGCGAGTTGAGCTCAAGGAAGGTCTTCGTGACGAGCGCCCGCTCGAAGACCCGCCCCAGGTCGAGCTCCGCCGGGCCGCGTCGGTTGAGCTTGCGCGCGGTCGGGTGGCCGATGCAGTCGACGTTCGGGTTGTCCATCGCGGCCAGGATTCGCTCGGTCGGGTTGCGGTCAAAGGCCGTGTGCAGCGAGGCGACGACCCAGTCGCGGCTGCGGAGCGTCTCGTCGTCCACGTCGAGTGAGCCATCCGCCCGGATGTTGACCTCGATCCCCTTCAGGATCCGGAACCGTCCGGGGCGCCCGTTCAGGCGGTCGATCTCCTCCTCCTGCGCCTCGAGACGCCCGTCCCGCAGGTAGTGCGAGTGGTCGGTGATCGCCAGGTAGGAGTAGCCGCGCTTTCGCGCGGCGAGAGCCATCGCCTCGATCGTGCTCTTTCCGTCGGCCGACCAGGTCGAATGGGCGTGCAGGTCACCGCGCAGGTCGCCCAGCGAGACGAGCGCCGGCAGCTCGCCCTTCCGGGCGGCCGCCAGCTCGCCCAGGTTCTCCCGCAGCTCCGGCGGGATGTACTGGTAGCCGAGGAACTCGTACAGCTCTTCCTCACTGCCGGTCTTGAAGACCTCCCCGTCCTCGAGCACCTTGACGCCGTTCTCGGAGATCGAGAGCCCGCGCCGGACGGCGTCTTCGCGTAGCGCCACGTTGTGGTGCTTCGAACCCGTGAAGTGCTGGAGCAGGTTCCCGTACAGACCCGCGGGCACGACGCGAAGATCGAAGCGCAGGCCCTCGTTCGAGACAACCGTCGCCTTCGACTCCCCCTTCGCGACGACTCGCTCGACCCAGCCCAGCTTCGTGAAGTAGTCCGTCAGTTGGCGGGGCTCGCGCGCGGTCGCGATCACGTCGAGGTCGCGGAAGGTCTCCCGCCGGCGCCGGACGCTGCCCGCCTCCGAGACCTCGAGCGCGGCCGGATGCTCGCGCAGCACGGAGACGACGGCCTGCACCGCCGGCAGGCCCTTGCCGAGCAGCGCTCTCGCCTCGGGCGGTCGCTTCGGCGGCGCCGAGAGCTCCTGCAGGATGCGCTCCTCGAGCTTCGCACCCAGGCCCGGTAGCGCCCGCAGCCGCTCGTCCTTCGCAGCCTGCTTCAGGTCGGCCAGGGTCGTGACGCCGAGTTCCTGCCAGATTTTGCGAGCCGTCTTCGGCCCCAGGCCCGGGAGGCGGGTGAATTGGACGACATCTGGGGGTACGAGCGCCTTATGCTTCGTCAGCGCGTGGATCTCGCCGTCCTTGACGATCTCGACGATCTTGCCCTCGATCACCTTGCCGATTCCGGGCAGCTCCTGGGCTTTGCCGCCCAGGGCGAGCTCGGCGACGAGGCCGGAGGTCTCTCGCACGCGGGCCGCCGCGCGGCGGTAGGCGAGCAGCCTGTAGGCGGCCTCGCCCTCGAGTTCGAGAATGTCGGCGAGCAGCTCGAGCTGCTCCGCCACGTCCGCGTTGCGGGGCAGCGTCTTGGCCACGGCCTCGATCATAGGCGCCCGCCCCGCCCCTCTTCATCGAGCCTTAAAGCGCTTGCAACGAAGCGTTAACGGAAGCCCCGCTAGAAACAGCTTGCGCACCGTGCGTTCAAGCGAAACACCCCTGCTCGGATGAGGGGCGAGCGGCGACATCGTGCGCCACGCCTCGCGCTGCCGACGTGCGCGTCCGCGGCGGGTCTCGGCGCGGTCGTCGCCGCGGCCGCCTTCGGGCTGCAGGCGCTCGCCCTGCCGAGACCGAGCGAGGCACAGTTGATCGCGACGAAGACCGAGCGCTGGCTGACCCGGCACGACGCGCTCGAAAGCGTCTCCAAGGTCGGAAGCCGCACCATCTCGAGCATCTGCGTCGATGTCTCGGTCCGCGAGTACCCGCTGCTACCGAAGCGGACCCAGGCCTCGATCCTCGTCGCCAAGCACGTCCGTCTGGTTGCGACCCACCTCGAGATCTTCCGCGTCGGCCGAACGCTTCGCGACCAGGATGGCGCCGTCACGACAGCCGGTCTGATTCGCGCCGGCTGCCCGCGCGTGCTCGAATTTTGGCTCGGCAAGCTGCTCGATCACCGTGTCGCCGTCCGCGAACGGCTGATCCGCTTCGACCGGCACAGGGCGCTCCGCCTCCAGTTCGGCCGCGCAGACGGGGGGCTCGTCCTGATCGTCGCCCCACGCACGTTTGCGCCCGTGGCGGTGCGGCTGCGCGGCTGGGCCCGCCTCGCACCCGCCAACAAGGCGGAGGCCGCCCGGAGCGTCCTCGGCCTCTCCTTCGTCATCCGCCACAAGAACAGGAAGGGCCCGTGACCGCCTGGCTGCTCGAGCGCCGCACGATCCTGGCCGCAGCGCTCTTCTCGCGGCTGCTCGTGCTCGGCGCCGCTGCCGCAGACCATTGGCTCCACTGGCCGCACCACGTCTCCCACACGCCGCATGGCGCCTCGACCGCACACACGCTCTCGATCCTGAGCGACTGGGACGGCCTCTGGTACCGGATCGTCGCCGAGCGTGGCTACCTCTTGATCCCCGGACGCCAGAGCGACCCCGCCTTCTTCCCGCTCTTTCCGATCATCCTGCGCGGTTTTCACGCGCTCGGACTCTCCTACTTCGTGACGGGTCTCCTGCTCGCAAACGGCGCCTTCGTGGTCGGCCTGCTCGTCTTCTTCGAGCTCGGCAAGCGACTCGTGTCCGAGGAGATCGCGCGGGCGAGCACGCTCCTGGCGGCGTTCTTCCCGATGAGCTTCGTCTTCTCGATGACGTATCCCGAGAGCCTCGTCTTCGCGGCACTCGCGCTTGCCCTGCTCTTCGCCCTGCGCCGCCAGTGGACTGCGAGCGCGGTGGCGGCGGCGGCGGCCGCGATGGGCCGGCCCGAGGCGCTCTTTTTCGCCCTGCCGCTCGGGGCCCTGGCGCTGGCGAGCAGCCGACACATGGAGCGCGGCGCGCGCGGCCGCGCGATCGGTGCCGCACTCGCCCCGGTCGTCTCGGTCGCGACCTTCCCGCTCTACCTCGGCTGGTCCCTGCACAACATGTTCGCGTGGAGCTGGGCCCAGCACTCCTGGGGCCGGTCGTTCCAGCTGACCGGGGTCGTGCGGGCATTCACAGCGCTCGCGGGGGTGGGGCACAACCCGTGGCTCCTGCGTGATGTCGGGCTCTGCGTCTTCTACCTCGTTCTGATCGGGGTCGCACACCGGATCGGCGTACCACTGCCATGGCTCGTCGCCGGGGCGGCGATCGTCATCCTCCCGCTCGCGAGCGGGACGTTCATGTCCGAAGGGCGCTTCGGCCTGCTCGCCTTGCCGGCCTACTGGGGGCTGGGCGCGCTCGCGCGCCGGCGCGCCGTCCTGCAGCCGGTCCTGATCGTCTCCGCGCTCCTACTCGTGGCCGGGACGATGACGATTCCCCTCGCGAACCCCTAGCGGTTGCCGCAGCCCCGCGCCACCGTCTGTCTGCCGACGTACAACGAGCGCGAGAACCTCGAGCCGATGCTGCGCGCGCTCGGCCCGCACGGGGTGCGCGTGCTGGTGATCGACGACAATTCCCCCGACGGGACCGGCCGCGTCGCCGATCGGCTGGCGCGGGAGCTCGACTTCGTCGACGTCCTGCACCGACCCGCGAAGGAGGGCCTGGGCCCCGCCTATCTCGCCGGCTTTCGCCGGGCGCTGGCCGACGGTGCGGAGCGGATCCTCGAGCTCGACTGCGATTTCTCCCATGACCCGAACGACGTTCCCCGCCTGATCGCGGCGACGGAGGAGGCCGACCTGGTGCTCGGCTCACGCTACGTCCCGGGCGGAACGATCCGTGACTGGGGAGTGGTGCGGCGCGTGGTTTCCGCCGCGGGCTCGGCCTATGCCCGGCTGGTGCTCTCGACGAGACTGCGCGACCTGACCGGGGGCTTCAAGTGCTACCGCGCCGAGGTGCTCGAGACGATCGACCTGGCCGCGGTCACCTCGCGCGGCTACGCGTTCCAGATCGAGACGACCTACCGCGCTCTTCGCGCCGGCTTCCGCGTCATCGAGCTGCCGATCACCTTCAGCGATCGCAAGGTCGGCGGCTCGAAGATGAGCCACGGGATCGTGCTCGAGGCGATGATCAAGGTTCCGGCGCTTCGCCTGGCGGCCGCGCGCGGGAGGCTGTAGCTACGCTGGCGCGCGTGAACGAGGTCACGGACGAGAGCTTCGAGCGAGACGTGCTTGAGGCGAAAACGCCGGTAATCGTCGACTTCTGGGCTCCCTGGTGCGGGCCCTGCCGCGCCGTCGAGCCGGTGCTCGCGGAGCTCGAGCGCGAGCACGAGGGACGAGTCTCCTTCGCCAAACTAAACATCGACGAAAACATCGAGAGCGCGGCGCGCTACGGCGTGCTCTCGATCCCGACCACGATCCTCTTCGCAGGTGGCCGTGCCCAGGAGACGGTGATCGGCGCCCGTCCACGCTCGCACTACGAGCAGGCCTGGGCGCGCTGGCTCTCGCCCTAGGCGGGCGCGCGCACGACCGCCCGCCGCGGCTGGCGTCGCGGCGGCGCGACGGCATCCTCGTCGTCGATTCTCGCCCGCGGGCGGACGCGCGGATCGCAGAGCGTGTAGCAGACATCGACGATCACGTTCAGGATCACGATCGAGAACGTCATGAAGACGATCACCCCGAGCAGCACGGGTAGGTCATACGTCTGCAGCCCGCGGGTCAGCATCTTCCCGAGGCCCGGCAGGCCGTAGACGTTCTCGATGAAGAGGGTGCCGCCCATGGCGACGCCGATATCCATCCCGAGCATCGTCACCACCGGCAGCATCGCGTTGCGCAGGATGTGCCTGCGGATCACGCGAACCTCCGAGGCGCCCTTCGCCCGGGCAGTACGGACGTAGTCCTCGTGCATCGTCTCGAGCACGTTCGCCCGCACCATGCGGACGTAGAGCGCGGCGTAGAGGGCGGCAAAGGTCAACCACGGCAGCACCAGGTGCCAGAACCACTGCACGAAGCCGCCGCAAACCGCGCCGGGCGACGGATGGAAGACGTCGCAGTAGTTGCCGAGCGGGAACAGGTGGAGCTTGTAGCCGAACAGGTAGAGCAGGATCAGCCCGAGCCAGACCGGATGCACCGAGATTCCGATCAGGACGAGGATCGTGGCCGTCCGGTCTAAGAGCGAGCGCGGCCGTAGCGCCGAGAGAACGCCGATCGGGAGCGCGATCAGAAGCCAGGTGAGCGCGCCGCCGAGCACGAGCGAGGCGGTCACCGGCGCCGCGGTCAGGACCAGGGTGCGGACACTCTGCTGGCTGCGAAACGACGTCCCGAGCGACCCCCGCGCGAGGTGCCAGACGAAGCGCAGGTACTCGATGTAGACCGGCCCGCTGACGCCGACCGCGGCGTTGATGTTCGTCGTCGACTCGCGGTGCGTCGCGTTCTGCACGTTGCTCGTCGGAACGACGAAGAAGATGATGAACGTGACCAGGGCGACCGCGAGCACGAGAACGAGCGACCAGACCAGCCGTCTCACGAGGTACGCGAGCACCGTGGATCCCTACGTTGCCGGTTCGCGGCCGGTTCTTCAAGCACCCGGCGCGAAGTGATCCCAGCCGGCGAGCGGGAACGGCGCCCCGTTCAGGGTCGTTCGGACGCCCTCACCTTCTTCGCAACCGCCGATCACGGCAAAGCCCGCCGGCTCCCGGGTCGCCGCCAGGAGCTCGTAATCCTCGCCGAAGCCGAGGTCGTCGTAGCTCGCGCCGGGCGCGAGCGGGACGCGTTCCAGCTCGATCACCGCCCTGCAGCCCGAGCGCGCGGCGAGCCGGCCCGCATCGTGCGCCAGGCCGTCGGAGATGTCGAGCATCGCCGCCGCCTTCCGCGCGAGCTCCAGCCCCTCGGAAACGCGCAGGGGCGGCCGCACGTAGCGGCGCTCCCGAAAGGCGGCCCCGGCGGCCCCGAGCGGGCCGGTGACGACGAGGACGTCTCCCGGACGTGCCCCGCCGCGGCCGGGAACCCGGGCGGCCCGGCCGAGCGCCGTCACGGTCAGGAAGACGCGCTCGGCCCGGGAGGTGTCGCCGCCACGAACCGCTACGCCGGCCTCCGCGATCCCCGCGTAGAGCTCGAGGATCGAGGCCAGCGCCGTCTGCGGCGGGGCGGCGAGACTCACGAGCAGCGCTTCGGGCCGAGCTCCCGAGGCGGCGAGGTCGCTGAGATTGACCGCCGCGGCCCGGTAGCCCAGCTCCCGCCAGGAGAGCCAGTCGAGCCGAAAGTGAATCCCCTCCAGCAGGGAATCCTGGCTGACGACGAGCCCGCCGCCGAGCTCTGCGGCGTCGTCTTCGATTCCCTGGACGAGGCCGCGGTGCTCCAGCTCCGCGAGCAGGCCGAGCTCGCCGAGCTCAGACAGCCGCATGCGCGAGTACGGCGCGGAGGGCGGCGGTGTCGGCCGCGGCGCGGACGACCGCTACTCCGGCCGCCCCGGCCTCGAGACACGCGGCGGCATTCGTCGCGTCGATCCCGCCGATCGCGATCACGGGCTCCTCGACCTTGGCGCAGATCGCCTCCAGTGCCTGCAGTCCCATTGCCGGCGCCTCCGGTTTCGTCGGAGTCGGCCAGATCGGGCCGACACCGAGGTAGTCAGGACGGTTCCGCGCGACTGCCAGAGCCTCGTCGAGGCTCTGTGCGGAGAGGCCGAGCAGCAGTCCTGCCTTGCGGGCGCGCTGCATTCCCGGATCGTCTCGCCCCAGATGCACGCCGTCGGCGCCGAGCTCGAGCGCGGCCGCAACATCATCGTTGACGACGAAGGTCACCCCCCGCTCGCGGCTGAGGTCGCGGACGGCGCGGCCGCGCTCGGCGAGCTCTTCGCTCGAGACGCCCTTCAGCCGCAGCTGGACCACTGTCGCCCCGCCAGCGATCGCGGCCCGGGCGGTCTCGAGCTCCCGGACGATCGCGTGCAGGATCATCCGCTCTCCGTGCGGGCCAGCGTGTTGAGCGTGGCCGGGTCGAGCTGAGCGAGGGCGTCGTAGAGCGCCACGTGGAAGCTTCCCGGACCGCGCGCCTCACGCGCGGCCTGCTCGCCCGCGACGCCGAAGGCGACGAGGGCCTCCGCCGCTGCGGCGAGCGGTTCCTCCGCACGAACAGCGAGAAAGCAGCCGCTGATCGCGCTCGCCATGCAGCCGGAGCCCGTGATCGAGGCCAGCAGCGGGTGGCCGTTCGCAATCGAGACGACGCGCACCCCGTCCGAGACGTGGTCGATCTGGCCGGTCACGGCCGCCACCACGCCGAGCTCGGCAGCGGCGGCCCGCGCCAACTCCGCCCCCGACTCGGCCGTACCGATCGATTCCACGCCGCGAATCTCCGCCTCGCGCCCGGCGAGCGTCGCGAGCTCGGCGCTGTTTCCGCGCACCACGGCGACGTCGAGCTCGGCGAGCAGGCGCTTCGAGCTCTCGGTCCGGTAGCTCGTCGCGCCGGCTCCGACCGGGTCGAGCACGATCGGCACACCTGCACCGTTGGCCGCCCGCCCGGCGGCGAGCATCGCCTCGACCCAGGGGGCGGACAGGGTGCCGATGTTGAGCACGAGCGCACCGGCCACCGTGGCCAGCTCCTCGACCTCCTCGCGCGCGTGCGCCATCACGGGTAGCGCACCGAGTGCCAGCGTGGCGTTGGCCGTCTCGTTCATGACCACGTAGTTCGTGATCTGGTGCACGAGCGGCTTGCGCTCGCGGAGCGCGGCGAGATCGGCCCCGCTCGAAAGCCTCGGTCCGGCCGTGCTCACGCCGGCTCCTCGGGCGGCGGCGTGGAGGGCGCGGCCGCCGACAGCCTCGCTCGACGCCGCTCGGGCGACGGCAACCCGGACGCCAGCGGCGTGACCCGTCGCAGGTGCAGGACGTCGACCGGTCCCTCGCCGGCGCCGAGGTCGCTCAAGCCGTGCGCGACGGCCTCCGTGGCCGTCAGCGCCGCGGTCGTCGCCGCAGCTCGGAGCGACTGCCCCCGAGCCAGGGCCGCGCAGAGCGCGGCCGAGTGCGTGCACCCGGCGCCATGGGTGGCGGCGACCTCGAGGCGCTCGATCGGAATCGCAAGGTGCTCGGAGCCGTCGAACAAGTGGTCGACCGGGCTGCCGTGGCCACCCGTGACGATCACGGCGCGCGCGCCGCGGTGGTGGATCCGTTCCGCGAGCTCCCCCTTGTCCGTCTCCTCGGGAACTCCGGCCAGGAGCTGGGCCTCGGCCAGATTCGGCGTCACGACCCTCGCCAGGGGAAACAAGCGCTCGACCAGCGTCTCGACGGCATCCTCCGCGAGCAGCCGAGCACCCGAACTGGCGACCATCACGGGATCGACGACGAGGGGCACCGGATGCTGGGCGAGGAAGTCTGCGACGCACTCGATCAGCCGCCGCGAGTAGAGCATTCCGGTCTTCGCGGCATCGACGCCGATGTCGTCGAAGAGCGCCTCGAGCTGCGCGGTCACGAACTCGGGCGGCAGCTCCTGGATCGCGCTCACGCCGACCGTGTTTTGGGCCGTCAGCGCGACGAGCGCACTGAGCCCGTGGCAGCCGGCCTGCGCGAATGCCTTCAGGTCGGCCTGGATCCCGGCCCCACCGCCGGAATCCGACGTCGCGATGGTCAGGCAACGAAGTGTCAAATCACTCCCTTCGCCGGCATTACCCGGATCAGGTTCGCGGGTCTGATCTCAGCCCTCACGGGCACCCCGGTCAGCTGAGGCTAGCATCGGCCCGTGGCCACCCGCGTTGCCTCCTGGGACGACCTCCTGCACGGCGCCGAGATCGCCTATCTCGGCAGCGAAACTGCGCGGGAGGCGCGCTTTGCGCCGCTGCCAGAGGGGCTCCACCCGCGGGTCGGCGAGGCCCTCGCCGCGCAGGAGATCGGCAAGCTCTACTCCCACCAGCGCCAGGTCTGGGACGCCACCGCCCGCGGCGAGCACGTGGTGATCACCACCGGCACGGCCTCTGGGAAGACGCTCGCGTTCAACCTCCCGGTGCTGGACGGGATCGCGCGCGAGCCCAAGCAACGCGCGTTCTACCTCTATCCGACCAAGGCCCTCGCCCAGGACCAGCTCCGGGCGCTGGCCGCGTTTCGCCTCCCGCGTCTGCGCGCCGCTGTCTACGACGGCGATACGGAGAGCGGACGGCGCTGGCAGATCCGCAAGTGGGCGAACCTCGTGCTGACGAACCCGGACATGCTCCATCTCGGCGTCCTGCCTCACCACGACCGCTGGGGAGACGTGCTCTCGAACCTGCGCTACGTGATCATCGACGAGGCACACGTCTACCGGGGGGTCTTCGGCTCGCACGTCGCGAACGTCCTCCGGCGCTTGCGCCGGCTGGCTGCGATCTACGGCGCGAAGCCACAGTTCCTGCTTGCCTCCGCCACGATCTCGAACCCGGGTGAGCTGGCGGAACGGTTGCTCGGCGTGCCGGCGACCGTGATCGGAGCCGACGGCGCTCCTCGCGCCGAGCGGCAGCTCGTGCTCTGGAATCCGGAGCTGCTCGACGAGGAGCTCGGTCTCCGCGCCTCCGCGCTCGGCGAAGGTGGGCGCCTGCTCGGCGAACTCGTCTCCCGGGGCGCGCGGACGCTGCTCTTCGCGAAAAGCCGCAAGGCGGCGGAGCTGATGCACCGCTTTGCGGCCGAGCGGTTCGGCGAGCGCGAGCGGCTTTCGCCCTACCGGGCCGGCTACACCCCTGCTCAGCGCCGGCAGATCGAGGAGCGCCTCGCCCGGGGTGACCTGCTCGGGGTTTCGGCCACGAACGCGCTCGAGCTCGGGATCGACGTCGGCCTGCTCGACGCGGTCGTGTCGGTCGGGTTCCCCGGCACCGTCTCGAGCCTGCGGCAACAGTGGGGGCGGGCGGGCCGGCGTCGAGAGGGACTGGCGGTCCTGGTCGCGAGCGAGGACGCGCTCGACCAGTTCTTCATGCGCGAGCCGCAGGCCCTCCTCGGGCGCCGGGTCGAGGCGGCGATGCTCGACCACGAGAACCGGCGCGTACTCGACGGCCACGTTCGCGCGGCCGCGTTCGAGGCGCCGCTCGACGAGGGCGACGGGGCGATCCTCGGCGCTGCCGCGCTCGAGCGCGCGGCCGCGCTCCCCGACCTGAAGCAAACCGAGGCCGGTTTCGTCTGGGCCGGCCGCGACTACCCGGCGGCGCGCGTGTCCCTGCGCTCGAGCGGCCCGGACGCCGTCAGCGTGGTCGACCGCTCGACCGGCTCGGTGCTCGGTCTCGTCGAGTACGAGCGGGCCTTCTCGACCGTACACGAGGGCGCCGTCTACCTCCACCTCGGCGAGCAATATCGGGTCCTGGCACTCGAGCTCGAGGCCCGGGCGGCGCTGGTCGAGCCGTTCTCCGGCGACTACTACACCCAGGCGAAGCGGGAGACAATGACCGCGATCGACGAGGCTCGGCGAACGGAGTGGCGGCTCGGTCTCGAGCTTTCCTTCGGCAGCGTCGTCGTCACCGAGCAGGTGGTCGCCTATCAGAAGAAGTCGATCCACGACCAGGCCTCGCTGGAGCTGATCGGACTCGAGCTGCCACAGACCGAATTCGAGACCGAGTCGGTCTGGTTCGTTCCCGAACCCTGGATGCTCGAGGGACTCGAGCGCGAGCCGCTCCTGCTCGGCTCGCTGCATGCCGCCGAGCACTCGCTGATCGCGCTGCTTCCCCTCTGGGCGATGTGCGACCGCTGGGACATCGGCGGCCTCTCCACGAACCTGCATTTCCAGACGCGGGCGCCGACGATCTTCGTCTACGACGGCCATGCGGGCGGAGTCGGGATTACCGAGCGTGGCTTCGAGGCCTTCGAGGGCTGGGTCGAGGACACGGCCAAGCTGCTCCGTGGCTGCCCCTGCGAGCACGGCTGTCCCTCCTGCGTCCAGAGTCCGAAGTGCGGCAACCTGAACGAGCCGCTCGACAAGGCGGGCGCGCTCACGCTGCTCGAGCGGATGCT
This sequence comes from Gaiellaceae bacterium, assembly GCA_036378475.1. GTDB lineage: Bacteria > Actinomycetota > Thermoleophilia > Gaiellales > Gaiellaceae > 13-2-20CM-68-14. Next base: position 22,873 of record DASUWJ010000078.1, read on the forward strand.
CTCGCGGCGCTAGTCAGCGAGGCTGGTAAGGGCAGGCGGCGGCGCCCGCACCTGTTTGCACCGCCCGGGCGACGGGCTGTCGATTCCCGGCGTGCCCATTCGTCGTACTCTCGACAGCGACGAAGGAGGTCAAGATGCAGTACGCGCTTTTGATCTACGGCGGCGCCGAGTGGGACTCGTTCAGCGAAGCCGAGCAGCAGGCTCAGCTGAAGGACTACTCGGAGCTCGCGAGGAGGCCGGCGACGAAGAGCGCCGCCGATCTAGGCGATCTCTCGCGCGCGACCACGGTCCGCGTCGAGAACGGCAAGCCGCTCACGACCGACGGACCGTTCGCCGAAACGAAGGAGTACCTGGGCGGCTTCTACCTGATCGAGGCGAGCGACCTGGACGAGGCGATCGAGGCCGCCGCCAAGATTCCGGCCGCCCGGACGGGTGGCGCGATCGAAGTCCGGCCGGTGGTCGAGCACTGAGCAAGCTCGAGCAGATCGTCCGCGAGGACTGGGGACGCGTCCTCGCGAGCCTGATCGGCGTCCTCGGCGATTTCGAACTTGCCGAGGACGCCCTCCAAGACGCGGTGGCGGCCGCACTCGAACGCTGGCCGAGAGACGGTCAGCCGGACAATCCCGCCGGTTGGCTCCTGGCGACCGCCCGCAACCGCGCCATCGACCGGATCCGCCGCGAGCGGACACTCGCCCGCAAGACCGAGCTTTTGAGACAACTCGCCGCGCTCCCCGCCGGTGAGGAGGAAGAGGAAACGGTGCCCGACGAACGGCTGAGCCTGATCTTCACCTGCTGCCATCCCTCGCTTGCGACCGAGGCACAGATCGCCTTGACCTTGCGAGCGGTGAGCGGGCTGACGACGACGGAGATTGCGCGAGCCTTCCTCGTCCCCGAGACGACGATGGCGCAGCGGCTCGTACGCGCCAAGCGAAAGATCCGCGATACGGGCGTGCCGTTCCGGGTGCCGCCGGCGCACCTGCTGCCGGACCGACTCGAGGCGGTGCTCGCCGTCCTCTACCTGACCTTCAACGAGGGCTACACTGCGACCGCGGCGGACGAACTTGTCCGCGCGGATCTGTGCGAAGAGGCAATCAGGCTCGGCAAGCTGCTCGCGGTGCTGATGCCCGACGAGCCGGACGCGCTGGCGCTGCTCGCGTTGATGCTCTTCCACGACTCTCGCCGCGAAGCACGGATCGCAGCCGACGGCTCGCTCGTCCTGATCGAGGACCAGGACCGCGGGCGCTGGGACCGCGAGCGGATCGCGGAGGGTGAACGTGTCCTGGCCAAAGCGCGCACCCTCGGCGAGGCGAGCCCGTACGGGATCCAGGCGGAGATCGCCGGCGTCCACGCGCGGGCGGTAGGCCCTGCTGAGGTCGACTGGCGCCGCATCGTCGAGCTCTACGACGAGCTCGTTACGGTCGCACCCTCGCCGGTCGTCGAGCTCAACCGCGCGGCCGCGATTGCGATGGCGTCCGGCCCGGAGCAGGGGCTCTCGCTGCTCGATCGGATCGAAGGCTTGGACGACCACTACCTCCTTCATGCCGCTCGCGCCGACCTGCTGCGCCGAAACGGCCGCAGCCTCGAGGCCGCTGCCTCGTACCGGCGCGCCCTCGAGCTGGTGACGAACCCGGTCGAGCGCTCCTTCTTCGAGCGCCGGCTGGCCGAGCTCGGCTAGCCGAGGCCCTGGAGCGCGAGCTCGACCGCCTCCGCAGGGCTGGAGGCGCGCACGAAGCCCTCGAGCGTCCAGCCGGCGAGCACGACAACGCGGCGGCCGAGCCGCGCCGCGAACCCGAGCTCGACGAGGGTGCCGAAGCTCCCACCAAGCGCGATCACGGCCTCACCCGAGGCGACGACGGCGAGATTGCGCGCGTGCCCGATGCCGGTCACGACGACGTGGTCGACCCACTCGTTCGCATCCTGACGGCGCTCGCCCGGAAGAATGCCGATCGTGGCGCCGCCGGCGCTCTTCGCTCCGCGCGAGGCGGCCGCCATCACCTCCCCCAGGCCCCCGGTGACGACCGTGCAGCCCCGCTCGGCCAGCAGGCGCCCAACCTCCGCCGCCGCCCACTCGTGCTCCGCGCCGCTGCCGATCACCGCGATCTGCCTCGCCACGGCTGCGATGCTAGTTCGCGTGCAGGTTGAAAGGCGGGGGACGCTGATCCTCGGCGGGGGCTTCGCGGGCAGCTACGTGGCGAAGCTGCTCGGCAAGCAGGGCGCGACGATCGTCAGCCCTGAAAACTTCATGCTCTTCGCCTCGCTGCTGCCGGAAGCGGCCTCGGGCACCCTGGAACCCCGGCACGTCGTCGTGCCCCTGCGGCTGATGTGCCCGCACGCAGAGCTCGTCCTCGGACGAGCCGTCTCGCTCGACGCCGCCCGGCAGCGCGTCCAGGTCGAGACCGAGCTGGGGCTCCTCAACCTGCACTACCGCAACCTGGTCGTCGCACTCGGGGCGGTGCCGCGCAGGCTCCCGATACCCGGCCTCCGCGAGCACGCGTTCGGGTTCAAGGATCTCGCCGACGCGATCGGGCTGCGCGACCACGTCCTCCAGCGCCTCGAAGCCGCAGCCGTCGCACCGACCGAAGCCCATCGGCGCCGCGAGCTCACATTCGTCTTCGTCGGCGCCGGCTACGCCGGCGTCGAGGCGCTCGCCGAGCTCTCCGACCTGGCGCTCGACGCGCTCCGCTCCTACCCGAGCCTGCGGGGAACGCCAACGCACTGGGTGCTCGTCGACGCGGCACCGAAGATCTTGCCGGAGATTCCCTCCCGCCTCGGCGAGTACGCCGCCGAACAGCTGCTGCAGCGCGGGATCGACATCCGGGTCGAAACGACGCTCGAGGCGGTCGAGCCTCATGCGGCCGTCCTCTCCGACGGCGAGCGCATCGCGACGAGCACCGTCGTTTGGACAACCGGCGGGCGGCCGAACCCGCTGCTCGCCGAGTTCGGCCTCCCGCTCGACGAACGGGGCCGCGTGCTCGTCGACGAGCTGCTGCGAGTCTCGGGCCAGACGCAGGTCTGGGCGCTCGGAGACTGTGCGCGGGTCCCGAACGGCGCCGCCTCCGGCCGCCCCGATCCGCCCACCTCGCAGCACGCGCTCAGGCAGGCGCGACGGCTGGCCAAGAACTTACAGGGCGAACCCAAGCCGTACCGCTATCGCACGCTCGGCCAGGTCGCCACCCTCGGCCGCCACAAGGGGATCGCGGACGTGATGGGCCTGAAATTGCGCGGTTTTCTCGGCTGGTGGGTGACCCGCTCCTACCACCTGTACCAGCTGCCGCTCCTTTCCCGGAAGCTGCGGGTCGTCACCGACTGGACGATCGCGCTCCTCTTTCGCCGCGACATCGCCGAGCTCGGCCTGCTCGGCCAGCGCCGCGGTCTCGGCGATGTCTGAATTCGAGCGCGCCTTCGCGTTCATGGACCAGATCGACAACGAAACGGCGGAGCGACTCGAACCGACGCCCTACGGCCCGGTGCTCGTCCACCGGCCGCTCGACCGTGTCCACGACCTCAACTTCCTGCGGGCCGAGCGGGCGGGCGAGGCCACCGCCGATCAGCTGGCGGGCGAGGCGGAGCGGGTACAGGACGCGGCGGGAATCGGGCACCGCTG
>DASUWJ010000079.1:0-6499 GCA_036378475.1 Gaiellaceae bacterium
GAGCTGCGTTGGGCCGACCGGCGCTCCCGCCTCAGGCCGGCACCGGTCGAGGGCTGAAGTCGGGCTGTTGGAGCGCGCCGGCCCTGCCGATAGAGAGGGTGCTGTGGGCAACTCGGGCCTGCTCTTGATCACGCTCGTGACCGCGATTCTCGTCGTGGCGACGATTCTCTTCGTCGGCCGGGCGAAGAAGGCGGCCCGCAGCTCGGGTGCGGATGGGCTCGTCTCGCGTGCCGACACGCAGCGCTTCCTCGCGGAGAACTGGAGGCTGGTCGAGGAGACCGCCCGGGAGACCGGCATGAGCGAGGACGAGATCGCGCGCGTGCGGGCGAACGTGCTCGGCTTGAGCGAGTAGCTACCCGATCGAGCGCAGCGTGTAGCGCTCCTGGTCCCCCGGGAGCGGGATCACGTCGGCCGAGGTGAGGCGGTTTCGGATCAGCTTCTGCGCGTACAGGCGCTCGTCGGCGGTACGGAAGAGCGCCAGGGCATCGCGCCCGTCTCGCGGATGGACGGCCCAGCCGAAGCTCATCGCAAGCCCCTCGTGGGCGAGCGCCGTCGTCAGCCGAACACACAGGGCTCGGATCGCGTCCGTTCCCGGCAGCGTGGTCAGGATCGCGAACTCGTCGCCGCCTGTTCGGGCGAGCTCGTCCTCGGCGCGCAGGACACCCTGCAGCACCTCTGCGACGCGGCGCAGGACGTCGTTGCCGACGGCGTGGCCCTCGGCGTCGTTGATCAGGCGCAGGCCGTCCAGGTCGCCGAGCACGAGCCCGAACGGTCGGCTCTGCTCGAGCTTGCTCTCCAGCAGGCCGTCGAAGGCGCGGGTGTTCAGGACGTCGGTCAGGAAGTCCCGGTCGGCCGCCGTCCGCAGACGCTCGACCAGCTGCCGGTTGTTCTGCGCGAACCAACCGATCAGCGCGCCCATCAGCGCGTAGGTGATGAACCGGATTCCCGTCGCCAGTGAGAGCACGCTTGCGGAGGGGATGTGCGGGTTGATCACGATCCCGAGCGCGTAGAGAACGTCGGCGAGCATCCCGGCCGCGATCCCGCCCCAGGCGGTCGTGCTCACCGCGACCAGCGCCACGGACAGGTAGTAGAAGTGCCCGATCCCGAGGCCTGGGCGCTCGAAGATCACGAACGAGCCGAAAATCGGGCCGTAGCTGGCGAGCGCGAGCGCCAGAATCACGCCTCGGTGCGAGATAGCCGCCGGCATACGGCACACCATCCTGGAGAGCCGGCCCCGCCGCGTCCCTCCTTTGTGGGATTCAGCCGCCGGCACCGAGCTGGCTCGAAGCGGTCACACACCGGTGCGGGAGTCGTCCCTACGGTGTCGCGAATGGGCGGCACCGGCAAGACGGCGACGACCCCGTGGGGCGAGGCGAGACTGCTCGAGGAGCTGACGCTGCCGCAGCGGGCGGGAGACAAGAGGTTCTCCTCGCTCGTGCAGCTGCTCGAGGCGCCGAGCGGCGAGCGCCTGCTTCGCTTCGCCTACTCGAGCGACGGCAGGGCGAGGCGGGGCCCGGTCAGGCTCCGGTTGCGGGACCTCGAGCGCCTTCGCGAGGCGCTGGCCGAGCATCCCCAGCTCGCCGCGCTGCTCCGATTCCCGTAGGCGCCCGTCGAAGCGCGCCTGCCCGAACCGGGGCGCGCTCGCGGACGGCGTCGACGAGCGAGCCGAGAATCAGCGCCCCGTCCGCCGAGCCGCCCAGCGGGTCGACCGCGTGCTCCGGGTGGGGCATCAGGCCCAGCACGTTCCCCTCGCGGTTCAGCACGCCGGCGATGTCGGCGACGGAGCCGTTCGGGCTCTCGCCGCTGTAGCGGAGCAGAACACGTCCGTGCCGCTCGAGCGCGGCGAGCAGCTCGTCGTTGGCGAAGAAGCAGCCTTCCGCGTGCTTGACCGGGATCGTCAGGCGCTGGCCCGGTGTGCAGCGGGAGGTGAAGGCCGTGTCCGAGCGCTCGACGGTCAGGGCCGCGTCGCGGCAGACGAACCGGAGCGAGCGGTTCGGCCGCAGCACGCCGGGCAGGAGACCGGCCTCGCAGAGAATCTGGAAACCGTTGCAGATCCCGAGGACGAGGCCGCCCGCGGCCGCGAACGAGCGGACGGCCGCCATGATCGGCGCGAACCGGGCCAGCGCACCGGGGCGCAGGTAGTCGCCGTAGGAAAAGCCGCCCGGCAGGACGACGGCGCCTACCTCCGGCAGCTCCGGGTCGGCATGCCAGACCGGGATCGCCTCTGCGCCGAGGAGCCCGAGAGCGTGCGCGGCGTCGCGGTCGTCGTTCGAGCCGGGAAAGGTGACGACGGCGAGCCGCGGTCTCGGCTCGGCGGCGCTCATGCGCGCTCCGCCAGCTCGATCTCGTAGGACTCGATCAGGGGGTTCGCAAGCAGCTGCTCGCACATCCGCTCGAGCTCCGTCCGCGCTTCCGCCCGGTCGCCGTCTCGAAGCTCGAGGTCGACGACGCGCCCCACCCGGGCGGCGTCGACCGCGAAGCCGAGCTGGCGCAGCGAGCTTCCCACGGCCTCGCCCTGCGGGTCGAGGATGCCGGGCTTCGGGCGCACGAGCACCGTCGCCCTCACCGTGTCACCAGCTCGGGAGCGGCGAGATAGCGGTCGAAGGAGAGCTCCGTCAGGCGCTCGAACGCCTCGATGTAGCGTGCGCGCGTGCCGGCGACCACCTCGTCGGGAAGCTCGGGGCCCGGAGCGGTCTTGTCCCAGCCGAGCGAGTCGCAGTAGTCCCGCACGAACTGCTTGTCGAAGGACGCCTGCGGGCGGCCGGGCTCGTAAGCGTCGGCGGGCCAAAACCGGGAGGAGTCGGGCGTGAACGCCTCGTCTGCGAGCACGAGCCGGTCCTCCTCGTCGAGGCCGAACTCGAACTTCGTGTCGGCGATGATCACTCCGCGTGCGAGCGCGTGCTCGGCTGCGAAGGCGTACAGCTCGATCGAGGCGCGCTCCACCTGGCGCAGCCGCTTCTCGCCGACGAGCTCGGCCGCCCGCTCGAGGTCGATGTTCTCGTCGTGTCCCTCGAGCGCCTTCGTCGAGGGCGTGAAGATCGGCTCCGGCAGCCGGGCCGATTCGCTCAGGCCGCTCGGCAGGCGTCGGCCCGACGTCTCGCCCTTCGCCTGGTAGTCCCGCCAGCCCGAGCCGGTGATGTAGCCGCGGACGACGCATTCGAGCGGCAGCATCTCCAGCCGGCGGCACACGCTCGAGCGCCCGTCCTCGCGCAGGCCGAGCAGGTGGTTCGGGACGAGGTCGCTCGTGCGCCGAAACCAGAACGCCGAGAGGCCCGTTAGCACGCGTCCCTTGTCCGGGATCTCGGTCGGCAAGACGACGTCGAAGGTCGAGATGCGGTCGCTCGCGACGAGCAGCAGACGCTCGTCGTCGAGCGCGTAGAGCTCGCGGATCTTGCCGCTGCCCACGTGCGCGGCTTCAGGCATGAATGGTTTCCTCCTTTCGGACGAGCGCGCGCAGGCGCTCGAACACGGTGTCGACGTGGCGCGTGTAGGCGCTTGGATCGAAGACGGCGTCGAGGTCGACCCGTCCGGCCAGCTCGCGATCGGCGCGCACGAGCTCGCGGAAGTCCTGCTCCTCGTCCCACGCCCGCAGGGCCTGGCGCTGGACGAGCCGGTAGGCCTCAGCTCGCTCCAGACCGGACTCGACGAGCGCCAGCAGCAGCCGCTGGCTGAAGAAGAGTCCGTGACTGGCTTCGAGATTGCGGCGCATCCGCTCCGCCCTGACGACGAGCCCCTCGAGTAGCCAGCCGAAGCGGTCGAGCATGTAGTCGAGCCCGAGAAACGCATCGGGGATCACGACCCGCTCGGCCGAGGAGTGCGAGATGTCGCGCTCGTGCCAGAGAGCGACGTTCTCGAGCCCGACAGCGGCGGCCGCGCGAACGACGCGCGCCAGGCCGCAGATCCGTTCGGCGACGACGGGATTGCGCTTGTGCGGCATCGCCGAGGAGCCCTTCTGGCCGTGGCCGAAGGGCTCCAGCACCTCTCCGACCTCGGTGCGGGCGAGGTGCCGGATCTCGAGTGCGAACCTCTCGAGCGAAGCGGCGGTGAGCGCGAGCGCCGACAGGAGCTCGGCGTGGCGGTCGCGCTGCAGGATCTGGGTCGAGCTCGGCGCGGGCTCGAGCCCCAGTCGCTCACAGGCGAGCCGCTCGACTTCGGGACTCGAGCTCGAATACGTGCCGACCGCGCCCGAGAGCTTGCCCACCCGCAGCCCCTCGAGCGCGTGCTCCAGGCGGGCGCGGTCCCGCTCGAGCTCGAACGCCCAGCCGGCGAGTTTCAGGCCGAAGGTGGTCGGCTCGGCGTGGACCCCGTGCGTCCGCCCGATCTGGAGGGTCTCGCGGTGCTCCTCCGCACGGGCGGTGACCGCCGCGAAGGCGCGCTCGACGCCGGCGAGGATCAGCGCGCCGGCGGCGCGGATCTGCAGTGCGAGGGCCGTGTCGAGCACGTCCGAGGAGGTCAGTCCGTAATGGAACCAGCGCCCGTTCGGTCCGAGCTGCTCGGCCACGGCGTCGACGAACGCGGCGAGGTCGTGGTGCGTTCGTTCCTCGAGCTCGGCGACCCGCTCGGGCGAGGGTGGCGTGGCGCGCTCCCGGATCTCGGCCACGACGGCCGCCGGGACCGCACCTGTCTCCGCCCACGCCTCGAGCGCCGCCAGCTCGACCTCGAGCCAGCCGGCGAGCTTGCTCTCCTCCGACCAGATCCTGGCCATGGCCGGGCGGGAGTAGCGGCCGATCACTCCCGTCAGTCTAGAGGCCGCCGAGGCCGGCTCTCCCGCCTCTCCGCCGGGCGCTTTTGCCGGCGCCGCCGCGGGCGCTCGAGCGGCTGGAGGTGCGGTGGCTCCCGCTCAGGCGCCGAGGATCCGCGCCGCGAGCACGGCGGCGTTTCTCGCGTTGTCGACGCCCACCGTCGCGACCGGCACACCCGGTGGCATCTGGGCGATCGAGAGCAGCGCGTCGAGCCCGTCGAGGACGCTGAGGGAGGAACGCAGCGGCACGCCGATCACCGGCAGGTCCGTGTGCGCGGCGACGACCCCGGGCAGCGCGGCGGCGAGCCCGGCGCCGCAGATCAGGACGCGCAAGCCGCGCTCCCGAGCGCCCCGCGCGTACTCGGCCACGGCGTCGGGCGTGCGGTGAGCGGAGCGCACCTCGAGCTCATGCTCGACACCGCGCTCGCGAAGCTCGTCGAGCGCCGGCTGCATTCGCTCGCGGTCGGACTCCGAGCCGACGAGGATCCCGACCAGGGGCCGATCAGCCACCGCTTGCCTCCGCGCGCTCGGCGATATCCGTCCGGTAGCGCATGCCGGGGAACGAGATCTTGGCCACCGCCTCGTAGGCGGTCTGCCGGGCCGCGGAGACGTCCGCGCCGGAGGCGGTCACGTTCAAGATTCGGCCCCCGTTCGTCACGAGCGTCCCGTCTCGCACCGCCGTGCCCGCGTGGAAGACGAGCGCGCCCGCCGCCTCCGCGTCCTCGACGCCCTCGATCGGCGAGCCCGAGTCCCCGCGCTCCGGATACTCCGCCGCGGCCAGGACGACGGTGACGGCAGCGTGGCTCGCCGCCTCGCCGTCGCCAGCAAGCTTCCCGCTGGCCGCTCCGTGCAGCGTCTCCAGGAGATCTCCGCGCAGGCGCGGCAGGATCGACTGCGTCTCCGGATCGCCGAAGCGGCAGTTGAACTCGAGCACCTGGGGACCGCGGTCGGTCAGCATCAGGCCCGCGTAGAGCAGTCCCACGAACGGCGAGCCGCGGCGGGCGAGCTCCGTCAAGACCGGCCGGTGGACGGTGGCGAGGAGTTCCTCGACCTCGGCAGGCCCGAAGCGCGGCACGGGCGAGTAGGAACCCATGCCACCCGTGTTCGGCCCGGCATCCCGGTCGCCTAGGCGCTTGAAGTCCCGCGCCGGGGCGAGCGCGAGCGCCTCGCGGCCGTCGCAGACCGCAAAGAGCGACAGCTCCTCGCCCTCGAGGAGCTCCTCGATCACGAGCGAGTCGCCGTGGGCCGCGGCCGCCCGCAGCCCGGCGTCGAGTTCCTCCTGCGTCCGGCAGACGAACACCCCCTTGCCCGCGGCGAGCCCGTCGACCTTGATCACGCAGGGCGCTCTGGCGACCGCGAGGCGCTCCGGGCTCGGCACCCCGGCGGCCTCCATCACCTCCTTGGCGAAGCTCTTCGAGCCCTCGATTCGGGCCGCCCGGGCGCTCGGGCCGAAGACCGAGATCCCGGCATGACGAAGCTGGTCTCCAACCCCGGCCACGAGCGGAGCCTCCGGGCCGACAACGACCAGGTCGATCTCGTGCTCGCTGCAGAAGGCGAGGAGCCCCTCGCCGTCTTCGGCACGCACGGGGTGGCAGCGACCGAGTTTCGCGATCCCCGGGTTCCCGGGTGCGGCGTGCAGCTCGTTGCAGCGCTCGCTCTGAGCGAGTTTCCAGGCAAGCGCATGCTCGCGCCCGCCGGAACCCACCACGAGAACCTTCACCGCGCGGAGTGTTTCAAAGGGGTCGGAGACGCGCATCT
>DASUWJ010000080.1:0-29192 GCA_036378475.1 Gaiellaceae bacterium
GGCTCGGGTTCGAGCCGGCGAAACGACCGGGTCGTGCCGGCGGCCTCCGCGAGTGCGGCCCTGATCGAGGCGACGAACTCCGCCCCGGTCGGATACCGGTGGCGGGGATCCTTTGCCAGCGCGCGCTGGAAGACGGGATCGAGTTCGGCGGGCAACTGAGCGCCGACCTCCGCGAGCGAGGGCACGGGAGCGTGCACGTGCGCCGCAGCCTCGGCGGTCAGCGACTCGTTTTCGAACGGCCGGCGACCGCTCAGGAGCTCGAACGCGACCACCGCGAGCGCGTAGAGGTCGCTGGCGGGCGTCGCCCGCTCGCCCAGCGCCTGTTCGGGCGAGAGATAGCCGGCCGTTCCGAGCACCGTTCCGGTCATCGTCAGCGAGTCCATGCCAGCCGCGCTCGCGATGCCGAAGTCCGCGACGTGGACGTTGGCGCTGCGGTCGAGCAGCAGGTTCGCGGGCTTCACGTCGCGGTGGACGACGCCGTTTCGGTGCGCGGCGTCGAGGGCCTCCGCGGCCTGCTCGAGCCACTCGAGCGCCTGCCCGGGCTCCTGCGCTCCGTGCCTGCGCAGGCGCTGCTCGAGCGAGCCGCCGCCCAGGTACTCCATCACGATGAAGGGACGCTCGGCGTGCTCGCCGACGTCGAAGATCGTGACGATGTGCGGCTCGCCCGACAGTCGCGCGGCGGCGAGCGCCTCGCGGGTGAAGCGGGCCCGGACGGCGTCGTCTCGTGCGTATCGCTCGGCCAGCACCTTGATCGCGACGGCGCGTCCGAGTGTGGAGTCCGTGGCCCGGTAGATCTCGCCCATGCCGCCCTGCGCGATCCGCCTCGGTGAGCGGTAGCGGAGGGGGAGGATGTCTGTGTTCACGGCCACGGCAGGGCAAAGCAGTGCCCGACCAGGGTGATTGCCCGCCCGAGTGGCCGCAAAAACCGCCTGCACGCTGCCGTTTAAGAGCCTGTAAAGGATCGGAGAGCGGGCGGCCGAATCCGCTAGCCTCGGGCCCTTCCGGGCCCGATCTCTCGCGCATGCGCAAGCTCGCAACAATCCTGATCGTCGTCGCCGGGCTGAGCGGCAGCGCCGGCTCGAGCCGGCCCGCTTCGCCGCCCCTCGTTGTCACGGGCAGGCCGACGTTCTTCGTCAGCGGCCACGGCTGGGGTCACGGGCTCGGGCTGAGCCAGTACGGGGCGTACGGCTACGCGCTGCACGGCTGGGCGTACGACCGAATCCTCGCGCACTACTTCCCCGGCACCACGCTCGGGCGGGCACCGCTGACCCGGGTGCGGGTGCTCGTTTCAGACGGGGCCAAACGGGTCGCGATCAGCTCGAAGCTGCCGTTCCAGGTCCTCGACGCGACCGGCAGCAGCTACACGCTGCCGGCAGGAAGCTACACGGTCGGGGCCTCCTTCAAGCGCGCGCCGGACGGGAGTCCCCCGGGGACGAAGCCGCAACCGCTCCTCTACCCGCTCGAGTTCAGGGCCGGCTCGGGCGCGCTCGCGCTGAACGGGCGCGGGTACCGCGGCTCGCTGCGCGTGATCAGAAACGGCTCCGCGCTCCGGGTGGTCGACGTGGTCGGTCTCGAGCAGTATCTGCGCGGCGTCGTCCCCTCCGAGATGCCGCAAACGTGGGCGTCGGAAGCGCTCAAGGCGCAGGCTGTCGCGGCTCGCTCCTATGCGCTCTCGCACCTGCGCCCGGCCGCCGCCTTCGACGTCTATCCGGATACGCGAGACCAGGTCTACCTCGGGATTCCGCACGAGGCCGCCCCGACGACGGCGGCCGTCAAGGCGACCGCCGGGCAGGTCCTCCTCTACCGAGGTACGGTGGCGGAGACCTTCTTCTTCTCGAGCTCCGGGGGCAGAACGGCCTCGCTCCAGGATCTCTATCCCGCCTCGCCACCGATTCCCTACCTGGTCTCGGTCCCCGATCCCTACGACTCGATCTCGCCCTACCACGACTGGGGGCCCTACGCCTTGACGCCGAGGCGCCTCGCACGGGCACTCAAGGCGCCGGGGCGCCTGCTCGACGTGCAGACGCTCGCGGGCCCCTCGGGGCGCGTCCGGAGCGTCCTCGCAACCGGCTCGCGCGGACAGGTGAGCGTGACCGGCGCGGAGCTCCGGAGCGCACTCGGGCTCCGTTCGACCTGGTTCGAGGTGGGCGTGCTCGCACTCGGCGAGCCGGCCGCCCCCGTCACCTACGGCACGAGAGCGCTCTTGTTCGGCACCGCGCGCGGGGTCAGCTCCGTCGGCCTGCAGGATCTCGGCCCTGACGGTTCCTGGCAGACCGTGGCGACGCTCAACCCAAGGGGCGGCACCGTCTCCCCCTGGGTCAAGCCGGCCGCCCCGGTGCGCTACCGCCTGGTCGTCGGCCCGATCGCGAGCGCGTCGGTCTTCGTCCCCGTGGCGCCGAGGGTCGGGCTCCAGGTTCCGAATGATCTGAGCGGCTTCTGGGGGACGGTGCTGCCGGCGGCTGCCGGGGACACGGTGCGAATCCAGCGGCAGGCGGGCTCGGGCTGGCGGACGCTCGCGAGGGCGAAGACCGACCTGGACGGGCACTTCACCGTGCCGGTGACGGTCGCGCCCGGTACCTACCGGGCCCGCGCCTTCGCACCGGGCTTCTCGCCCGGCTTCTCGCCGCCGCTCGCCGTCACCGGCTAGCCGGGGAGCAGCTCTTCCTCGGGAACCTCGCGGATCTGCCGCGCCGGATTCCCGACCACGACCGCCCGGGCGGGTACGTCCCTGATCACGACGGCGCCGGCGCCGACGAAGGCCTCCTCCCCAACGACGACTCCGGGCGCGAGCACGGCCGCCCCGCCGACCCGGGCGCCACGCCTGATCGTCGGCCCCTTGATCAGCTCGTGCCGCTTTTCGGTCCGGCCCATGAAGTTGTCGTTCGTCGTCACCACGCAGGGCGCGATGAAGACGTTGTCCTCGAGCGTCGAATAGGCGGTGATGTAGGCGTGCGCCTGGATCTTCGTCAGGGCGCCAATCGTGGTGTCGTTCTCGACCAGGGAGCCACGGCCGAGCACGACGTCATCGCCGATCTCGCAGCGCTCGCGGACAGCGGCCTGGTCGCCGACGATCACCCGCTCGCCGATCCGCGTGCCCGCGAAGACGACCGCTCCCGTCGAGACGACCGTGCCCGCGCCGAGCTCGAGCGGGGGCAGCGGCTCCCGCTTGGCCGTCGAGCGCGGCGAGAGCGTCGGCTGCTTGCCAACGACCGCGAAATCGAGAATCTTGCAGCCCGCGCCGAGCACCGTTCCCGGGTAGACGACCGCGGTCTCCGCGATCTCGTAGCTCACGCCGGCGTCTGCTCGAGCGAGGCCTGCAGCTGCTCGAGCGTCCGCACGACCACCAGCCCGTCGCGGGCGGCGGCCAGCGGATCACCCTTTCCGGCCACGAGCGCGAGGAAGTGCTCGCACTCGAGCCGAAGCGGCTCGTCGTTCGGGATCTTCGGGCTGTAGATGTCACCCGTGCGGGTGACCCACTCGCCGTAGGTAGCCGCCCGCTCGACCGGCCCCTTGTCGTAGACGGTCAGCTTGCGGTCGAGCTCCATGTCGTCGAAGACGGCCATCTTGTCCCGGCCGACCACGGTGATCCTCCGCATCTTGTGCGGGTCGAGCCAGGAGAGGTGCATGTGCGCCACCTTGCCCGAGGGAAAGCGCAGGTAGCAGAAGACGACATCCTCCACCCCCTCGGTCAGGAACGAGTCGCCGCGGGCCCAGGCCTCGGACGGCTCCTCCTCGAGCAGATGCAGGATCACGGACAGGTCGTGGACGCCGAGCGACCAGAGCGCGTTCTCGTCCTTGCGGATCTGGCCGAGGTTCTGGCGGTTGCCGTAGACGTAGAGAACCTCGCCGAGCTCGCCGGAGGAGAGCAGAGCCTTGAGTCGTGCCACCCCGGGGTGGTAGAGGAGCAGGTGACCCGGCAGCAGTACGCGGCCGTTCTCCTCGGCGCTTGCGACGAGCTCCTCGGTCTCGGCGGCGGTCAGGGCCGGCGGCTTCTCGACGAGCACGTGCTTGCCGGCCTCGAGCGCTTGCTTGGCGAGCTCGAAGTGCGTGACGACGGGGGTCGCGATTACTACCGCCTCCAGGTCCTGGTCGGCGAGGAGCTCGTCGAAATCGGCGGTCAGGCGGGCGTTCGGGTAGCGGACGGCGAACCGCTCGCGCTGCTCCGGCGAGAGGTCGCAGAGCCAGCTGAGCTCGGCGAGCTCGTCGAAGTTGCGGGCGAGGTTCGGGCCCCAGTAGCCGAGGCCCGCGAGGCCGACTTTCGTCACGGCGAGAGCGTAACGAGGGTCTCGGCGATCCGCTCGGCCGCCTGGCCGTCGCCGTAGAGCTCGGGGCGCTTTGCCGGCATGACCGCGCCGGCGACCGCCGCCACGAGTCGAGCCGGGTCGTCGTCGACCATGACGTTGGCGCCGAGCTCGACCGTGTCGACCCACTCCGTCGAGGGTCGGAGCGTCACGCAGGGGATGCCGTACCAGTAGGCCTCCTTCTGCAGGCCGCCGGAGTCGGTCAGGATCACGCGGGCCTGCGAGGCGAGCGCGGCGAAGTCGAGGTAGCCGAGGGGCGGCAGCGTCTGCACGTGCGGCGCGAGCCGAAGCCCCTCCCGCTCGAGCGCGAGCCGGGTCCGCGGGTGGAGCGGGAAGACGAGGGGCTCGTCGACCGCGTTCAGGCCGGCGACGATCCGGCCCAGCCGGGGCTCCGCGGTGTTGGCCTCGCGGTGGACGGTGGCGACGCCGTAGCTCCCCGGGGCGAGGCCCAGGCGGGCCAGGATCTGCGACTGCTCGCGGGCGAGCGGTGCGAGCTTGAGCGTCGCGTCGGCCATCACGTCGCCGACCACCTCGCGGCGACCCGGGACGCCTTCTGCCTCGAGCGTGCGAGCGGCCCGCTCGTCCGGGCAGAAGAGAATCGCCGCCAGCCGGTCGACCTCGATCCGGTTTCGCTCCTCCGGCATCGAGAGATCGCCGCTGCGAAGCCCGGCCTCGACGTGTGCCTGGGGGACGCCGCTGTCTGCTGCCGCCAGGGCGCCCGCGAGCGTCGAGTTGGTATCTCCGTAGACGAGCACGAGCTCGGGGTCCTCGGCGCGGATCGCGGCTCGGATTCCGGCCCGGATTGGTGCGGGTTCCGCGGTGCGAAGCGCGAGTGCGTACTGCGGCTCCGCCAGGCCGAGCTCGTCGAAGAACACCTGCGACAACTCGGGGTCATAGTGCTGTCCCGTGTGGAGGGCGATCTCCTCGATCCCGCACCCTTGTAGGGCGACCGAAAGCGGGGCCGATTTGACGAACTGAGGCCGGTTTCCGACCACCGAGAGCACCTTCAAAGCGCTGGTACGCTACTCGCGCTTCGGGCCGTTAGCTCAGCTGGTAGAGCAGGGGACTCTTAATCCCAAGGTCGAAGGTTCGAATCCTTCACGGCCCATGACCCCTCGTTCAGGAGCGCAGCAGTTTCGTGCCTACGACCCGGCTCGGTGACATCTTCAAGCGGCCGTCCCGAACGGAAGAAGGCGCCGCTGGCGGCGGGGCCGAGGTCGCCTCCCGGGCCGAGCTCGAGACGATCCTGCGCGGGGTCGCCGAGGCGATCACGGTGCAGGACCGGCAGGGGCGGCTCGTGTTCGCGAACGAGAGCGCGGCACGCATCCTTGGCTTCCCCTCCTCGGAGGCACTGCTCGCGGCGAGCCCGGCCGAGCGGATGGCCGGTTTCCAGGTGCTCGACGAGAACGACGCCCCTCGCTCGCTCGACAACCTGCCCGCCCGCCGCGCGCTCGCGGGGCACGCGGGCGAGGAACCGGACGGCCACTAGCGGCTGCGCGGGAGCGGTGAGGAGCCCTGGTCGATCGTCCGCGCCGAGCCGATCCGCGGCCCGGACGGCAAGATCGAGCTGGCGGTCAGCACCTTCCAGGACATCACCGATCGGGTGCGGGCCGAGCGGCGGCTCGCGTTTCTCGCCGAGGCCAGCGAGCGGCTCGGCGCCGCCTCGCTCGACTGGGAGGAGACCTTGGAGGAGCTGGCGCGGCTCGCAATTCCGATGCTCGCCGACTGGTGCATCGTTGACGTCCTGGACGAGGACGGGGAGACGCTTCGCCAGGTAACGGTCGCGGCCGCGGGCGAGGAGAAGGAGCAGATCCTGCGCGCGATGCGCGACCGCTACCAGCCGACCGTCGACTCGCCTCAGCCCGCCGCGCGTGCGCTCCGGGAGGGCGAGACGCAGTTCTTTCCCTCCTTCACGGAGGAGGCGCTGCGAGCGACGACGCGGGATGAGGAGCACTTCGGACTGCTCAAGCAGCTCGACCCGATCGCCGCGATCGCCGTGCCGCTCGTCGCGCGCGGCCACACGGTCGGCGCGGTCACGCTCGCCTGGTCTGAGTCCAAGCGCGGCTACGGGGAGATGGAGGTCGAGCTGGCCGAGGAACTGGCCCGGCGGGCCGCGCTCGCGGTCGACAACGCCCGCCTCTACCGCGGCGAGCAGGAGGCGCGGGCCCGCGTCACCTTCCTGGCCGAGGCGGGACGACTGCTCGGCTCCTCGCTCGACTACAAGACGACTCTCAGCGGGGTCGCCCGGCTCGCCGTGCCGCGACTCGCCGACTGGTGCGCGGTCGACATGCTCGGTCCTTCCGGTGAGATCGAGCGGTTGACCGTTGCGCACACCGACCCGTCGAAGGTCGAGCTCGCCAGGGAACTCACCGAGCGGCTGCCGATCGAGCCGGAGGCCGGCTACGGCGTGCCGCAGGTCCTGCGCACGGGCCGCTCCGAGCTCCGTCCCGAGATCCCGGAGGAGCTGCTCCTTGAGGCGACGCGCGCCGACGAGGCGGCGCTCGAGATCGTTCGCGCCCTCGGCCTCAGCTCCTCGATGTGCGTGCCCCTGATCGCGCGCGGGCGGGTGCTCGGGGCGATCACCTTCGTCTCGGAGGGCACGCGCCGCTTCGGCCAGGAGGACCTGCACGAGGCCGAGGAGCTCGCCCGGCGCGCCGCGATCGCGGTCGACAATACGCGCCTCTTCCACGAAGCGGAGCGCCGGGCCGATGCGGCCCGCGTGCTCGCGTACGTGGGCGACGGCGTCTTCCTGCTCGACGGCGAGGGAGTCGTCCGACTCTGGAACCGTGCGGCCGAGACGATCACCGGGCTGGCGGCCACCCGCGTCGTCGGCCGGCCCGTCGGCGAGGCGTTGCCGGGCTGGACGACCGTCAGCGAGCGCGTTCCGATTGCCTCGGCGCCGGGCGCCGGGGCACGGGCGGAGACGATTCCGCTCGAGCTGCCGGACCGCGAACTCTGGCTCTCGATCTCGGGTGTCGGCTTCCTGGAGGGCACCGTCTACGCCTTTCGCGACCTGACGGAGGAGCGCGCGGTCGACCGATTGAAGAGCGACTTCGTCTCCACCGTCTCGCACGAGCTGCGGACGCCGCTGGCGGCGATCTACGGCGCGGCGCTGACCCTGCGCCGCCCCGATCTCGAGCTCGATGCCGGCCAGCGCGAGACCCTGCTCGGGGTGGTCGCGAACGAGGCCGACAGGCTCGCGCGAACCGTCAACGACATCCTCTGGACGAGCCGGCTCGACTCCGGGACGCTGCAGGTCGCGATCGAGCGCTGCGATCCGGCCCGCCTGGCCGCGGACGTCGTCGCGGCGGCGAGGGCGCACGCGCCCGAGAACATCGAGCTCGAGCTGCAGACGGCGGCGGCGGTGCAGCCGGTCGCGGCCGACCCGGACAAGGTGCGCCAGGTGCTCGCGAACCTCGTCGACAACGCGGTCAAGTACTCCCCCGACGGCGGCGGCGTCGCCCTCTCGGTCGAGCCTCACGAGGGCGCCGTTCGCTTCTCCGTCCGCGACGAGGGCCTCGGGATCCCGCCCGGGGAGCAACGCAGGATCTTCGATAAGTTCTACCGGCTCGATCCGGAGATGACGCGCGGCGTTGGCGGCACCGGCCTGGGGCTCTACATCTGCCGCGAGCTCGTGCGCCGGATGAACGGCCGGATCTGGGTCGAGTCGCGCGAGGGAGCCGGGTCGACGTTCAGCTTCGACCTGCCCGCACTCGCCTAGCGACCGCGGGACAGCTCAGGCCGTCCCGCGGTCGAGTTTCGGAAAGCGGGCGCGCCTAGTAGCCCGGCCCGGGGGGCGGGCCTTCGTCGACGTAGCCGCGCCGGCGTGACCAGTACCCGGGACCTGCCCACGACGACCAGAAGATCATCGAGAGGATCAGGCCGACCAGGCCGACGATCATCAGGATCCAGCCGATCGCGTGCTCGTTGACCCCGGCCACGTGCCCGTTGACGCCCCAGCGGAGGATCGCGCCCGCGGCGATCAGTAACAGACTGACTCCGATTCCCATTCAGACCTCCTTTCGGGGCCTGTGCGAAGCCCGGCCCTGGCGCCCGTGTACCCGGCCGGCGAGGCGCGGAAACGCCGCTTGTGACGCTTGTTTCGGAGCGGGTTTTGCGGCGCAGGCCGGGCCGCGGATTGAGTAGGCTCGCGAGCGTGCGCAGGGGAGTGCTGGTGCGCCTGGTCGCCGTCGGGCTGGCTGCCGCCGCGGCGGCGTTCGCGGTTGCCTTCTTCGTCCCCTGGCTGCCGAGGTCGGCGTCCAAGCAGGCCGACAGGATCCACTTCGTCTTCTGGTTCGTCTCGGTGATCTCGATCGGGATCTTCGCGCTCGTAGCCGCCGTGATCCTCTATGCGGTCGTTCGCTTCCGGGCGCGCCCCGACGACGACTCGGACGGCGCCCCGATCCACGGGCACACCGGGCTCGAGATCGCCTGGACTGCGGTTCCCGCCGTGCTCGTGGCCGCGATCGCCGTCGTCAGCGCGGTCGCCCTGGCCCAGAACGACCACCTGCCCAAAAACCACCTGCGCGTCGACGTGACCGCGCAGCAGTTCGCGTGGAAGTTCACCTACCCGAAGTACAAGGGACTGTCCACCTCGATGCTGCACCTGCCGCTCCACGAGGCGATCGATCTCGAGATGCGGAGCAAGGACGTGATCCACTCCTTCTGGATCCCCGAGTTTAGCCAGAGCCAGGACGTCGTCCCCGGGATCACGACGCGCGTCGTGATCACGCCGGAGCGCCTCGGCACCTATCCGGTCGTCTGCACGGAGCTCTGCGGCGAGGGGCACGCGCTGATGCGCACGCAGGCGATCGTGATGACGCAGCGAGCCTTTCTCGGCTGGGTCAAGGGCGAGGAAAAGGCGGCCCTGGCCGCCTCCCAGGTACCGGCCGGAGCGGGCCCCGGCCTCGCCGTCTTCAAGAGCGCCGGCTGCTCGAACTGCCACACGTTCAAGCCCGCCGGCTCGACCGGGACGACCGGTCCGGACCTCGATAACCTGACGCGCTACGCGCGGCGGGCCGGCCAGCCACTCAAGCCGTTCATCCGGGAGTCGATCCTCGTTCCGAACGCCTACATCGAGAAGGGCTACTCGCCGAACATCATGCCGAACACGTTCAAGTCCCTCCCGAAAAGCCAGCTCGCGGCGCTGATCCGGTTCCTGGTGCAGGGACAGAAGAAATGACCTCCGCCGCCCTCGCCCACGACGAGCTCTCCGCGGGCGCCGCGCCGCCGCCCCGAGGCTGGCGCCGCCTCCTTGCCCCCGGCTGGCTCCGCGTGCCGTGGATGACCGCCCTTTTCTTCGGGATCGGGCTCGGGATCACGCTGCTCGTTCGCTTCGCCGAGAGCTGGAAGCCGATCTGGGACGGTCAGGTGATCACCACGATCGAGCTGACCGCGGTTCCGTTCGGGTTCCTCGCCGGGCTTGGCGGCTTCGACTACTGGGCGCGCTATGCGATCGGCTCGCCAACTCGGCCCGAGGACCACTCCGGACACGGGGCGCAAAGCTGGCGCGACTACTTCCGCGTCAACACCGACCACAAGGTGATCGGGATCCAGTACCTCGTGGCGACGTTCTTCTTCTTCATCGCCGCGGGTCTGATGGCGATGATCATGCGGGCCGAGCTCGCCCGCCCGGGGATGCAGTTCGTCGGCAACCAGGTCTTCAACGAGCTCTTCTCCGTCCACGCGGCGCTGATGATCTTCCTCTTCATCATCCCCGCCTTCGCCGGGCTCGGGAACTTCGTCATCCCGCTGATGATCGGCGCGCCCGACATGGCCTTCCCGCGCCTGAACGCGCTCTCGTTCTGGCTGCTGCCGGTCGCGGGCCTGATCATGCTCGGGAGCTTCATCGTGCCCGGCTTCGGCTGCGGCTGGACCGGCTACGCGCCCCTTTGCTCGACGCACCAGGAGCTGGGGGCGGTCTTCTTCAACATGGGCGTCCAGTGGGCGGGCGCCTCCTCGATCATGACCGCGCTCAATTTCCTGGTCACGATCATCACCATGCGCGCGCCGGGAATGACCTTCTGGCGGATGCCCCTGCTCGTGTGGGCGAACTTCACCACTTCCCTCCTCGTCGTGATCGCGACGCCCTTCATCGCCGGCTCCCAGTTCATGTCGATGTTCGACCACGTCATGCACACGAACTTCTTCAACCCCGATCAGCACGGCTACGTGCTCGCCTACCAGCACATCTTCTGGTTCTACTCGCACCCGGCCGTCTACATCATGATGCTGCCGGGGTTTGGGATCGCCTCGGAGGTGATCTCGACCTTCGCGCGCAAGCCGATCTTCGGCTACCGCCTGATGGCGCTCTCGCTGATGGCGATCCTCGTGCTCGGCTTCTCGGTCTGGGCGCACCACATGTTCGTCTCGGGGATGTCGCCCTGGCTGCGGGTGCCGATGATGGTGACCTCGGTGATCATCGCGATCCCGACCGGGATCAAGGTCTTCTCCTGGCTCGCCACCTTATGGGAGGGGAAGCTCAACTTCTCGACTCCGATGCTCTTTGCGCTCGGCTTCGTCTCGATGTTCGTGATCGGCGGCCTCTCCGGGATCTACCTCGCCGCGGTTCCGATCGACGTCCACGTCTCCGACACCTACTTCGTCGTAGCGCACATCCACTACGTCCTCTTCGGAGGCTCGCTCTTTACGATCTTCGCCGGGATCTACTACTGGTTCCCGAAGATGACCGGCCGGATGTACAACGAGCGGCTCGGCAAGCTCCACTTCTGGCTCACCTTCATCGGCTTCAACGCCACTTTCTTCCCGATGCACTATCTCGGCATCCAGGGCATGCCCCGCCGCGTCGCCGACTACGCGCCGCGGTTCGCGAATCTCAACCTCTTCATCTCGATCGCTTCCTTCTGCCTCGGTGCCTCGACGCTCGTCTTTCTCTACAACATCATCGTCTCCTGGGCTCGGGGCGAGCCGGCGCCGGCGAACCCCTGGCGCGCGCTGACGATCGAGTGGCAGGTGTCCTCGCCCCCGCCCGTCTTCAACTTCGACGAGATCCCCCAGGTCGTCGGCGGGCCCTACGAGTACGGCGTCCCGGGCGCCCGCCACGCCGTTTTCAACGGCGACCGGGTGGCCGAGCGAGAGCAGGTGCCGCGCTGAGCCACATCCTCGTCGTCGCGAACGAGACGGTGGCGAGCAAGCAGCTGCTCGCGGCGGTCTCGGGCGAGGCCGAGGCCGGCGTCGACCTCGTCACCGTGCTGGCGCCCGTGAACGCGCCCGCGGGCGGCTACGTCGTCTACGAGGACACCCGGCGCGCGGCCGCCGGCAGGCGGCTCGACCGCACGCTCGCTTCGCTCCGGGAGGCGGGAATCGCGGCGCACGGGCTGGTCGTCGAGACCTCGCCCGTCGACGCCGTGCGCGACGCACTCGCCCAGCTCGAGCCGCGCCCGGACCGGATCGTCGTCTCGACCCACCCGGAGCAGAAGTCCGGCTGGCTGCGGAGGGGAGTCGTCGACAGGATCCGCGGCGTCGCGGCGGGGACGCCGGTCGAGCACGTGATCGTCGACCTCGAGGCCGAGGGCGGGCCGAAGAACGTACTCGTGCTCGCCAACGAGACCGTAGTCGGGGAGCCGCTGCTCGAGCGGATCCGGGAGCGTGCCAGGCGCGGCCCGGCCAGCTTCCTGCTCGTCTCCCCGCAGAGCGATCCCGCCCGGGGATCCCACCCGGAGGCCGAGCGCCGGCTGCGGCGGGCGCTGACGATCCTGCGCGCCGAGGGGATCGACGTCCACGGCCAGGTGGCCCACCCGGATCCGTTCGCCGCCGCGACGGAGGCGGTCGCGGACGAGCGGATCGACGAGATCATCGTCTCGACCTTCGCCCCCTCCAGGTCGCCGTGGCTTCGCCGCGACCTCGTCCAGCGCCTGCACAGGGCAACCGGGCTGCCGGTCGAGCACGTTGTCCTGCAGGAAGAGGCCGCCCTCACGTGAGCGTCCACGCGGATCAGGTCCAGGCCGGGCACGCGGCGCACCCCCCGGCCGCGAACCAGAGCTCGCGCGTCGATGCGCGCACGCTCGGGATGTTCCTTTTCATCGCCTCCGAGGTGATGCTGTTCGGCTCCTTCTTCACGGCCTACTTCTTCATCCGGGTCGTCAACCACCAGCCTTGGCCGCCACCCCCGTTCCACCTGCCGGTCTTCGTGGCCGCGGTCAACACCTGCATCCTCGTCAGCTCGAGCTTCACGATGCACTGGGCGCTCCAGTCGATCAAGCGCGGCAACCGGGCCGGGCTGCAGGCCGGTCTCGCGCTGACCTTTCTGCTCGGCCTCACCTTCCTGCTGACGCAGATCCTCGAGTACGCGCGGATCGGCTTCACGCCGCACGACCAGGCCTTCGGAACGATCTTCTTCTCCCTGACCGGCCTGCATGGAGCGCACGTCTTCGTCGGGCTGACGATTCTGGCCGCGATGACCGCGCGCGCATTCCGCGGCCATTTCACGCCCACGGCCCACCACGGCGTGGAGATCGGCGGCATCTACTGGCACTTCGTCGATGTGATGTGGATCGTCGTCTTCACGACCGTCTACGTCCTCTAGGGGGGCGCGGTGCGAAACCCGTTTCGCTCGGAAGCCGAGGCCTACCGCTTCGTCTGGCTGACGCTCGGCTACTGCGTGCTGATCGTGCTCGGGGCGCTGATCAACCGCTGGCTCGGCCTGGCCGTCTTCATCGTCTTGAGCGCCGCCGTCGCCCTCCTCTACTTCCGCCGCGGCGAGCCCGGGCGGCCGGAGGTCACCGTCCCTCGCCCGCGGAGCGCCGCGGACGAGCGCCGCATCCTCGTCGTCGCGAACGAGACGGTCGGCGGTCAGACGCTCCGCGAGCGCATCCGCGAACACAGCGAGGGCTACCGGGCCGAGATCCTCGTCGTCTCGCCGGCGCTGAATACCCCGCTTCGGCACTGGGTCTCGGACGAAGACGCGGCACGGAGCGAGGCGCAAAAGCGGCTCGACGAGAGCCTCGGGCGGCTGCGCGAGGCGGGAATCGAGGCCAGGGGCGAGATCGGCGACGGCGAGCCGCTGCAGGCAATCGAGGACGCGCTCCGTACCTTCGGTGCGGACGAGATCATCATCTCGACGCATCCGGAAGGCCGCTCGCACTGGCTCGAGAAAGGGGTGGTCTCGGGTGCGCGGGAGCGGTTTCCCGTGCCGGTGACGCACGTCGTCGTCGATCTCGAGCGCGAGCGCGAAGACGTTCGCTAGCAAGGGCGCCCGCCCCGGCACCCGGTTCGCCGAGGCCGGTTCGGCCCTGTTTCGGTCTGTCCCGCGCGGGGGTTACTTCTTCGACTTGATGAAGGCGACGAGCGCCCTCGCCTTTGCGAGCGGCACCGAATTCGGTCGGATCACCTTGCTCATCACGCCCTTCGGGTACCCCTTCACGATCTGCTTGTCCGGGTTCAAGATCGACTCGAGCAGGTAGGCGTCGCTGGCGGTCACGGTCTGCCCGTTCGCGAGCGGCACCTTCGATCCGTAGAGGCCCTTAAAGCCGGGGCCGACCAGCCGCGTGCCGGTCAGGGTGTGGCAGCCCGAGCAGCCGTAGCTCGTAAAGAGGGCCGCTCCGGTCGCCGCCAGGCCGGTGGTTCCGCCGCCGCCCGCGGCCGCCGTCGCGGTCAGGGTCGGCGCGGCGCCCTGGCTGCCGGCCCCCGTGCCCGCCACCGAGGCGACGTAGGCGGCGACCGACGCGGCGGCCGCGCCCTTGACCAACTTCTGCGGCATCGGCGCGCCAGCGTGGTAGATCTGGTCGTAGACGACCTGCTTGATCGTGCTGGTGCTGAACTTCTGGGCACGGACGCCGGCGAAGGCTCCGTCCAAGTCCGGTCCGGTCGGGTACTGGCCGGTCGATCCCCTCGTGCCCGCGTCGGCGAGCGTGTGGCAGCCGGCGCAGTTGGCGATGAAGAGCTGCTTGCCCTGGCCGACGTCGCCGCCCTTGGCGATCCCGGTCTGGCCACAGCCGCAGGTGAGCGCGGCCACCGCAAGCGCGAGCAGTCCGGCTGCCTGAAAGCGCACCGGCGCTAGGCGGGAGGCTGGCTCGAGCTGTCGGTCTGCGAGATCGCCTCCTCGCGGGTGGGATAGATCGTGAACACGCGGTCGAGGCCGGTGATCTCGAAGATCTTCGTGATGTTCCGGTCACTGCAGACGAGCGAGAGCTGGCCTTCGTTCGTGCGCAGCCGCTTCACGCCGCCGACGAGCACTCCCAGCGTGGTTGAGTCGATGAAGGTCGTATCGGAGAAGTCGACGATCACGTCCCGGCCGCCCTGGGAGATCACCTCGAGGAGCTGCTGCTTGAACTCCGGCGCCGTGTAGAGGTCGACCTCGCCCGCGAGGGAGATCACGTAGGCACCGCCGTCAACCTGCTCGGTCTTGATGTCGAAATTCATCGCTCCCCCGGTCGTCAGGCGCTTGAGTCTACTTTTTGCCGTGCAGCGACAACGTCAGCAGCGCGATCCGCTGGCGAGCCGTCTGCGCGCTCGGGTCGTTCGGCGCCAGCTTTACCACCTTCAGGTAGGCGGCGAGCGCAATCTGCTTGTCGCCGAGGAAGTCCGCCAGCTGGGCGAGTTGGTACTGGCTGTTGACATCGTCGGGCTGCAGCTTCGCGATCCGCTGGGAGTAGCGCTCATCCTTGCGGAGCGCCGTGTTCGTGTCGGCGAAGGCGCTGCTTGCCTGTTGGCTCAGCTGCTGCGCGATCTGGTCCTGCCCGAGCACCTGGCCGAGCTGACTCGTCGGGGAGAGGCCGATTACGTTTCCGTACTGCAGCGGCGCCTGGGCCTCCAGATTGCGGGCCTCAGCATCCTTGTTCTGCGCGAGCGTGTAGTAGTAGGCCGCCACCCGTTGCAGGGCCTGGACGTCATTCGGCCTGAGCTTTAGGTAGTGCTCGAGCGCCGTCGTCGAGGCCGCCGTCTGTCCGTTCGTCTGGTACGCCGTCGCGAGGGAGTTCCACGCGTTCGGATCGTTCGGGTGAGCCCGCGTCTGCTTGAGCGCCTTCTGAACCCCGGAGCTCGTCTTCGAGCCGCCGCCGCTGCCGAAGAGGTTGAAGTTGCCGCGCAGGAGATCGCCGATCCCGGTCGACCCCGAGCCGACGCCGAAGAAGACGAAGCCGGCGGCAAAGACGAACGCGAGGAAGACGAACACCCACTTGGCCTGCCGCCGCAGACGCGGGAAGAACATCGTCTGCTCCACGGTCGGCGGGCGCCGGGTTGCTGTCTGCCGCCGGCGGGTCTGCTGCTTGGCGGCCTTCCGCCGCGCCTGAGCCGCTCCTCTCGCCATCGGGCGCCTAGGGTACCTCGACCCCGGCTCTAGAGACGACGTCCCAGTCGAAGCTCTCGCCGAGTTCCGCAAGGCGCGACCAGGTCGGTCCGTCGCAGAGGGCTCCCTCGAGCCCGGCCTCGTAGAACGTGCGCGGCTCGAGGCCGAAGGAGCAGGCGGCGGCGTAGTCCCGGGAGAGGTCGGTGGCGAACATCGCCGGATCGTCGGTCGAGATCGAGCAGAGAGCTCCGGCCGCCACGAGCCGGGGCAGGGGATGGTGGGCGAGGTCGGAGACGACCCGGGTGCGGAGATTCGAGAGCGGGCACACGTCGAGGACGATCCGGCGCTCGACGAGCTCGCGCAGCAGGCCCGGATCCTCGGCCGCCCGGATGCCGTGTCGCAAGCGGCTGGCCCCGAGTGCCTCCAGCGCGCCGCGAATCGACGCCGGGCCGGCCGCCTCGCCTGCGTGGGGAACGGAGGCGAGACCCGCCGCGCGGGCCTGCGCGAACACCCCCGCGTAGGGCTCCGGCGGGAATTCGGCCTCGAGCCCGCCCAGACCGATCCCGAGCACGCCTCGCTGGCGGTACTTGGCGGCGTAGCGGACCGTCTGTTCCGCCTCGTCGAGCCCGAAACCGCGGGGGATGTCCGGCGTCAGCCGCACCTCGACCCCGTGCAGCTCCCTGGCCTCCTGGGCGCCGTCGCAGTAGCCCGTGAAGAGCGCGTCCCAGTCGACGCCGCGGCGGGCGCGCTCGGCGGGCGAGAAGATCCCCTCGATGTAGACGGCGCCATGTGAGGCGGCCTCCTCGGCGTAGTCGACGACGACCTGGCGGAAATCCGCCTCCCTCTGCAGGGCGTTGGTCGTCAAGACCCAGACCTCGATGAAGTGGGCGAAGTCCCGGAACTCATACAGCTCCCGCAGTCCCTCGAGGTCGTCGGCCGGGAGCGGATAGTCGTTTCGCCGGGCGATGTCGAGCAGTGTCTCCGGCCCGACCGTGCCTTCAAGGTGAACGTGCAGCTCGATCTTCGGGTAGCTCACGTGGGCTCGGCCGCGGGCACCTCGCGTCCCCACCAGCGCTTTTCGAACACGCTCGCGAGCAGGACCGAGAGCAGGTAGAGGCCGATCAGCGGGATCATCTCGATCGTCGTCGTGACCGGATCCACGCCGGGAAGCGCGACCGCGATCGCGGCCATCGTGACGACGCCGATCCGCCAGTTCTTGCGCAGGCGCGCCGCCGTGAAGACGCGCAGGCGGACGAGCGCGAGCACGAAGATCGGCACCTCGAAGACGATCCCGCAGGCGAGCATGGCGAGCGCGGTGAACGAGTAGTAGTCGCGGGCCCGGATCAGGATCCGGTAGTCCTTGGCATCGAAATTGGTCAGGAACGGGATCGCGGCCGGCAGCACGATGAAGTAGCCGAAGGCCACCCCGGCGACGAGCAGGCCGAAGGCAAAGACGACGAAGGCTGCGATCAGGCGCTGCGTATGCTCGACGAAGGCGGGCGCGAGGAAGCTCCAGATCTGCCAGAAGATCACCGGCAGCGCGAGCAGGAAGCCGGCGTACATGCTGACCATGAACGAGGTCAGGAACGGCTCGGCGACGCCGAAGGTGACCGGCTTTCGCTTCGAGGGCGGCAGCGGCTGGTTCAGCCAGTGCAGCAGGTGGCCGCGAAAGACGTAGGCGATGCTGACGGTGACAACGAGCGCGCCGAGACAGATCAGGATCCGGGTCCGGAGTTCCTCGAGATGCTCGACCAGCGTCGCCTCGTCGCCGTGGCCAAGGCGGCGCGGCAGCCGCTTCATCCGGCTAGGAGGGGCGGCCGCGTTCGTCGGCGCGCTGCTGGACAACGCCGACCGGATGCTCTTCGTGCGCCGTCGCCGAGGCGGTCAGCTCGGCGGGGCCGCTTTCTGCGTCGCGGTTCTTGTCGGCGCTGATCGAGTCCTTGAACTCCCGCAGCCCGCGTCCGAGCGAGCGGCCCATCTCGGGCAGGCGCTTGGGTCCGAAAACGAGCAGGATCACGAGCGCCAGCACGAGCAGTTCGGGCAGTCCGATCCAGCCAGGCACACGGACAGGGTAGCTCGCGTTTCGGAGCCGCGCTAGGCGGCAACCGACTCCCCATGCGGAAAAAGCCTCTGGGCGAGCAGGTCGTCGTTGTCACCGGGGCCTCGAGCGGCCTCGGCAGGGCGATCGCCCGGGCCGCGGGCGAGCGCGGCGCGAAGGTGGTCGTCGCTGCTCGCGGGAGCGAGGGCCTCGAGGCGGCCGTCGAGGAGATCGAGCGCGCCGGCTCGGAGGCACTGGCCGTCCCGGGCGACCTGTCCGAGCAGGGTCAGAACGAGACGCTCGTCCGGCTCGCGCTCGAGCGCTTCGGCCGGATCGACACCTTCGTCGCGAATGCGATCGTGACCGTCTATGCAGAGGTCGAGCAGCTCCAGGCCCAGGAGCTGCGGCGCGTCTTCGACGTCAACTTCTTCGGCGTCGCCTACGCCTACTGGGCCGCCCTGCCGGCGCTCAAGGCGAGCAGGGGCACCTTCCTGCACGTCTCCTCCGCGCTCGCCTACCGCGGCATTCCCCTCCAGGCCGCCTACTGCTCGAGCAAGGCGGCCGTGCGCACCTTTCTCGAATCGGCACGCGTCGAGTTGCAGAAGCACGAGGTCGAGGTGGCGATCTCGCTCGTCCTGCCCGGCGCGATCAACACCCCGCAGTTCGACCGCGACCGCCAGAAAATCGGCAAGCAGCCGCAACCGGTGCCGCCGATCTACCAGCCTGAGCCCTACGCCGAGGCCGTCCTGCACTGCGCCGAACGTCCGATTCGGGAGCTGCCCGTCTCCTGGGGCGCGCAGAAGCTGCTCTGGGGACAGAAGCTCTCGCCGCGGGCGGGCGACTGGGTGCTGCGGCGAATCGGCTGGAAGAGCCAGCACACGGCCGCGGACAAGCCGGTCGGTTCTCCGGACAACCTGTTCGAGACGCTGCCGGGCGACCCCGGCGCGCACGGCCGCTTCGACGAGCGCTCACGCTCCTCCAGCGCCTGGACGAGGCTGCGCTTGCTAGTGCCGAAGCGCTGAGAGCCTAGAATCCGGCCGATGAGAGCGCAGCTCGCCGCGCTCGCCGCGGGAGCACTGGTGCTCCCGCTCGGGGCCGTCCCCGCCTCGTCCGCCTCTTCCACGTCGTGCGGAGCTACGAGTGGCCTCTATGTCCTCCGCCTCGACGGAGGCACCTGCCAGGGTCCCTTCATCCATCCGTTCGCGGTCACGGATGTCTCGGCCGATGGCAGCCGTGTGCTCGGCACGGACGGGGCCGGGGTCTCTGACGCGCGCCTCGACGGGAGCGATGTGCGGCGGCTCGCCAACGGGTCAGCGGAGAACGCCCGCTGGTCGCCCGACGGCGCGAAGGTCGCGTTCCTGCGCGGCAACGAGCTCTGGGTGATGGGCGCCGACGGGAGCGGGTTGCATCGGGTCGCCGGGGACGCGACCGAGTTTGCCTGGGCCCGCGACTCCGGACGGCTCGCGTTCGTCGCGGTCCCGGCGGGCCGCTTCGGCCAGATCACGGTCGTCGGCGCAACCGGCCAGGGCCGGGCGCCGATCGCGCCCTGGTTTCCGCCTCCGGACTGCGACGCGTCGCTCACCTGGGCGCCGCACGGGGGCTTGATCGCCTACGCGAGCTCTACCTCGATCTTCGTCGTTCGCCCCGGGCGCGCGCGCCGAAACCTCCGCCAGCGGGGCTGTTCGCTCGCCTGGTCTCCGGGTGGCCGCCGGCTCGCCTTCGTCGCGGCCCAGGGGCTCTGGGTGATCGGCAGCGACGGACGACACCTGCGGCGCCTGGACCAGATGCGTGGCTCTACGTACAACGCGATCGAGCGACCCGTTTGGTCGAGCGACGGAAACCTGCTCGCCTATACCAAGCACCGCGATTCTCTCGGTCTCGGTCCATGGCAGGAGCAGTTCGACGCCGTCTCGCTGCGCGGCGGCCGGCCGCGGCTGATCGTCCGGGTCGCGGATTGCTCCGACGCGCTCGCCTGGCGCTGGCTGCCGGGTCGCCGGCTGTTCGTGTCGGTGTGGGCGCCTGGCTGCGGGATGGACTAGTAGCGGACGAAGCGGCGCCGCCCGCCGGTCAGCTGGACGAGCCAGGTGGAGAGCAGCAGCGTCGGCACGCACGAGTAGAGCCCGAGGGTGGGCAGCCCGGGCAAGGCGTGTCCGCCCAAGTCCGGCATCGCCTGGCCGAGCAGGAGGCCCGCGACGCGGCCCGCGAGAAGCGCTCCCGCGGCGAAGGCGAACGCGATCTCGTACTGGAGCGCACGGAGCACGAGCTTGAGGCAGGCGGCACCCGCGATGCTGGTCAGGATCGCCCAGACCGCGCTACTCATCGCCGGGTAGCGGCTCGCGAGCAGGCCCGTGCTCCAGGAGCTGACGAGGGCGCCTGCTGCCACCGCGGCGAGGGCGGTCGGGAAGCCGGGCTGCCTGACGTCGGCCATCGATTCCTCCTTGCGGCGTGGCCGCCCGCCCGTCGATGCTCTTTCGCACAAGGTCGGCTGGTTTTTTTCCCTGCAAGATCCCTCGTCCGGAGGCAGTCGAGAAGCCGCTAGCATGGTCCGAGGCGACGACGCCTGCGGGCGCGCGCTCCCTGCTCAAATGGCACTACTCGAACTCAAGAATCTGCATGTCGCGCTCGAGGACGGCACCGAGATCGTCCGCGGGGTCGACCTGGCCGTGGACCCGAACGAGACGCACGCGATCATGGGACCCAACGGCTCCGGCAAGTCGACCCTGGCCTACGCGCTCGCGGGCCATCCGGCCTACCAGATCAGCGAGGGCGAGATCCTGCTCGACGGCGAGGACGTGACCGCGATGGAGGCCGACGAGCGCGCGCAAAAGGGACTCTTTCTCGCCTTTCAGTATCCGCACGCGGTGCCGGGCGTGACCGTGACGAGCTTCCTTCGCTCGGCGATCAACGCGATCCGAAAAGCGAAGGCCGGCGAGGACGACCCGGTTCCGATCCCGGAGTTCCGGCGCGACCTGCTGGCGGCGATGGAAGAGCTGAAGGTGCCGCGCGAGATGGCGAGCCGCTACCTAAACGAGGGTTTCTCGGGCGGCGAGAAGAAACGGGTCGAGATCCTGCAAATGGCGATGCTGAAACCGCGGATCGCGGTCCTCGACGAGACCGACTCGGGACTCGACATCGACGCGCTCAGGATCGTCGCGGGCGGCGTCAAAGGACTCGTCGGGCCTACTATGGGGGCGGTGCTGATCACCCACTACCAGCGGATCCTCAACTACATCCGCCCCGATTTCGTCCACGTCTTCGTCGGCGGGCAGATCGTCGAGGAAGGCGGCCCCGAGCTTGCGCATAAGCTCGAAGCGGAGGGGTATGAGGCGTTCATGCCTGCCCCGGTCGGAGGTGGTGAGTAGATGGCCGTGACGCCTGAGTCCGAGGTCGTCGCCGGGATCGGCAACGACTACAAGTACGGCTTCCACGACGAGGAGAACTACGTCTTCAAGTCCGAGCGCGGCTTGAGCCGCGAGGTGGTGGAGGCGATCTCGGAGCACAAGCAGGAGCCGGACTGGATGCGGAAGTTCCGCCTGAAGTCGCTCGAGTACTTCTCGGCCCGGCCGCTGCCCGGGTGGGGCGGCGACCTGAGCCAGATCGACTTCGAGAACATCTACTACTACATCAAGCCGACCGAGAAGCAGGCCCAGTCCTGGGAAGACCTGCCGCCCGACATCAAGAACACCTGGGACCGGCTCGGGATCCCGGAGGCCGAGCGCAAGTTCCTGGCCGGGGTCGGCGCCCAGTACGAGTCGGAGGTCGTCTACCACAAGCTGCAGGAGCAGCTCGAGGCCCAGGGCGTGATCTTCCTGGACATGGACTCGGGCCTGCGCGAGCACGAGCAGCTCGTCAAGCAGTACTTCGGCACGATCATCCCCCAGAACGACAACAAGTTCGCCGCGCTCAACTCGGCCGTCTGGTCGGGCGGCTCCTTCATCTACGTGCCGCCGGGCGTCTCGATCGAGATGCCGCTCCAGGCCTACTTCCGGATCAACGCGGAGAACATGGGCCAGTTCGAGCGGACGCTGATCATCGTCGACGAGGGGGCCTACGTCCACTACGTCGAGGGCTGCACGGCGCCGATCTACACGACCGACTCGCTCCACTCGGCAGTCGTCGAGATCATCGTCAAGGAAGGCGGCCGCTGCCGCTACACGACGATCCAAAACTGGTCGACCAACGTCTACAACCTGGTCACCAAGCGGGCGGTCGCCTACAAGGACGCGACGATGGAGTGGGTCGACGGGAACCTCGGCTCGAAGCTGACGATGAAGTACCCGGCGATCTGGCTGCTCGGCGAGCGCGCGCACGGCGAGGTGCTCTCGATCGCCTTCGCGAATCAGGGCCAGCACCAGGACGCCGGCGGCAAGGCCGTACACGTGGCGCCGAACACGACCTCGACGATCACCTCCAAGTCGATCTCGAAGAACGGCGGCCGCGCCTCCTACCGGGGCCTGCTCGAGGTCGCCAAGGGCGCCGAGGGCGCCAAGTCGAAGGTCGTCTGCGACGCACTGATCCTGGACGAGAACTCGCGCACGGACACCTACCCCTACATCCGGATCGACGAGAACAACGTCGACATCGGCCACGAGGCGACCGTTTCCAAGATCGGCGAGGAGCAGCTCTTCTACCTGATGTCGCGCGGCCTCTCGGAGGCGGAAGCGGCGGCCATGATCGTCTCGGGCTTCGTCGAGCCGATCACGAAGGAGCTGCCGCTCGAGTACGCGGTCGAGATGAACCGACTGATCCAGCTCCAGATGGAGGGCTCCGTCGGTTGATCGCGGTCGAGCGGGTTGATTTCGTCTCGATCCCGACTCGTGATCCCGCCCAGGCCCGCCGCTTCTACGGCGAGCTGTTAGGCCTGCACGAGAGCACGGCGCCCGAAGACACGTTTCCGGAGTTCGAGAGCTCGAACGTGACGCTCGGCGTCTGGCAGCCCGAGGCGGTAGGGATGAAGTTCGTCGCCGGCGCCGGGATCGCCGTTCGGATGGCCGACGTCGGCGAGGCACGGCTTGAGCTCGAAGCCGCCGGGGTCGAGTTTTCGGGCGAGACGATCGATACGGGTGTCTGCCAGATGGCCTTCTGCACGGATTTCGACGGCAACAGGATCATCCTCCACCGCCGCTACGCACCGCCCCGGCCGGATGGGATGAGCCACGCCGACAGCCACGCTCTCGCCAAGTCGTGAGCCGAGCGAGCGCACTGGCCCGCTACCGGGCATTGCCCCTGCCGACGACGAGCGACGAACCCTGGCGCTTCACCGACCTCGCTGGGTTCGATCCCGATGCTTTCGGCTTGAATGGGCACCGCCCGGCACCGGGCCGGGCGGCGGCCGAGACGATGCTCGAGCTCGACGTGGCGGGGCTCGCGACCGTCTCGGAGGCCGGGATCGAGATCGAGCGCGCACCCGCCGGCATCACCTTCGAGCCGCTCGCCGAGCACGAGCTGCTCGGGACGCTCGTCGGCTTCGAGGAGAAGTTCGCCGCGCACAACGCGGCCCTCTGGCAGCACGGCCTGCTCGTCCGGGTCCCGCGTGGCCTCGTCTTGGACCAGCCCCTGTACGTGCGGATCGCGAACTCGCGCGAGGGCGGGGCGCTCTTCTGGCGCCTGCTCGTCGTTGCCGAGCCCGAGAGCCGCTTCAGCGTGATCGAGGAGTATGCATCCGCGACCGCGGAGCTCTCCGGCTACTCGAACGCGGTCTCCGAGCTCTTCGTCGGTGAGGGGGCCAAGGTCGAGTTCGTCTCGCTGCAGCACCTCTCGCCGCACACCTGGCATTTCGCCTCCCACCGGGCGCGCGTCGAGCGCGATGCGGAGCTCGACTGGGTGGCCGGCGGCTTCGGTTCGAAGAAGGGGAAGACGCGGATCCAAAACGACCTCGCGGGGGCGGGCGCCACCTCGAGGGTGACGGGCGCGTACTTCGCCGACGGCGACCAGCACCTGGACTACGACACCTTCCAGGAGCACATCGCCCCCAACACGACCTCGGACTTCGCGTTCAAGGGGGCGCTCCGCGACCAGGCGACGGCGGTCTGGCGCGGGATGATCAAGGTCGAGCCGGAGGCCCAGCGAACGAATGCCTACCAGGAGAACCGCAACCTGATTCTTTCCGACCGAGCCCACGCGGACTCGATTCCCGGGCTCGAGATCGAGGCGAACGACGTTCGCTGCACGCATGGTGCGACGATCAGCCCGGTCAACCGGGAAGAGCTCTTCTACGCGATGGCCCGGGGCATCTCGCGCGCCGAGGCGGAGCGCCTGATCGTGCGCGGCTTCTTCACCGACGTCCTGAACCGGATCGAGCTGGAACCGGTGCGCGAGGCTGTCACCGAGGCCCTCGAGGCCCGGATTCCGCAGGCCTAGCGGCGGCTAACCGAATCCAGGGGGGCTGCTGCGCCCCGTACAGCGCTAGGCGTTGGCGCCGCGGTCGCAATCGTGGCGGTAGGCGCTCGGGATCGGAGCGCACTTCGCGCGTCGGGCCGAAGCCTCGTTCGCAAAGCCGCCGAGGATCGTGCCGATGCCGTAGTAGCAGAAGGAGCGCGTCGAGGCGGGTGCCAGCTTGCACATCCTGATCGCCCGGGTCGGCCCGGCGTCGTTCGAGGTCAGGTCGCGGGAGCCGCCGTAGATGCACTCGCGCTCCATCGAGCCCGCGAGCCGGCAGATCGAGACGATCTTGCGCGGGTTCTGGACGCTGAACCCGGAAGCGTCGCGTCCGAACGACTGGAAGCACGTGGCGACCCAGCCTTTCTCCGCCCGGTGGCACCAGCGCGCGGCCACGCGCCAGTTGTAGTGCACGACGGGCAGGATCCGCGAGGTGACCATCAGGTAGCAGTAGAGCTTGTCGCGCGAGGCGACGATGTCGCAGGGGTAGAGCAGGTCGCTTTGCTTGACCCACTTCGTCGGCGCGATCTGCATCGGCCCGGGCAGGAAGTTCTGCATGAAGACGCCGCCGGTGCACGAGGTCTGATCCCACCGCGTCGGCAGCTGGTCGCAGACCCGGAGCGAGTAGGGCAGGTCGTTGAGGCTGTAGATCATCAGCCCGTGCCCCAGGCCGTGGACGCACTGGTAGGCGAGGAAGGACGTGCGGTTGATCGCCGCGCCGGTGCACATCCGCCGCGCGATCTTCGTCACCTGGGAGCGCGGCACCCCAGCGAAGGCGCGCTCGACGACGCCGTGGTAGTAGCCCGACCAGCAGGTCATCGAGCCGTGCGCGAGCGCCTCTGCGGCGTTGCCGTGGTAGCGAAGGTAGCCCGCGTGGCCGATCATGTGGGCGATCTGGTGACAGCCGCTCGAGACCGTCGAGTTGGTGCGCATGTAGCGCGTGAGCGTCGCGAGCGCCTGCTCGGGGCTGTTGTAGTAGGCGATGTTCCCGAACGCCTGCTTGTAGCAGGCGTAGTTCCCGGGACAGTCGGAGAGCTTCGTGCCGTTCGGATGGAAGGCGGTGCTGACAGCCGCACTGTTCTTGGTCGACGTGGCGACGTAGTCAGCGACCTCGCGGATCTGCTTCGGACTCAGCCGACCGCGGAACGACGGCATCCCGGCACCGCCGCTCGTCACCTGGCGGACGACGGCCTCGGAGCTCGGCTTCAGCTGGTCGAGGTTCGGGCCGATCTGTCCGTTCGCGTTCGCGGCGGCCAGGGCGTGGCAGCTCGTGCAGCCGGCCGAGGCGAAGACCTTCGCCCCCTCCGGGCTCGACCCGCTTCCACTGCTGCCGCAACCTGAGACGACGAGGGCTCCGGCAGCGAGGAGCGCTGCGACGGCGAGCCCGGGTGCGAGCCGGCGCATCGCTTCAGCGTAGGGGTTGCTTCGGTGGACGTCGAGGCCTCCGACGGCGCTGCTACGTTCGGCAGATGCGACTTCTCCTCCCGTTCTTGGCGGCGATCGCACTGGTACCGGCTGCATCCGGCGCGGTTCGGGGCTACGTGACGCCGAACAAGCTCACGAATCACGCGGATCCCGCGCTGCTACGCACGAGCCAGGGCGTGCTCGTGGCCTATGCCGTTCAGTCGACGGGCTCGGTCGTCGTCATCGACGCGGCCGGCGCCTCGCACACCGTGGTCAGCGGCTGGCCGGCCGTGTCCGATCCACAGCTCGTGCAGAAGCCCGCTGGAACGATCTTCCTCTACTTCGGAGGCGCGACCCCCGACTTGAAGACCTCCGGCCTGCTCCGATTCTCGTCCTCGAACGGCGGCGTCAGCTGGAGCGGCCCGTTCACGACGAATCCCGCCTCGACGATCGGGGACGTCCAGGCCGCTGCGGTCCGCCGCGACGGAACGCCACTTTTCTCCCAGGACGGCACGGGCTTCATCAACGTCTACCAGGGCGACAACGGCGAGACGCTCAACAACGCGTTTTCACCCTGTTGTGGTTACGACGAGTCGCTCGCGGTCGAGTTCTCCGGGCTCGCGCAGCTGGCGTTCTGGTCGAACGCGAACCCGAGCTCGAAGTCCGGCTACCTGTACGAGATCCTCGATGCCTCGGGTGCGCCGGCGGGACAGCCTGTCAACCTCGCCGCGGGCACGGACGTGCAGGCTCAGCCGGCGATCAATCGCGTCCCGCTCGTCGCAGACGGTGTGGGCAACACCTTCATGGCATGGCCGGGAACGAGCCATGTCACGCTCGCTGCGCTCGGCGCCGGCAAGCTGAAGCGGAAGTTCGCGATCGCGACGGGCGGCAGCCCGGCCCAGGTCGCACTCGCCCTCGAGCCGGACGGGGGCAAGCTCTGGGTCGTCTGGACGCGCGGCTCCTACCTCTGGGCGACTCGCCTGCGAGACGCCGCCCACGCGGCGGCGCCGATTC
Source organism: Gaiellaceae bacterium (assembly GCA_036378475.1). Taxonomy (GTDB): domain Bacteria; phylum Actinomycetota; class Thermoleophilia; order Gaiellales; family Gaiellaceae; genus 13-2-20CM-68-14. The sequence goes on from DASUWJ010000080.1 coordinate 26,381, forward strand.
TCGTTCGGACGAAGCTGCCGAGCGGGGAAACGCCGTACGCGCTCGAGGCGGTAGGCCTAAACGGCCGCGTCGAGGCGGTCGTCAACGTCGGCGGCTCTTCCGGCAACGCGCTTTGGACGGCCGACCTCGTTCCCGGGCTCGCGGCGCATGCCTCACGGAGCCCCAAGCCGATGGTGAAGATCCGGGACGACATCGCGCCGGTCAGGGGAGCCATGCTGCGCGGCGGCGGCAAGGTGGCCCAGACGAATGCCAAGGGGCTCGCCTCGCTGAAGGGGTTCACGCGGCACGCGCTTGTGAAGGTGACGAAGCCGGGCTACGCCGCCACGTCGTTCCGCGTGCCGTAGCCGGTCTCCCCGAGGCTAGGATGGACCCGTGGCCGTAACGGCTCGTCCGAAGCTCGACGCGCAGAAGCTGCGTGCCGACTTCCCGATTTTCGAGCAGCAGATTCACGGCAAGCCGCTCGCCTACCTCGACTCGGCGGTGAGCACGCACAAGCCGCGCCCGGTGCTCGACAAGCTGCGCGAGTTCTACGAGACCTCCTACGCGAACGTCCACCGCGGGGTCTACACGCTCTCCGAGCGCGCGACCGCCGAGTACGAGGGCGCGCGCGAGAAGGTCGCTCGGCTGATCAACGCCCCCGCCTCACGAGAGGTGATTTTCGTGCGCGGCGCGACCGAAGGTCTCAATCTCGTCGCCTACGCGTGGGGGCTGGACAACCTCCGCCCGGGAGACGTCGTCCTCGTGACCGAGCTCGAGCACCACTCGAACTTCGTGCCCTGGCAGTACATCGCGAAGCGGACCGGCGCCGACTTCCGCGTCCTGCCGCTCGACGACTCCGGCGAGCTGCGGCTCGAACTGCTCGACGAGGTCGCGGGCGACGCTCAGGTGAAGGTGGTCGCGAACAATCTCGTCTCGAATGCACTCGGCACGATCAATCCGATCGAGAGGCTTTCCGCCTGGGCACACGAGCGCGGTGCGATCATGGTCGTCGACGCCGCCCAGGCCGCACCGCACCGTCGGATCGACGTGCAGGCGCTCGACTGCGATTTCCTTGCGTTCTCGTCCCACAAGATGTGCGGCCCGACGAGTGTCGGCGCGCTCTGGGGACGGAGCGAGCTTCTCGAGCGGATGTCGCCGTTCAACCTCGGCGGCCACATGATCCGCGCGGTCAAGCTCGAGGAGACGACCTGGGGCGAGCTGCCGTACAAGTTCGAGGCGGGGACGCAGCCGATCGCCGAGGCGGTCGGCTTCGGCGCCGCGGTCGACTACGTGAGCGAGGTCGGGCTCGAGGCGATCGAGGAGCACGAGCACGAGCTCGCGGCCTACGCGCTCGAGCATCTCGCAGAGGTTCCCGGCCTGATCGCGTACGGTCCGCCGGCCGACCGTCGCGCCGGCATCGTCTCCTTCAACCTCGCGGGATTCCACCCGCACGACGTGGCGCAGATCCTGGACGGAGAGGGCATCGCGATCCGCGCCGGTCACCACTGCTGCCAGCCGCTGATGGCGAAGCTCGGCGTCGCGGCTACGAACCGAGCAAGCTTCTACCTCTACACGGTGCGCGAGGAGATCGACCGGCTCGTCGAGGGCCTGCACAAGGCCCGTAAGATCCTGGGGTAGATGTCGGATCAGCTGTATCGCGAGGTGATCCTGGATCACTACAAGAACCCGCGCGGGCACGGGGTGATCGAGGATGCCGACGCCGAAGCAGAGGGCTTGAACCCGCTCTGTGGCGACGAGATCTCGATCTACGTCTCGTTCGCGGCGGACGGCGAGACGATCGAGGACGTCAAGTTCTCAGGGCGCGGCTGCGCGATCAGCCAGGCTGCGACCTCGATGCTCGTCGACATGGCGAAGGGTCGCAAGGCGAACGAGCTGGCCGAGCTGCCGAAAGAGGAGCTGCTCGAGGAGATCGGGATTCCACTGACTCCGATTCGGCTCAAGTGCGCGCTCCTCGGGCTCGGCGTGCTGAAGGTAGCACTGCACCGGGCCAAGCAGACGCCGCTGCCCGATGAGTGGGCCGGTTTGGACGAGCTCGAGCTCAAGTAATTTGACGGAGCTCGACGTCTGCCCGGTCGACGAGCTACCGCCGGGCTCGGTCAAGATCGTCGTGGCCGGCTCGATCACCGTCGGCGTCTACAACCTGAACGGCGAATACTTCGCGCTCGAGGACCGTTGCTCGCACGACGACGGGCCCCTTTGCGAGGGCGACTTCGACGCGGAGGAGGGCTTCGCGGTCTGTCCTCGGCACGGCGCTCACATCGAAATTCGCACCGGCCGGCCGTTGACCCTGCCCGCGGTGCTTCCCGTCGAGACGTTTCCCGTGCGGGTGGACGAGGGGATGGTCAAGGTCGACGTGACCTGATGCTCGACGGCCCTGTTCGCAGCACCCTCGCGCGGATCGAGCGCGAGGAACCGCTCCCGCCCGTGTTCCGGTCGAGCCAACGACGGGTCGCTTCCTCGTCTCGGTGGTCGCCCCACAGACCGATTGCGAGGTACTCGAGATCGGCGCCGGCCGCGGCGATTCGACGATCTGGCTCGCCGCCGGCGTGCGCTACTTCGGAGGCCGCGGCTTTCGCTCGAGCGCGACGACGAGTGGATCGCCGCCTGGCGACGCAATCTCGCCGAGGCCGGGCTCGAGGAGACGGCCGAGCTGATCGAGGGCGACGCGCGGAAGACCCTGGAGCTGATCGACGACGTCTTTGACGTCGTCTTCCTCGACGTCGCGAGCCGCTTCTACGAGGAGCTTTTTCAGCTCGCGCGCGAAAAGGTTGAGCCGGGGGCGCTGGTGATCGCGGACGATGTCGCTCTTCAC